>CAYVGI010000018.1:0-49142 GCA_964451095.1 uncultured Anaerolineaceae bacterium
GACCTGCCGCAGACCGTCGGGGAGTATTACTTCCGCGCCCTGATGCCAGAAAGCACGATGATCCCGTACACAGTGCAGGCAGCACAAGCACTGACGGAAATGCAGCGTGTGTCCGTGCTCTATGGGGACGATGACGACTTCACCCTCAGTGGCTATGATGCATTTATCGACGCGCTGTTGGCGCAGGACATTGAGATTGTGCGTGAGGAGACGTTCGAGCGCGGTGACACAGACTTCAATGCCCAACTAACCAACATCATCGCAGACGACCCGGACGCGATTGTGCTGGCAGCACTCGCAGCAGAGGCAGTGCCCATCATCGCGCAGGCACGTTCCCTGGGCTTTAGCGGACCGATCATCGGTGGTAACGGGCTGAACGCGCCGGGCATCATTGACGGGGCGGGGGATGACGCTGCCGGGGTTATCGCGGGCACCTCCTACCACCCAACATCAGATGACCCGCTGAGCGCACAGTTCACAGCGAACTTTATCGACCAGTTTGGCTACGAGCCAGATCAGTTCGCCGCCCACGCCTACACAGGCACCTGGGTAATGGCGACGGCAATCCGCTGTGCGGACAGCGCCGACCGGGATGCAGTACGTGTTGCGCTGGACGAGCAAATCGAGGGCTTCTACAGCCCCCTGGGGAACTTCAGCTTTGATGAAAACCGTGACCCCGTGTACGACCGCATTTTGCAGGAAGTTCAGAATGGTGAGTTTGTGGTCGTAGACCGTGAGAGCACCGAGTAGCTAACCCATTAGGTGCGATATGGGTAGGGTGGGGGTCGCTTGCCCCACCTACCCATCCAGGCGGATTTCCAGCTCAAGCTCATCGCGGATGGGGATGCCGTCTAAGCCCGTCAGCGGGATTTCCGGTTTCAGGCGGCGTGCCTCGGTCACTGCGCCGGGGTGAACCTTCACCAGCTTGAAGCCACGCTTTTGGTAGTAGCGTATCGCAGGGGTGTTGTCGTTGGTGGTGATGACCCACAGGCGTGTACACTTTTCGCTCTCTGCTGCATCGCGCACAGCGTCGATTAGCGCACTGCCCACACCAATGCCTTC
The DNA here is from genome assembly GCA_964451095.1 of uncultured Anaerolineaceae bacterium. GTDB lineage: Bacteria > Chloroflexota > Anaerolineae > Aggregatilineales > Phototrophicaceae > DAOTTY01. The sequence continues at coordinate 1,063 of CAYVGI010000018.1, forward strand.
ATTGAAGCTGTTGAGCGTGACAATTTCGCACTCGCCCATTTTGATGTTGTACGTCACAAGCCCCTGCGGGTTGTCGTCTTCATCCACAATGGTGAAGCCCGGCAGGGTGTGGGCGTAGTGTAACGTCCCCCGGCTCACCACCCGCGTAGACCCCCACGCAGCATCAAGCTTATCCGCGATCCAGTTGCGGTCAGTTGATTCTAGCCCACGAATGCGATAGATTTTTTCTTGTTCGGTCATAAGGCTATTCCAAAAAAACGCTTTGCGAACTACCCTGATAGTTGGGCACATTCGCCCATAAGCATAGCCCAACTTGCAGCGCCAAGCAACAAAGTGTTAGGAAACCGTAGGCAAAGCACCCAAGAGCGCCCACACCTTAAACCGAAGACAAGCCGTTACAGAAAGAACCCACCTTGCAACCCACTGCCCACCCAGTCGATCGTTATGATAGCACCCGCACCACCTGGGAAACCATCTGGCAGCAGGCAGATGTGCCAGCAGAACTACAAGCGGTGCAATCTGCCAGGTCACAGGCGATCATCGCTGCATATCAGCCCTACCTACCGACAGACGCCCCGATTTTAGAGGCGGGCAGCGGGCTGGGCGCGGTGCTACACACTTTGCAAGCAAGGGGGTACCCCGTTTTCGGGCTAGACTACGCCCACAATGCGCTGCAAGCGGCAAAGCATCACGACCCAGGGCAACTGCTTATGACCGGAGATGTGCATGACCTACCCGTTGCCGACGGCACACTGGGCGCGTACCTATCCTTTGGTGTGCTGGAGCACTTCGAGCACGGGATGGGGCTTGCGCTGCAAGAGGCACACCGCGCCCTTAAGCAGCATGGTGTGCTGGTGCTGACGATCCCGTACCCGAACGTGATCTATCGGCTGGTGCAGCTTAAGCGGCGCGTGCGGGGGCAAAGCACACTCACAGACGATAACTTCTACGAAAGCGCATACAGCAAGGCAGCGCTCGTAGATGAAGTGCAGCGTGCCGGGTTCCGGGTGCTGCTGGCACGCCCTACCAGCCATTCGTTCACGCTGTGGGGGTTGGGCCGTGCCTTCCGGGGTGCGGGTTACTACGAAACCTCGCCGCTAGCGGAGGCGCTGGGCGCGGTGGCGGACAAATACGCGCCGTGGTGGTTCAACTTTATGACGCTGGTCGTCGCCCGCAAGCGATGAAACTGAGCGTTATCATCGTCAACTACAATACCTGTGCGCTGCTGCAAGACTGCTTGCAGTCGCTAGAACCGTACATGGGTTGGGCGGAGGTCATCGTTGTGGACAACGCCTCATCAGACGGCAGCGCGGCGATGGTGGCGCAGCAGTTCCCCGGTGTAAAGCTGCTGGCACAGCACACCAATACCTGGTTTTGTGGCGGCAACAACATCGGCATTGTGGCGGCAAGCGGTGAGTATGCGCTGCTGCTGAACCCGGACACGGTGGTACACGCCGGCGCGTTAGAAAAACTGACCACGTTCATGGACACCAATCCCGATTATGTGGGCGCGACGGTACAGCTTCGTTACCCGGACGGCACCGTGCAGCGCACTTGCTCGCGGGTGCCAACGTACGCTTACCTGTTATACGAGCACACGCCGCTGGGGTGGTTGCGCCCCAGCAAACGGGCACAACTGCGGGATCATCACTGGTACACGGATGAGGGCTTTACGCGGGAGCAAGCGCGTGATGTGGCGGTGCTGCCGGGGTCTTGCCTGTTGATGCGGCGCGAAGAACTGTGGTTGGACGATGACCTGCTGCTCTACTACCCTGAAGATGACCTGGGGCAGCGCTTTAATGGGCGGCGCTTGCGGTTCCTGGCGGATGCACACATCACGCACCGGGAGAAGGCAGCAACACGCTCCTGGCTGGCAAACCGCATTTACTTCCGGGATATGCTGCACTACACACACAAGCATCACGGCATGGCAGCGATGCTGCTGCTGTGGCTGCTCACACGCCCGGTTTGGGTGGGCATGTGGCTAAAAGCACAGCGCCCCGCCTAAAACTGCAAAACGGCGGGGCGGTAATCGACGGGCGAACCGCTAGCGGTCTACTGTGATGGCAAAATCGCCGCCAGTGAAAACATCCTCGACATCAACGTTATCGTCGGCGGTCAGTTCCGGCAGTTCGTAAAACGATATATCCGTGACGAACACAAAGTACAGCCCGGTGGAGGGCAGGTCGTAGCCCTCGATAGCGGCGTCAGTCGTTGACGGGAGGATCATGGTCTCCGCGTCGTCGTTGACGGCAACGCGCTCACCACGGCTATCGAACAGGAAGACAACCGGGTCAATGTCGCCGCTGGTGACGACCACATCAATAATATCCGACGAAGTCCCCTCAAAAATGAAGTAGTACACAGGCTCCAGCGGGGAGCTATAGCCCTCAAAGGTGGTGCCGTAGTCCAGGTCAGTGCGGAAGTATGCGAGGTTGCTGGCGGCATTCGGTGGCGGCGTGTTGCCCGTCACTACCAGCGTGAACTCCAGCGGGCTACTGAAGCTCTGCGCACCTGCGCCGTCGACCGCATCTAGCGTTGTCACCATCACGAAGTAACTGCCCGTGAACTCAATCGGCGCGGTGAACTGGTCTTCACCCGTCGCCACCACCTGCCCTGCGGGACCGAACACAACCACCAGCGGTGTGAAGGGGGTGTTGGGGTCGGGCGTCACGGTGATGTCTAGCGTGTTGCCTTCCAGCGCGTTCACGCCATACATCACGGCGGTGCGCTCACCTTGTAGTGTACCTTCCACCGCTTGCCCGCCCTGGATCACGGTGAGGTTGTGCGGGTCTTGCGCGTGAGCAACTGCGCCGACGGTGAGCATCATCAGTGCGAGAAATACGGTTAGTAGTCGAGCCATATTGTTCCTCATTTCGCTACATCTCCCTATGCGTTTACCCCTCTATTTTAGCACACCTTGGGCTAAAGCATGTGTGCGCCGCCGTCCACATGCACCGCCTGCCCGGTAATGAAACTCGCTGCGTCTGAACACAGGAACAACACCACACTAGCGACCTCCTCCGGTGTGCCGCCGCGCCCGAGCACCGCACGGGCAGTGTTGGGTTCCGGCGTTTGCGGCGTGGGGACTGCCGCGAAGGACACGGTATTGACGCGGATGTTGCCGGGTGCCAGTTCACGGGCGGACTGCCGCGTAAGCCCAAGCACGCCCGCTGTACTGGCAGCATAGCTGACTGCGCCCTGCGTTTGGGCATCGTCGCTGGCATCGTTGTTCACCAAATTGACGATGACGCCGCCGCCTTCGTCGGTCATCACACGCCCCATGAGCTGTGTCACAAAGAATGTGCCGGTGAGGTTTACATCGAGCACGCGCCGCCAGTCCCACTCGTCCAGCTTTGCCATTTCCCCGCGCTTGAGCACCCCCGCCGCGTTGATAAGGATGTGTACACGCCCGTAGCGTTCCCGCGCCTCCTCAATCATGGAGCCAGCTTGGAAACGGTTGGATACGTCTGCCTGCCAGCCGAACGCCTGCCCACCTGCGGCAGTAATTTCCCTGGCGACTGCCTCGCATGTGTCCGGGTTGATGTCGTTTACACACACGGCGGCACCTGCGCCGCCCAGCGCCAGCGCAACTGCCCGCCCCACACCGCTGCCGCCCCCGGTAACCAGTGCGGTCTTCCCGCCCAAATCCACTGTAAATGCACCCATACACGGTGCCTCGCTTTCTACGTTTGATGGTTCCATAGCAGCCGCTTAGTCTACCAGACGAACCCGTCCCTTGGCGGCGGGCAGGCTCCCGCTTGACCAGCTAGAACGTTAGTGCTACCTTAAAGCGAAAACAAAAAGGACTTCGCGCTTGTCGCTGGAATTCACCAAAATCATCTACGACATTGAAAAGATGGGGCGCTACCTCACCTTCCGCAACCAGGAAGAGTTGATCGACAGGGCGCTGGAGATATTGCACGACAAAGGCGCAGACCTGGAGTTCATTCAGCAGCGCATCCGTATGGTGCGCGAGAGCGATGTGAGCGGCTACCGGGGTGCTGCCCCACAAGACGACGCCCAACGTGCCTTCAATGCAGTGGTGCCCAAGCCAATGACACCGCCGCAGGCAATCCTCATCGCGGCAGATGGCTCGCAGATTTACCCCAGCTACGAATCGTCTAGCCTGTACTATGTGATTAACATTGGGGCGCTGACGTATTATCACGGCACGGGGGAAATCCCCTACCAGGAGACGATACCCGGTATCTTCTACCGAGACGGGGACATCCTGGACGAGAGCCGCCAGCTTGTGAACAACCGCACTGTTAACGCCCGCCGCACCATCGGGGAAATTCGCATTTTGTGGCAGCAGGCACGCCTGCACCGCACCGACCCTTACCCCACCATTGCCATCCACGACGGCAACCTGCTCAAGTTCTTCGGCGGCAACGACATTGCCAATTCCAATAACCTGATTAGCGAGTATATGGGGCTGCTGGTGGCATTACAGGATGTGAACACCAGCCTTGCCGGGTACGTAGACAACCCACGCAGCAGCTATTTGATCTCTCTGCTGCACCTGCTGGACATTGAGCCGTACCAGATTACCGATGCTGTGTTGCAGACCAACGGCGAACTGGAAGGGCTAACCGACATGCAGGTGATGAAGCGCCTACTCGGTCCGGGGGAGCGCTCCGCAGTGATGGTGCAGAACTCCCCAACCAACTACGAGTACAAGAAGTTTAACCCCAGCCACGAGATTGCCGCGTTTTACCTGAATGTATCGGACACAAAACAGCCGCACATCGCCCGTGTAGACATCCCCATGTGGGTAGCGCGGGACGAAAACACGATCAACCATTTGCACGCGCTGCTGCTGGAACAGTGCCGGATGCAGGGGCTGCGCCCATACCCTTATGTGCTCACACGGGCGGACGAACTGGCATACATCAGCGGACGAGAGAAAACCCAGGTGGAAGCGCTCGTGCGGCGTGAACTAACCCGTAACAACGTGCCCGCAGCAGAGAGCAGCGCCAAATCCAGTTCCAAGGACTTCGCCAGGGAGAGCGGCAGGCAAGGTCATCGTTTGGGGGGAACCCCACTTGGTTAGCGGCAACAGCGAGGAGGCGTTCGCATGGTAGACGAACAACAGGTACACATCGGGCATGTGCTGCGTGCCAGCACCAACGGCTTCGACTTCGGCACTCGCGGCAACGAGATTGACGAACGACACTCGTTTGGATCTTTCGTGCTGGCGGAAACCGCACAGGGAACCGACCCCTGCTTTGCCGTCGGGCTAATTTACGCGATTCGCATTGCGGACGACCCGTTTGTGCGGGAACTGGTGATGGCAAGCGAGGTGAAAGAAACGACCCTGCTCGACCAGCGCAAAAATCGGCTTATCCCGGTGGAGACGCTGGTTATCAACGTGGGGTATGTTTATGAGGACGGGCGCATTGTGCACAGTATGCCGCCTCGCCCCCCGCTCAGCCTCACACAGGTGCACCTGATGCCACCCGCGTGGGTGACAGCGTTTGTTGCTCGGCAGGATTTCTTCCGGTTGGTGCTGAATGCAGGCGAGGTGCCGTCAGACGATTTGTTGGCGGCGTCGGTGCGCTATGCTGCACAGTTCTTTGGGGATGAAAACGAGCGCTATGCCTTCCAGGTGGCGTGTGGGCGGCAAATTGCCCGCCTGCTCACACACGACCTGCGACGACTGGCGCACATCCTGTCGCTCATCCGCCCCTAGCTGGCGCTGTTGGGCGTTGTGGCTGTGTCGTCGCCCAGGAACTTTTGTAGCTTGCTGGCAAGCTCGCGCAGGTTAATGGGTTTGGTGATGTAATCGTCGCAGCCAGCTTCCATCGCGCGTTCACGGTCGCCCCTCATCGCGTGGGCGGTGAGGGCGATAATGGGGATGTGCTGTATGGTGTCGTCCGTCTTGATGCGGCGTGTCGCCGCCCAACCGTCCAGCTTGGGGAGTGACAAGTCCATCAGTATCAGGTCGGGGGCACCATCTTGTGCCACCTGGATGCCCTCCTCACCGTCCGCCGCCTCAAGCACGGTGTAGTTCAGCGATTGCAACACATCCGTGATAAGGGTCATGTTGTCTGGATTGTCTTCTACAACGAGGATCTTGTGCTTTGCGCTCATAGTTTGGGACCCTGGCTTGTGGTTACTGTGCCCTGGGGAAGCGAATCCGCTCTACGATGCCCCAGTCGCTAGGGGGCCAGTAGCGCACGAGTGCTTCACCGACGATGAACTCGCGGTTGACTGCACCGAAGGAGCGTGAGTCCTGGCTGTGGTTGCGGTTATCGCCCATCACAAAGTATTCCTCCGGGCTAAGCTCCCAAACAGCGTCGGAACAGTTACGCTGGCACGCTTCCAGGATGTATGGTTCGTCCATCAACTGCCCATTGACGTATACTTGCTGGTCAGTGATCTCGACGGTATCGCCCGGCAGACCGATCACACGCTTGATGTAGTCGTCCTCCGGGTTGTTGGGGTAGTGGAACACCACAATGTCACCGTAGCTGGGCTGCCCGAAAAGGTAGTTCACACGGCTGACGATGAGGAACTGCCCCGTCTCGAAGTTGGGCTGCATACTGGGACCTTCCACGATAAAGCGGGCAGTGGCGAGGTTCACCAGCGCATAGATGGCAGCGATGAGCACCACCGTTTCCAGAATTTCCCGCAGGAAGCCCCGGCGGCGCAGGCGGGGGCGGGTGGTAGCGGTTGGTTGAATAACCTTTGTGGAGAGTGTTTCTGTTGCCAAAACGGTTTTGACCTGGGTATGTGCTGCATACAAATACCGTCAGATTATAGTCTGGCTTTGCAGCGAAGCCAATGTGCAGTTGGCACATGCCTGCCTAGCTGCCACACGCCATCGACGCGAGCCTTACATCAGTCGAAGAAAACCTGCATCACAAACATCCCTAGCTTCAAGATATCTTTGTGGCGCAGTTCGTTGGGAGTGTGGGGGGTTAGCCGCACATCGTTAATGTAGGTGTGGTTGGCGCTGTCCAGGTCTTGCACCAGCAGGCGGTTTTTCTCCTGGCGGATGAGCGCATGGGTGCGGCTCACGCCGTGGGAGTATGCCTGGTGCGGGTTCAGGTCGATATCGGGCTTGATGCGGCGTGCTGCGTCTGACCTGCCGATGAGCAGCGTGCCAGCACGAAACGACTTGACGATTTCTTCACCAGAGCTAACAATCACCAGGCGCAACGTGGAGCCGAAGGGCTTCAGCGGTTCATCAACCTTGTCGATAAGCTCTGGCGGGATGTCTATGCTTTCGTCCAGGCGCTTGGTGCCCAGTTTTTCAGTTGTGCCCATCGTTGCCTTGGGCAGTGTGCCGTCTTTCGTGAGCAAGCGATAGCAGCGCCGACAGATGAGCGCCCCCGCAGGGTTGTCGTAGCCGCAATGTTCACAAATAACTTTTTTTGATAGCGTCATATCTCGGTCCTGTAGCAGAACATTGAACGTATATTAATTATAGATTTGATTTGCACACCTGCAAACACATCGTCGAAACAATTTTGCAAATGTTTGTAAATTAAAACATTACAAAAACCACCAGTAAGGGCACATCTTGTCAGACAACTTCATTGTGTTCATTGTCACGCTGCTTGGGGTGTGGGTGCAGGCAGTGTCCGGTTTTGGGATCGGGCTAATCATGATGCCGCCACTCACGACTGCGCTGGGGCTAGACGTTGCCCGCCCGCTGGTCACGCTCATCGGCACGGTCACCCAGGTCATTGTTTTGTATCGCACTCGCCAGTCCCTGACGATAAAAACGGTAACGCTGCTGGGCGCTATGGCAATCGTCGGCGTGGTCGTCGGCAATGCCCTGACGGAGTGGCGCATCCTGTCGGACGCTGTGCTGCTGACGGCGCTTGCTGTGCTCGTCATTGGTTATGCGCTGTACGGATTGTTCGCGCCCAGGGTGCCAATGCTAAAAACCGACCGCTGGGGGAGTGCTTTCGGGTTCACAAGTGGTGTGCTCACCGGGATGTACAACACAGGCGGTCCGCCCATCGTCATCTACGCGGATGCAAGGCGCTGGCAACCCGACGAGGTGCGCAGCAACTTACAGGGCTTTTTCCTCTTGAAAGGGTTCTCGCTGCTCGTGGTGCACGCACTTAGCCAGAACTTCACACGGGATATTGCCATGCACTATCTGTATGCACTGCCAGCGATCGGGCTGGGTTTGGTTGCAGGGTTCGCCCTGTACAAATACATCCCCAGGCAGCGCTTCCGGCAGTTAGTGCTGGTGTTTTTGCTGCTCACAGGGCTAAACATCCTGCGGTCTGTTTACGCCTAACGCTACTGCCGCTGTTTCTCCGCCTGTTCGACGGCGACGAACGGCAACGTGAGCGTCACGGTGGTGTACATGCGAGGTTCACTGTCTATATTGAACTGCCCGCCGTGGATTTCGGTCAAGCGCTTGGCGATAGTCAGACCAAAACCGATCCCCTGCTGCTCCTGGAAGGCACGCTGGAACTGCATATAGGCACCGATGGATCTGATTTGATCCTGGGACATGCCAACGCCTTCGTCGCTGATGATGATTTGCAATTCTTCTGCCATTTCTACCAGCGTGAGGCTAACGGGCGTGCCTGCCTCTGAGAACTTAAAGGCGTTGTCAACAATTTCGCTAACAATGCGGGAGAGGTTTTCGCCATCAACTGCCAGTGGTCGGTTTACCGGGACGATCGTCATTTCCAGGTCGTCCTGGCGCGCATACTGGCGTGCTTTCTCCTCTGTTTGCTGCGCGATGACAATGTAGGCGTAGCGTGTTTGCCCATTTTGCAGCGCTTCGTTCCAGGCAGCATCCGTGCCAAAGAGTTCCAGGTTGGCGTAGATAATGTAATTTTCTGCCAGGCGATATAAACGCAGCGCGGCGGTGTTGATGTGATCTGCCATGTCTGCCACTTGCTTTTCGCTGAGGTTTCGGGTGTCCGTCATCATGATTTCCGAAAAGCCGAGGATCGCGTTTAGCGGGGTACGCAGTTCGTGTGGCAGTGCCAGGATAATGCTGCGGCGGAGTCGATCCAGCTCGCGTTCTGTCTGTTTAATGTGGTTTTGGTTTTTTGCAAGCTGCGTGTTAACAGCAGAGATGAGTTCATCGGCGGTGAATGGCTTCGTCAGGTAGTCTTCTGCACCCAGTTCCATGCCCTCACGCTGTTCGTGGCGCATGGTGCGAGCAGTGAGGAAGATAAACGGGGTGGTCGCTGTATCCTCGTTGGAGCGGAGTTGATCCAGCACACCGTAGCCATCTAGCAGGGGCATCCGCACATCACAGATAACCAGGTCAGGATGATGCTGCTCCAAAAGGTCTAGCCCAGCTTGTCCGTTATTCGCGTAGACGGTCTGGAAGCCTTCCAGGGACAACATTTCTACAATGTCTTTGAGCAGCGCCTCGGAGTCTTCTATGACCAGGATTTTTTTTGTACCCAGAATTGTTGTTGGAACCATTTCAAGCCTCTACATACCACTTGCCCGCTTACTGTATAACAGTTTATAACAAAAACTGCTAGCGAAAGTAAAAAACTAGCAAAATTATGATCCCCACCAAGATGCGATAGTATCCAAACGGGATAAAATTGTTCTTGGAGATGTACTGTAGCAGCCATCCGATTGAAAGCCATGCCACCACGCCAGAGATAATGATGCCCACCAGCAGGTACAGCAAGCTTGATGCGGACATCGCTGTGAAGTTGGTTGCCAACTCATACAGGGTTGCCAGCCCAAGCGTAGGGATAGCGAGATAAAACGAGAACTGCGTCGCTACCCGGCGGTTGAGACCGATAAACAGCCCGCCGATGATGGACGCCCCCGAACGCGACACGCCGGGTATGAGCGCGAAGCACTGCCACAGCCCCACGGCAAACGCCTGACGCAAGGTGATATCTTCCAGGTTGCGTTCTTCGTCGGCGCGGTCTGCTATTCCGTTGTGCTCCACCACCAGGAACACGATGCCCCCCCCGATGAGCGCCCAGCCAATGACAATGGGGTCGAACAGCACCTCCGTGATGAAGCTACGCAGGGTTAGCCCTAGCACTGCCGCCGGGATGAACGCAATGGCAATGCCCAACCACAAACGCTGTACAACCTGATCTTGCCGGACGGTGCGCAGTTGGGTGAATAAGTCCGACCAATAAAAGCCGATTACCGCGATGACCGCGCCAACCTGAATAACAATTTCGAATGTGTTTTCCAGCACATCTGGCAAGCCGATCAGTTCGCCAACCACGATTAAGTGCCCGGTGGATGAAATGGGCAAAAACTCTGTCACGCCCTCAACCACCCCCATGATGATAACGATGAGCCACTCCGGCAAGCCACACCTCCTACAGTCGATTACCGATCCAAAATCCGAGCGCCGCAGAGAATAAACAAATTACGTTGGTGCCAATAACGTAAAGCAAGCTACCCACCAACATACCCGTGCGCAGCAGCGCCGTGCTTTCGTTTGCAAAGGTGGAAAATGTGGTGAGGGAGCCAAAGAAGCCGGTTGCGACAAGTAGCTGCACATGACCGGACAGGTTCGCGCGGTTTGCTGCCCATGCGAGGAACACGCCCAACAGGAGGGAGCCGACGACATTGACGGCAAGCGTGCCTGCGATTGTGTTGTTGTTTGGCGAGAGCCTTGCTGCCGCGATGCTGGCAGCGTAACGAAGGTTCGCCCCCAGGAAGCCGCCGAAACCCACGGTCAGCACGTTTAGCAAGTGACTGCGCAACCCAATAACCCTTTGTGTACATGCGGCAACCCTGTGTCCGCACATCAAGTGTAGCCTAAAGCATTGAGAAACACAATTGAGAGCGCAGCGAATACCATCCAAGCGTTGCACTTAGCGCAAGGGTTGCATCCCGTTGACTTCGTATACCACGGCAGCGCGTTTGCGGTTGCGCATTTTCATCTCGCCCAGCTTACGTGCTTGCACCATACCCGCCAACTCGTTCACCACCGCCTCCTCAACCAGAATTTGCCCCGGTTCGGCACGCTCTTGCAGGCGCTTTGCGAGGTTCACCACATCGCCGATGGCAGTGTAGTTCATGGCGCGGTCTGTGCCGATGTAACCGACAACCGCCTCGCCAACGTTGACGCCAACGCTGTAGGATAACCCGTAGCCTTTGCGCTGGTTCAGGTCTTCGGCAGCTTGCAGCAGCGCAAGTGCGGTATCAGTCGCCTTGTGCACATGATGCTCGTAGGGTTCCGGCGCGTTGAAGATTGCCATCAATCCGTCGCCAAAGAACTTATCTAGCGTACCCTGCCACGCCATCACAATCTCTGCTGCCAGGCTGAGGTAATCGTTCAGCATTTCCACCACGCGCTCTGGCGTTTCCCGCTCGCTCCATGCGGTGTAACCCCGGATGTCTGCAAATAGGATACTCACGCGCTGGCGGGTGCCCCCCAGCTTGAGGGCATCCGGGTTGGCAAGCGCCCGCTCCACTACGGTGGGGGCAACGAACCGCTCGAACGTACCGCGAATCTGCTGTTTTTCGCGTGCTTCGCGCTCGCGCAGCGCATCGAAGTTGTGCGAGTTGTCCACTGCAATGGCAGCGTAATCTGTGAGGGCGCTGAGCAGCGCGGCGTCGTTCTTGGTGAACACTTTCGTGCCTTCGGTGAGGTTGGTTACGCTTAACACACCGATGACATCCCCGCGTAGGATGAGCGGCGCGTATGCCGCGCTGTACGGGCTGTTGGCGTAGTCACCGAACTGGTCTTTGGTGGCGATAATTTCCTTGCCGCGCTGCACCACATGCAACGCCGCCGGGTCGTGGCTTTCTTTGTCGGTCATTTCCGGGCGTGCCTTATTGATGCGCTTCTCCGCCCGGCACACAAGCTTATCGTCCCGCAGTAGGTAAAGCCGCCCTTCTTCCGCCTCCGTGACCTGCGTCGCTGCCTCAATGATCTGGGGCAGCACCCTGGTAATGTCCACGCTGGATGTCACGGTTTTGCCGATGCGATACAGGATGTTTAGCTCCTGCACTCGCTGCTGCAATTCGCGGTTCGCTACCAAAAGCCGATCCACCAGCGCGTCTTTTTCCCGGCGCAGGCGTGCCTCGCTCAGGCTGCGCTCGATTGCGTTCAGCATCTCGTCGACAGAATAGGGCTTTTTTACGTAGTCTTTCACACCCAGCCGATAGACTTCGATGGCGACCTCTTCGGAACCGTGGAACGTCATCAGCACAACGGGGATGTCTAACCCGCGCTCTACCAATGCTTGCAGCACCTCACGCCCGTTCATGCGGGGCATCTGCAAATCTAGCAGAATCAGGTCGGGGTTGTGGTCAATTGCAAACTGTAGCCCTTCACGTCCATCACGGGCAACAAGCGCATTGTAACCATTAGGTTTTAGGATGTAGTCTACGACGAACTCGCGGTTCTCTTCGCCATCGTCCACAACCAGGATTGTTTCTTTCGCCTCTTTGGACAATCTTCTGCCTCCCGGTTAATGGTGTGTCTTCCTGCCCATTATAGCACTGACTAAACGCCCATGCCCTTCCAGTTGGTGTGCAAGGTTCCGTCTTGCCACACGCGCCGCTGCGTTCGCTACACTCGGCGTGTTGCTGGGCGAGCCTGTGAACCGGGCGCTGCTGCAAATCCAGGAAGATGGCACCTACGACGGCATCGACGCCCGGTGATTTGGCGCACAAGACGCCGCCGTAGGTAGCTAACCTAGTAGCCGTTGACCGGGTTCGCCATCTGCTCTGCGATGGGGCGCAGCCCGAGCCACCACTGTTCCTGCGGGCGCTGGGGGGCACCGGGCACAAGCTCCGGCACGGTGTGTAAATCGGTGTAGGCAAGGCGGCTGCCCTGGATGCCGATGGACACGGCGAGCGAGTTTTGCTGCTGTGCCTGTTCGATGAGATAGTAAACACAGTTGGATGCCAGCCGCGTCGCCTGGATGCGGTCATAAGGGGAAGGATTGCCGCCCTGCTGCACATGCCCCAGGATGGCGGGGCGCACATCGAATAGGTCGCCACTTTCCTTCTCAAACAGCGCACACATAAACGGTGTGGTGTACAGCTTGTCCACGTTTTCGTTGCGGATGAGCAGTCCGAGGCGCTTACCCTTTTGGAAGCTGTTCACGAGCTTGGCAACGTCTTGCTGCAAATCGCTCAACGTCACGCCTTCCTCTGGCAGGTAAACACGCTCCGCCCCGGTTGCGATTCCACTCATCAACGCGAGGTAGCCACAGTCGCGCCCCATCACTTCCACCACGAAGACGCGCCCAGATGCAACGGCGGACTCTTTGATTTTGTCCACATCGCTGATGATGTTGTTGAGGGCAGTATCTGCGCCGACGCTCTGTTCGCTGGCAGGCAGGTTGTTGTTGATGGACGCAGGCAGGCACACCATGGGGATGTCGAACGCGGGGTACTTGGCACGGTGCTGGTGCATCATGTGCACTGCCCGGTAGCCCGACCAACCGCCAATCATCAGCAGCCCATCCACCTGGTGCGCCTCTAGCTGTGTTGCCACCCCTGCCAGGTCATACGCGGTGGGGATGTAACGGCTAGTCCCCAATTCCGCCCCCCCACGCGATACCCACCCGCTGATGCTCATCCAGTCCAGGTCGTAAAATTCGCCTTCTAGCAAGCCCTCGAACCCGTTGCGCACCGCCAGTATCTGGTGTCCCTCGTTCATGGCAAGGCGCACCGCCGCCCGTGCAGCGGTGTTCATGCCGGGGGCAGGACCGCCACTGTGGATCACTGCCAAGCGTAACGAGCGCTGGTCGGGTTGTGGCACTTTGGGTTGCGCCCGCGTGATGATCTGCAAGCTGTTGTAAGCCTCTGTGAAGCTGCCACCGCGCAGTCGCATTGCGCCCTCGTAGTCTTGTGCGCGGATGCGCTCTGCAACGGCGTGTGTTTTCTGTACGCACTCTACCAGCGGCGAGTGCGTCACGCGGTGCTCGCGGATGCCCACTACCTGTGGCACATAGTCCGGCGGCGCATTGAGCACCAAGTCCACGGCTGCATAGCCCACCATCGTGCTCATGTAGCGCTCAAACGCGCTGGGGGCACCGCCGCGCTGCACATGCCCCAGCACAGTCACACGGGTGTCCTCACCGATGCGCTCCTCCAACACCTGCTTAACGTAGTCGCTGGTGATGGGGTTGCCGTTGCGGTCGTGGGCACCCTCCGCCACGATGACGATGCTGGCACGCCGCCCACGTTGGCGCCCGGAACCGAGCGCGTTACACATCTCCTGCTCCCAGTTATCACTCTCCGGGGGGTACTCTGGGATGAGTACCCAGTTTGCCCCGGTAGAGAGGGCGCTCATCAGCGCGAGGTAGCCGCAGTTGCGCCCCATTACCTCTACCACAAATGAGCGCTGGTGGCTGGATGCCGTGCTGGTGATGGCGTCGATTGCCTCTGTGATGCGGTGCAGCGCGGTGTCCGCGCCGATGGTCATGTCTGTGCCGAACATGTCATTGTCGATGGAACCAACCAGCCCGGCGAGGATCAGCGTGGGGTACTGATCGGCAGTTTCTCGGGTGATGTCGCCCATGTCCACCAGTTCATCGAGCAGCGACGCCCATTCTTCCTGAAAGATGTTTGCCCCGGTCAGGCTGCCGTCCCCGCCGATGACGATCAGGCGATTGATCCCCCGCATGACCAGGTTGTACGCCCCCTGGCGCCGCCCCTCGCGCGTCCGAAATGCCTGCGACCTTGCCGACCCGATAGCCGTGCCGCCCTGGTGCAAAATGCCGCCCACGCTGCCCCAATCCATTTTGCGGATGCGGTCGCCGCCTTCTACCAGCCCCTGGTAGCCTTCATACACTGCGTATGCATCTACGCCACGGTTGAGCGCCGTACGGATCACTGCCCGTACAGCGCTGTTCATGCCGGGCGCGTCCCCGCCGCTGGTTAGTACTGCAATGTTTGTGGGATGTGCTTGCTCCACCATACCCATGTTGCCCTTCTCTTTTTTGGCGTTCATCTCCGCCGCATACTATACCGCGCCCACGGTCAGGTGGGTGCTTCTTAACGTGGATTTGACGTTGGCGGGTGGTGCTAGCCACACAGGGCAAGCTGTGATAAGAGAATTAAAACGCTGCGAAAGGCAAAATCCAATGGCAGAGACATTCCTGTACCTCACAACGACGGGGCGCAAGACGGGGCAACCGCGCAAGATCGAAATCTGGTTTGTGCAGCACGACGGGTGTTATTACCTGTGCGCAGAGAGCCGCGAAAACGCGAATTGGGTGCGCAACATCCAGCAGCAACCCCAGGTGACCCACTACCTGGCGGAAGGCATGGATGTGGTGCCGACCGAAGAGCACGATGGCACCGCCCAGCCCCTCCCGGATGAAACCGATGCCAAAGTGCAGGCGGTAAAGGCACTGTTCGATGCGAAATACAACTGGAGCGACGGGTTAATCGTGGAAATTTGCCCCGCTTCCGGCAATGATTAGGGCACTTGCCCAACCACCCGAAGGTACCGTAAATGCCCCGTGTAGCAGTCAACATCGTGACGTACAACAGCGCCGCGACCATCGGCGCGTGCCTGGAAGCACTGCTAGCACAGGATGGTGACTTCGATGTGCTCGTGATTGACAACGCCGGACAAGACAACACGCCCGAAATCGTGGCGCAGTACGGTGTGCGGCTGCACAACAATGCGGACAACGCCGGCTACGCAGTCGCGCACAATCAAGGCATCGCCATGACAGACAGCGAATTCGTGCTCACGCTGAACCCGGACGTGAAAGTGCAACCGGGTTTCATCACGGCGCTGCGCTGCGCCCTGGAAAACGCGCCGCAGGTCGGTTCTGCGACCGGGTGCCTGCTGCGCGTGGAACACATCAACGCGCCGCCTAAGACCATCGACAGTATGGGGCTTTATATGCGGCGCAGCGGGAGGCAGGGGCTTTACGGTGATGGCGAACCCGCCACGAACCGCAGCACCACGCCGCGCCGCGTGTTCGGTCCGGATGGCGCGGCGGCGTTCTATCGGCGGGCGATGCTTGATGACATCGCCATTGACGGCGAGGTGTTCGACGCAGACTTCTACATCCACAAGGAAGACATTGACCTGTGCTGGCGAGCCGTCATGCGCGGCTGGGAGTCCGTCTATGTGCCGGATGCGGTGGCGCATCACATCCGGGGCTTCCGCCCGGGGCAGCGTGCCCGTGTGAGCGCCCGCTTGCGCCAGTACGCGGTGCGGAATCGCTACCTGCTGCTGATGAAAAATTTGCCGCTGCCGCTGTTCTGGCGCTTTGCGCCGCACATCCTGGCGTATGACGCGGGCGTGCTGGGTTACATGCTGCTGCGCGAGCGCGACTCTTTGCCCGCGCTGGCAGAGGCATGGCACCTGCGTGACAAGATGTTCGCCAAACGAGCGCACATTATGGCGAACCGCCAAATCACTGATGGAGAGCTAGGCGCATGGTTCACGCAGCGATGACAGCGCCCGTTTATGTGGGCATCGTCACCTACAACAGCGTGAACGATATGCCCGCGTGCATAGACTGCCTGCGGGCGCAGACGTACCCGAATATCCACATCACCGTGCTTGATAACGCCTCTGCGGATGGGTCTGCTGTGTGGGTGCGCAAACACGCCCCAGAGGTAACACTCATCGAGAGCGCGGAGAACCTGGGCTACGGGCGCGGGCACAACGCGATTATCGAGGCGTGTGCGCTGCCAAACGATGGATACTATATGGCACTGAACCCCGACGCACAGCTTGAGCCTGATTACGTCGCGGCGTTGCTGGGCGCTCTGCAAACCCATGACGCGGGATGGGGCATCGGGCAACTGCGGCTGAGCGCCGACGACGGCACCCACACCGACCTGCTCTACAGCACCGGGCACGGCATCCTGGGCGATGGCTACGCATTTAACATCGGGTATCGTCTGCCGCAGGCAACCGCAGCAACCGCACCACACGAGGTCTTTGGTGCGCCGGGGGCGGCGGTGCTCTACAGCGCTGCTCTGATCAATGACATCAGCGTTGACGGTGCGTTTTTTGACCCCGACCTGTTTTTATACTACGAAGATGTGGACGTAGACTGGCGGGCACAGGCACGCGGGTGGGGCTGCCTGTCCGTGCCGGATGCCGTCGCGTGGCACCGGGGTAGCCAACCCAGCGGCGCACTCAAGATGCAGTCCTTGGCGAACCGTTATGGCGTGGCGATCAAGAATGCGACTGTGCCCGCGCTGTGCATGAATCATCTGCCGCGCCTGGGGATGCACCTGGTGGCACGCTTGATGCTCACCCCAGCGCAGGGGCGGCAGTTTGGGCGGCACTTGCGGCGGGTGCTGCCGCGTATGTGGCGCAAGCGGTCAACCACACCCCGCGCCCCTATCCGGGGGTGGGTGCGCTGGTCATCCACACAACCCACCGGGCAGCCGCGTTCGCTAAAGCAGCGGTGGCGTGCCTTCCGCCGAGCAGGCTAACGCGCTCAATTTGCTACCCGCCCTATGTAGACCATCCTACAGAACGCGAGTGCACACATCCCCTATCGTGAGGACACAGGCGGTTTCGTGCCGCCCAAACACATTGATGAATTGTATGCTCTGAGGAAAAATATGATCGCTGTCACGCTGGAAGAGAGCCAAGCGAGCCTGAAAGCGAAACTGGACAAGCAGAAGCTGTCCAACAAAGAAGTTGCGGACGGCATCCGCGAGTGCTTTATGAACTGCCAGGTGGTGTTCATGCGCAAGCGCCGCCCTGACATTGCCGATGAACATGTGTGCAACATTTGCCACGACCTCATTCAGGACGTGTACACCGAACACGGGTTAACCGTGGAAAACGCAACACCCGTAATGCTGCGCCACATCATTAACCTGCTTAACGACCGTTTCGACTTTATGCAAGACCCGGAACTGCGCGAGATCCACCTGGGTGTGATGGATATGTTGTTGGGCAAGCTAGAGCACAATGTGGGGACAGGCAACGCCTAGCCCCCTGACGTTCACGCTTACTCCAGGCGGAGCGCACGCGCCGTGACCAAACGGCTTAGCCGCAGTGCGGGGTAAATCCCGGCGATGAGTGCCGCCGCCAGCGCAACCACAAATGCCTGTCCCATCTGCCCCGGCAGCGGGATAAACGCCATGCTCCAGCCAAAGGAACGAATGTTAATCACAAAGACGAGCACCGCTGCCAGCGCTAACCCGATTGGCAGCGCCAGCAAGCCGCTCACGAAGCCCATTAGCCCGGTTTGGATGAGCGTGAAGTTGCGCAGTTGGGCGGGCGTCAGCCCCACAGCACGCATCAGCCCATACTGGCGGGTATTTTCCAGTTGCAGCGCCAACAGCGCGGACAGAATGCCAATGAACGCCACAATCGTGGCGAGCAGGCGCAGCGCCACCGTGATGCTGAACGCTTGATCGAACACCTGGAACACGCCTTCGCGCAGTGTGCGGTTGCTCTGCACGATCACATCATACTCGGTGAGCGTGTCTGTTTCTAATACGTCAATCACATCCGGTATTGCTGTGCCCGGTGCGACGTAAACCGCGAGGCTGCTGAGTGTGTCGTCCTGCCAGTTGCCACGGTACACGTCCAAGTCCATGTAGACGGTGCCCTGGTCGGTGCTGTAGTCGTAGAACACACCGAATATCTCAAACGTCTGTTCGCCCTCGTCCGTGAGCAGTTGCAGCGTGTTGTTCTCCGGTGTAATGCCACGCCGGAAGGCAAACGGCTCACTGACCATCACCATGCCGCCCTCCAGCGCAGCGAAGTAATCGCCGTCAGGCGCGTTGTTCCACACAAAGCGGCGCTCGTTGCGCACGGGGTCTAGCTCAACGGCGGTGAGCGTCACATCTGGCATATCCGGGTAGGTGGGGGAGGGCACACGCACTTGCCGCGCCCCAAATGTTGCCTCCACACCGTCCACGCCTGCCACCTGTTCCTCCAGCGCGGGCGGCATACTGAGTGTGTTGCGCCCGGTCGCCACCTGTGGCGGCGAAATGTAGATGTCTGCTTGCAGCGTGGTTGCCAGCCAGTCCGCGACGGTGGTGCGGAAACTGGAAATCATCACACTCACGCCCACAATCACGCTCACAGCGACGGTGAGCGCGGCAACTGCCACCGATGTGCGGCTGAGCGAGCGCGAGACCGCACGGGGTGCCATGCGCCCCAACACGCCGAAAACTGCCTCCGTCAGCGGGGCGACAAAGCGCATCACCAGCACCAACAACCCCGGCGTGAACAACGCGCTGCCCACCACAATGCAGAACAGCGCCATAAAGCTGAGCACAATGCTCTGGCTAGGGATTGCCAGCAGCACCAAACCGATCAGGTTCAGGGCAATTGCCACCCCGGTGATGTACGGCAGCAGCTTGCGTGTTTGGTCTTCGATGGAGGAGCGGCGCAGCACGCCAGCGGGCGGGGTGCGGGTTGCATCCCAGGAGGGGATGAATGCGGCAATGGTGCTGATGGACAGCCCAATGAGCGCCCCCTTCACCAATGTGAGCGGCGCAACCGTCACCCGGTTGACGTTAACGGTCAGGTACAGGTTGTTCACCGCCTGCGATACAAGCTGCACCGCCCCACGTCCCAATATCACGCCCAGCGCCATGCCCAGCACCGTGCCAATCAGGGTGAGCAGCAGCGCCTCGCTCAGAATGAACAGAAATATCTGCTGGCGGGTGGTGCCCAGGCTGCGCAATGTGCCAATGACCGGGCGGCGCTGCACCACGCTAAATGTGACGGTGTTGTAGATGAGGAACGCGCCCACCACCAACGCTAACAAGCTCAGCGCCTGTAGATTGAGTTCGAACGCGGCGGTCATCTGCGCGATAGTGCTATCCTGCTCGGTGACGCCCACCAGCCGGGCACCCGCCGGCAAAATTGTTTCGACCTGCGATAGGTCGTAGTCTTCTGGCAGGATTAAATCTACGCGGCTGATGCGCCCTGGCGCACCCACCGCCGCCTGTGCCGTGGCGATGTCCATGAGCAGCAGGTCTTCCAGCGCCTGGGCACTTACGCTGTCGTTGGGCATCAGCAACCCAACTACACGGGCGGGGACTGGCTCTGCGCCAGGGCGCAGCGTGAGTTCATCGCCCACAGCAACGTTGAAGCGCTCTGCCAGCGTTTCGCTGATGAGCACGGTGTTTGGCTCCGCGAAGAAGGCGTTTAACGCGCCGAAGATGTTGTCGTTCTCACCGATGACTTCGGTGTTGGTGAGGTAATTGCGGAAGGGCGGTTCTGCGAAGGAATCGACGCCGAGCACACGCACAGGCTGGTTCCCCAGCTCTTCCACGTTGGCGAAGCCTTCCACGATGGGCGCACTGTCTGTGATGCCCAGTTCAATGCGTGTGTCTCGGTAAACGTCGGTAGGCAGCCCGGTGCCGCCGCCTACAATCTGGTGGGTTGCCCTGCCCTGTACGCTCTCCGTGCTCAGTTCAAACGCACGCTGGGCGGAGCCGTTCGCAAGGTCGATGGCGATAACCACCGCCACGCCAAGCGCCACCCCCAGCACAAACAGGACGCTTTGCAGCAGGCGGCGGCTAGTGTAGCGCCGGGCGAGGCGCAATATGACAGCAATATTCATGTTGTCCTTTATCGGTACGTGTTTGTTCTATTTAACAGGTTCCAGGTCGTCCTTGGGCGCAGATGCCGCCGTTTGACCATCATAACCCAGCCGTTCCAGCGCTTCCTCGGCAGCTTTGCGTGCTGCTTCGTTCTGGTGCTGGTCTACAAGTTCAACGAGCGGTCGTATGGCACGCTTATCGCCAATGCGACCGAGCGCTTGCGCTGCATGAATGGGTGTTTGGTAACCACGCGCCTTTAGCGCCGTGATGAGCGGGATAACCGCACGGGAATCGCGCATTTTGCCGAGCATCTGCGCAGCACGCCCGCGCACAATCGTGTCCTCATTCGTGTCTTCCACGGCGACCATTAGCGCCCGCAGTGCTTCCTCGCCGCCCAACATGCCAAGCTTGTACACAGCTTTGCGGCGGCGCTCTTTGTCAAAGTCCCTCAGTTCTGCGAGCAACTGCCTAATATCAGGAGCAGGGTTCGCCATAAGATGCATGTCCCTTTCAGGTTGTTTGCAGGTGTGGCGGGTCGGCTACGCACGTTTGAGCATTTTGGTACAATCCGCCACAGTAGCTATTTTAGTACCAATAAGCTGCCTGTTCCACAAAATTTCCATCAAAAAGGACGTGCCACATCTTGTGCAGCATGTGCAAAGACAAGCTACGCGCTATGCCGTAATCTGCGTGGTCTGGCGCTCTTTGCGGAAATCGGCAACTGCCGCCTGTGCTTCTGCCATCGTCTTCGCAACCGCGATGCGATCTCCCATGCGCTGGTACATCTGCAACAGCGAGGCGAGCGTGTTCCGCATGATCGGGTTGGATGCGATGATGACGATCAGCCCCGGTTCCTGGACAGACTCGTTGACGTGTTCTTCGGTGCGGTTCATCGCCCGTTTGAATGCTTTGTTCATGTTGACGCCGAAAAGCTCTGGAATGCCGGACTTGGTCAGGTCAACGATCACGTCCATGTCGTGATCGTATTTCGCGGTAGCGTTCACACCTGCGTCCAGCGCGTCGATGAGGTCTTCAATCGACCAGGAGCCTTCAAATTCGTAGAGAAGGATGGATTTGTCGTCCTTACCCCATTTGATCGTAATCATGTGTTCCCTTCCTTAACATTAATCCCCCTGCCTTTAACAAATTAAACACAAAAACTTCTAGCGTCGTGCGAATGTGGGGTGAGTTGCGTATGAGAGTTCTTAGCCGTGTGTGGGAAGTGGGTCTGCGGGACGCACATCATCGGCGCTGGTAATTACTAGCCCGCCCTCCGGCGTGATGCGACAAACGCGGTCTGCAAAGGGCACAATTTCCGGGTTGTGGGTTGCCATCACCAGCGTGCGCCCGGCGTCACGGGTCAGTTCCAGCAGCAGCTTGAGCACCGTCTCGCCTGTGTCCTCGTCCAGGTTGCCTGTGGGTTCATCCGCCAGTACCAGCGCAGGTTCTGCAACCAGGGCACGAGCAATAGCAATGCGCTGCTGCTCACCGCCGCTGAGTTTGTCCGGGAAGGTGTCGGCACGGTCTGCTAGCCCAACGCGCTCCAGGAGTTCGACGGCGCGTGCCTCTGCCTGTTTACGTTGTTTGCCGCGCAGTTCCAACGGAAGTGTAATGTTCTCTGCCACCGTCAACGTGGGGATGAGGTTGAAGAACTGGAACACGATGCCGATGTTGTCCCGGCGGAACAGTGTACGCTGGCGCTCGTTTAGCTGGGTGATGTCGGTATCGTTGATGACAATGCCGCCTGCGTCAGGGGCATCAATCCCACTGAGCAGGTTTAGCAGTGTGCTTTTACCACTGCCGCTTTTGCCCAGCATCACAAAGAACTCGCCTTTGTAGATTTCCAGGTCTACGTCGTGCAAAACGTGGCGGGCGCGGTCGTCATCGCCGTAGGTTTTGCTCAGCTTGTGTGTTTGGACGACGGTTTGCGATTTGCCCATCGTGTATTTCCCTCGTTATGCTTCATCACAGTTTGTGAAAGATAGCACGGGGATATGAACGAGGGATGATTTTGTGGTAGGTGATGCGTTATCACCGGGCGAGCGGTGCCGCCCGCCCAGCAGCAAGCTAGGCGAGAACGGGCATTCCGCCGGATGAATCGCTGTTGTCGCTGTTTGTAGGTGGGTTGCCTGCCTGTCTGTTCTGGTCAACTTCGTACATGACTGCCTCTACCTGATAGTTCAACTCGTAGATGAGGCGGGCGGCACTGTCACGGCGGTCAACTTTGAGGCGGCGGTTTTCTGTTGCGGTTTGTAGGGCACGCAATCCCTCCATATACACACGCAGGGTCTCCGTCCCGATGGTGGTGTCATCGCTGTTTTCATAGTATTTGCGCAGGTCAAAAAACGAGAAGATAAAGTCCTCGAACACGTCGCTGTCTACCCAGGCGCTGTTCTTCGCGTTGAAGTTCACCGCGTTGTAGCTAGCAACAATTTTGTCCTCGATCTTGCGGCGCTTAATCCCGATATTCACGTTGTTTAGTCCATTCCATTAAATCTTTCGCAACATAGCACAGTATAACGTAGAAACGTGCTCGTCAGAACGGGCAGTGTGCGATTGGCGTTCTGGTTGTTTGACGCTATGCTTTGGGGCACACTATCGAGGGCAGTTGCATTGTACATAGTAAGGACATCTCCATGACAACACTTGTACTGGGCGCAGGTATTGCTGGCATTGCGGCGGCGCGGGCACTTGCCGATGCCGACCAACCCGTCACCGTGCTAGAAGCACGAGACCGCATTGGCGGGCGCGTGTACACCCGGCGGGATCTCGTCAGCGGGGTCCCCGTGGAGATGGGGGCAGAATATCTGCATGGTGAAGGTGTGCCACAGTGGGAGATTGTGAACAAGCTAGGGCTAAAGACGCTGCACTGGACAAAATTGGACGATTCGCTGGTGCGGCTGGAAGATGACCGCCTGCTGACGATGCGACAAGCACGCGAGACAGTGCCCACCTTTGACATTACACGCAGTTGGGATTTGCCAGACGTGCCCCCCCACCCGGAAGACGAAGACCTACACCGCTATCTCTCCAAAATTCAGTTCACCAACGACCAATTGCAGTACACGCGCCGCAGCTTTGCCAACGCCACCGGGGAGAGCATTCACCACATCAGCGCAACTGCTGCACTGGAGGACATGCGCGATGATAGCGTTGGCACGCAGGACTGGCGGGTGCTCAACGGCTACGACACGGTTGTGCACTTCCTCGCACTAGGGATTGATGTGCGACTGAACACCGTCGTTGCTGCCGTTAAGTGGCACGACGGCGGCGTCACCGTCACCACGGCAGATGGCAAAACGTTTGAGGCAGAACGTGCAATCATTGCGCTGCCCGTGGGGGTGCTAACGAGCGGCAGCATCCAGTTTGACCCACCGCTGCCAGGCGACAAGACGAACGCCCTGCGTGCCCTAGCGATGGGACCCGGCATGAAAATGGTCTACGTTTTTGACGAACCCATTCTGCCAGAGGGCATCACGGCGCTGTACAGCAAGCACAACCCGCCCATGTGGTGGTCGCCCACGTTCGGGCAGCCCCATGCCAAGCAGCACGCCATTACCGCATTTGCCACCGGGGACTGGGCACGCGAGCTTTACCAGTTGGGCGAGCAGGGTATGATCAACAAGGGGCTGGCAACGCTGCGGGCAGAACTCGGCACGACCCTGCCCGACCCAGCACACGTCACAGTGCAGGACTGGACAAACGACCCGTTTGCGGGTGGGGTTTACAGTGTGGTATCGGTTGGTGGGGCAAGCTGCCGTAACGTGCTGGCACAACCCAGCGGGCGGTCACTCTATTGGGCTGGGGAAGCAACCGCACCAAACCCATGGGCAGCGACGGTGCACGGCGCACTGCACTCCGGGCGCCGTGCAGCAAATGATGTGTTAGGAGCGCTGGACATTACCGTGTAGCGGTCGTTCTCAGGCAGGTTTCGTGTCCTTGTTGGAACTTGAGGATTTTTCTGCGGTGGTAGCGGTTGTGTCGGCAGTGCTGGTGGTGTCTGTCTTGCTGCCGCTGTCTTTCGCGCTGTCCTTGCCGTTTGTGCTGCCGTTCCCGTTGCCGTTCCCGTTAAGGTTGGACTTTGCGCCCTTGCTGTCGTTGACGTAAAAGCCAGAGCCTCTGAAGACAATCCCGGCAGGCTGGATGACGCGCACGACCTTTTGCCCGGTCTCCGGGTCTACCGTCAGTGGGTCATCGCTGAACTGCTGGCGGATGTCGAACTCAGTCCCGTCCTCGCGGCGATAAGTGTAAATAGGCATGGCGATCTCACCTCAATCACAGTTGATTTCGTAATTCGTATATGGATGATGTGGTTGGTTGATGGTTTAACCACCAACAAGCATAACAGCACTACATGCTGTGGTATATCAATGTTTCGTTAGACTTCCACGCACAAAAATCGCAGCTACTGTTGACCGTTGGCAACCACCCGATAGGTCAGTTGGTAAAGCGCGTTGTTCTGGTCGAACACGGTCATCTGCATCCCGATGCGAGCACTGTCTACGGTGAGCACAAGCTCGCCGAGGAAGTCATCGTCCCCGCGCAACGCCTCGTGTTCGTCTGCTTCCCACAGTTCCAGGCGCGTTTCGCCTTGCAGGTCTGCGAACTCGAACTGCCCGGCGTTGTAATTTGGGGATTGTTCCCAGCCCTGCAAGGTGCGGAACTTACCCGTGCGGAAGTCGAACGCATTTGTCCACGCCTGCGCGTTCAGGCTGTCGTGCATCTTGCGCCCCAGCAGTTCCCATGTCCAAATCTTTTCGCCATTCAGCTTGATGTACGGTTCGTCGCCGTCAAGCTCCTGTCCTTCCAGGCACTCCAGCAGCACCAGGTTTAGGGTGTAGGTTGTGTTATCCGTCATGTGGTGTGTGTTTGCTCACTGCTTTTCAGAAACCATCGCGCCATTTTAGCCCAAAACGCATCGTTTTGCGTGGCAGCACATGCAAGAAAATACTAACCCAATCTCAACACGGTCAGCGCTAGATAACGCTATAATGTGAGTCGGTTAGAAAACTGGTACATCGCAGGAGGCTTTGGAGACGAACCACTATGAATATTGCCGACATGATTGTCTACCTGCGCCAGCAATTCCTCACCCTGCGTGGGGAGAATAATCGGCAGGCGGTCGCCGAACTGCTTGCAACCTTCAAGATGCTTACCCGCGCTGCCTACGAAAACCAAGACACTGAACTCATTGCCATCCTGGTTGACCTGACCGACTGCACACGCGACCTGTACATGGGCAAACCGGTGAACGGGCGCTTGCCAACTGAGGAGCGCATCCGTGTGGCGGTGCTAAAGCAAGAACCTGCACTGGTATCATCGCTGGGCATTGTGGAGCCCCCCCTGAACCCCGACGAAGACACACAGCCCTTGCAACTGGGCACGCTGTTGCTAGAGCAGGACAGCCATACAAATGGAGACCACGCGGCGCCGCCAGCGACACCCCAACAGGACACCGAAGAAGACAACGAGGTATTGCAGCGGCTGGCACAAGTTGCCAAGCGGGACTGGCACAATCACACATGCATCCGCGATGGCAGCGCACAACAAATGCGTGCCTACAGCACCGTCTACGATGAGCTAGCCGTGTTCGCCCGGCTGAAAGATCATCAGCCGATGTGGGCAGGCACCTTCCCAATTGACCTCGACCTACCGGGCAGCGACATTGACATCATCTTTCACCCGCCGGGACTGCGCAGCTTCCTCAACGATGTGCGCAAGCTGTATGGCGACCAGAAAGAGTTCCACATCGTGTGGACGGCGCTGAAAGAAACCCCCACCGTGATCGCAAGCTTCCGCTGCCAGGGCTTTAGGGTCGAACTGTTTGCCCAGCCCACCCCCGTGGAAGAACAGCACGCCTACATTCACATGGTGGTGGAGGCACGCTTGCTGGCAATCGGCGGCGAACAAGCACGCACCATCATACGAGACCTGAAGGCAGGCGGGTTGAAGACCGAACCCGCCTTCGCAGCGTGCTTCCAGCTAAAGGGGGAAGACCCCTACCAGGAACTGTTAGAGCTGGCAAAGCTCGACGACAAGACGCTCGTGCGCCAGGCGAACGCCCATAAGAGCTAACGTCGGCTGTTCGTCGGCTTCGCAAAGATCATGCGCCCGGCGGGGCGGTTGATAAGTTTGGTGACCTCAACCTTGATGGTGCGGTCCATGTAGTGGTCGCCATTTTCCACAACCACCATTGTGCCGTCTTCCAGGTAGCCCACACCCTGGTGGTCTTCGCGCCCCTCTTGGATGACGTGCACGGCAAATTCCTCGCCGGGGATGTAGATGGCACGCACTGCGTTGGAAAGCTCGTTGATGTTCAGCACGACCACACCCTGTGCCTCTGCAACCTGATTCAGGTTAAAGTCGTTGGTAATCACGGCGCTGTCTCGCTGCACGGCAAGCGCAACCAGCTTGTCATCCACCGCTTCGATGTCCGATACATCATCGTCAATGATTTCGATTTCAATCGTGGGGTCACGTTGCAGTTCGTTGAGCTTTGCCAGCCCACGGCGTCCACGGTTGCGCCGCAGCGCATCGGACGAGTCCGCGACCTGGTGCAGTTCCGACAGCACAAAGCGGGGGAGCACCAGCGTGCCGCCCAAAAAACCAGACTGCGCGATTTCCACAATGCGCCCGTCAATGAGCACGCTTGTGTCCAGCAGCAGTTCACGCCCGGCACCCGCGTTGTAGGGGCGATGAGACGTCGCGATAAACACATCCAGCACCTCGCGGGCGCGGTACCCAAAAATGGACAGACCGAGATACCCGAATACAACCGCAATCAGCGGGGGGATGAGCGTGCCGAACGGGTCGCCCAGCAGCGAGATGGGGTACGCCATCAGCAACGCCAAGATCAGCCCACTTGCCAAGCCAATGATAGCAATCAAGAGCACTTCAACGGGCACTTCGCTGAGGGTGCGCCGGGCGAGGATGACAGGGCGCACGGTCAGGTAGGGCGTCATGATGAGACCCACCAGAATACCCACCAGTGCAAACACGAACCCGGTGACATCCGGCGGAAAACTGGCGAAAATATCCGAGTTTTGCACGCCAACACGGGCACCGACAATCATAAAGAAGAACATCCCGAAGATGCGCGAGATAAATTCAGCAGACATGTGAATACTCCTTGCCCTGTGCGATCAGTGTGGCTCCGTTATGAGGAGATGACCGAGCGGACGGCTGATGCAGCGGGGCGATGAAAACATGAGATAGCAAAGGTAAAACATAACGCTACAGATTATAAACTGCTGTTTAAGCTGTGCCTAGCGCCTTTCACAGCAGCGTTGTGACGACACGCAACCTAGCCGTCCAGCAGGTAGGCAGCGAGCAGTGCGGCGGTCTGGCGTAGTGCGTCTGTGTGGGTGCGCTCGTAGCCGTGGGAGGTATCGACCCCAGGACCGACCAGCCCGACCCGCGCCGCACCGCCAGCACGCCAGTAGGCACTGCCATCCGACGAGTAATACGGGTAGATGTCCGTTTTCACATCAAGCTCTTGGGCGGCGGCAACCCGCAGCAAGCGATTGACAGTGTGGTTATGGTACGGACCGCTGCTGTCCTTTACGCACACAGTGCAGTGGTACTCATCGCTGTTCTGTCCTTCGCCAACAGCCGCCATATCCACGGCAACTACCTCGAACAAGTCATTTGACCAGTGTGCACCGCCGTGCCCTACCTCCTCATAGTTGCTTATGAGAATAGACGTATTTTGGGTGGGTGGGGTTCCGGCTTTCGCCAAAGCTGCCAGCGCCCCGTAGATGCACGCCACACCCGCTTTGTCGTCCAAAAAGCGGCTGCGAACAAACCCAGCGGTGGTCTCTGTGCGGGTGTCCAGGAACACATAGTCGCCCACCCGAACACCGAGCGTTTGCGTTTCTGCCGCGCTTGTGGTAGCCGCATCCAGGCGGATTTCCAGCGTGTCTTCGTTGCGCTCCATCTTGCGCAAGCTGCGGTTCACATGTACAGACCCATTTACGGGCACAACAGAGCCGCGTATGTCCCCGTTGCCGCGTGTGTGCACCGTCACCCCCTCCATCTCAACACCACTCCACACGATGCCGCCCAAATTGGTGACTTTGAGCCGTCCACTGCTTTTGATTTGCGTTACCATCAGACCCAGTGTGTCGAGATGCGCAGTTAATCCAACGGGACTGTTGGCATTTTGCCCGGGGACGTCAATGAGCAACGCCCCCTTGTGCGTGCGCCTCGTCACCACGCCCGGAAAAGGCGCAAGCACATCTCTGAACGCCTGTTCCGCATAGGCGATGGCATCATCGGTAAATCCGGTTGGGCTGTGGATATGAAGCAGATTAATGAGGAAGTCTTGCATTGTCTGTATGTCGATCACGCTGTTGTCGGGCATTGGTTGGGATTACTCCTTAATTCAATTCATTAATTAGATAGCTATGGTGGTATTGCGTCATCAACGCACCCTTGCGACCTACCCCCCGATTGTAACCACGCAGCCTACACCTGCCCCTAAATTGCCCAGTTTACGCATTTGGTTCAAAAAAGATTAGATAGAGGATTGTCAAAAGTTTGTCCGTTGTATGACACCCTACCGCAAAATAGACGCATTTTTCAGCTATCCCACCTGAAAGACATTACTTAATTGCCTTAAATAAGCGTTTGTGGTAAAACCTTACACAACCTAGGTATTTGTAGGATGAATGCCGCCACATCGTCAATGACCACTAGACATACTGTAGAAGGCATCCAGATTACAGGCATTGACAATTTCGCATATTGGTTCTACCCTCGTTAACATATTTTCACTACCTAGGTTACAGATGCCCAGTTTCGGGCTTGCTTCGATAGCTGGTGTCTTTATCTTTTAAGAGGGAAGGGAGTTTAACAGCATGGAAGCGCAGTCGATTACAGGTCTGCCAAAGCGTGATTTTCACGAGAAGGTGAAGGGGGCAAAGCTGCTCCTCTTGTATCCATGGACGACATATAAGAATGTGTTCTTATCATATGTCGTTGACGATAAAGAAAAGTCACTCCTATATTATAGAATAGAAGATGAGGTCGAATTACAGGCGTGCCTGCGTCAAATTCAGGCGACGCTTAGTGAATCGGCAGATGGCTTCGGCAAGGAACTGGGGGGCGTGCTGGACGAAAGCGACCCGGTAGCGTGGGGGCGTGCCTTGGCGGAAGACCTGAAACAGCATGTACAAAAACTAGACCAGAATATTTGGTTCTTCATGGATGAAGTTGACCGACTGCCACACGACGACACCCTGAATGCTTTCATCACGGCACTGATGGAAGACCTGCCAGAACGGGCGCAGTTTGTTGTGTCCTCCCGGCTGCTGAAGTACCAGCCGTGGTATGGGTTGGTATCCGCAGGGGATGCGGTAGTGCTGGGCACCGAGTACCGCATGAACAATGTGATGTACACCGTCGTGGATGACCCCAAGCCAGCGCTGGAGGTTTATGCACTGGGGCGCGGTTACGCACTGGTAAATGGGCAGGAGATTACGAATTGGGACGGGGCGCTCCCGCGTAATTTGTTCTTCTACTTTGTTGATAACCCGCTTGTTACACGCGATCAAATCTTCGAGGTGTTTTGGCCCAAGCTGACTACCAAAGAGGCAACGAACGTCTTTCATGTGACCAAGCGTAAGATCAGCGAGCGCATCACAATGAAAGTGTCTGAGCCGGGCAACTACGAGCTTACCCAATATGGCAGTGGCTTCTACACACCCAGCGACAAGGTCATCCGCTACTACGACGTGCACGAGTTCGAAGAAGCCGTCAACAACTCCATGACGACAGTGGACGAGGACAAAGAGGAAGAGTTGCTGCGCCGCGCCATTGAACTGTACAAGGGACCGTTCCTGCAAGACGGCACAATGGAGTGGATGGTACAGCGCCGCGACGAGATCCGCCAGTTGTACGCCCAGGCGCTCATTGGCATGGGACGGCTGCGCAACTATGCAGAAGACCACATGGGTGCGCTTGGCTTCTTCGTGCGCTCCTTGAAGGAGACACCCGAGCGCGAGGACATCCACCGCGAGGTTATGTCAATCTACTTGAAGCAGGGCATGATTGATGACGCGAAGATGCAGTATCGCATCCTGGAACAAACGCTGGACGACTCGCTGGGGATCGGCCCCTCGCGGGAAAGCCGTAATCTTTATGATATGGTTCTCGCTCAGGAATAACACCCTGGGGATACCCGATGCCTGAGGATACGACCGAGGCAAGTAGCACGAGCAGTAGGCACAACGCTGGGCAGATGCCACCCGACCACATCGGCACGTTGGTGGCATCTGCTGTGGTTGGGCTGCTTAGCTGGTGGGGATTGTACCTGCTCACCACGCAGACCATCCCCCGGGTGGGGCAGCGCTGGGTGTTCTTTATGCTGCTGCAAATCGCAGTGACTGGCACAGCAGTACCCATTATTCGGTTCCTCAATGTGCGTTTTACCCCGGTAGACCACCCGCTGCCCTCCAGCAATGTGATACTGCGGCAGGCAGTGTGGGTAGGATTGTTTACCGTTACCTGCGCGTGGTTGCAAATCCCACGTGCGCTAACGTGGTCGATTGCGTTTTTCCTCGCGGCAGTATTCGCTATACTGGAGTCGTTCTTGCGCATACGAGAGCGCCAGGAAGATACCAGCGCCCAATAACCCCCCTCTCGCAGCGCCCATCATCGCCTTTTTTCGCTACCAGGGACTGCCCCGCCCCCATGACCACCTCACGTCATAGTCTGATGAATGGTACGACACCCTGTGGTTGCAGCGTTCATGGGCAGCGCCACCTGACGAGCGACGGATGTGTGATCGCACGAATGCGATCCAATGAGGGCATTTGCGGGGAGTAAACCAGGTGAGAGATGCACTTGCAATCCGATGCGCCGAAGCGGGGAGCAGGCACCGTTGCACCGGGGAGCGAACGTAACGCATTTGCCCAGGCGTGCTCGTAGGCTGTTTCGCTGGCAACGTACCACACCTGTTGCAGCACTGCCGCTGTCCTCAGGTAGTCGATATGCCAATGCAGTTTTGCCACAGGCGAGAGGTGATGCTTTAGCCTGCCACGCAGCCCACCCGACCCCAACGCGCTGCCTACATAACCATACCACCCAGCACAAAACGCAAAGTCGCCGAGCTTACCCACGGTTAGGCGAGTGGATGTGCTCAGATGCAGCACGAGAATGTACGTGCCTTTGCTTTGTGGGAATGATGTGTACAAGGGGGGTTGTGCCATGTGAGTGGAACGGAAAAGTGACTGCTTGGTCGCCGGAGTGATGTGTTGTGGGCAGTATAGGACTCGAACCTATGACCTTTTCTACGTCAAAGAAATGCTCTTCCAGCTGAGCTAACTGCCCATTTGAGGTTAAGCAGCAGTATAAACGTTTTCCCGCCGTTTGCAAGAGCCGCTTCGGTAGGGTAAAACGGGTTCCGTTCCTATGCTAACCCCACGCGGAGCTACCCATGACGACAAACGAACCGCAGAAGACAATTGCCCTTATTGCGCACGATGGCAAGAAAAATGAGATGGTTGCCTTTGCCAGCGAGCACAAGCGTGTGCTGGCACGGTATAAAATCATCGCAACAAACACGACGGGTAAGGTACTGAAAGAACAAACCGGGCTAAGCGTCACACAAATGCTGTCCGGTCCCATCGGCGGGGATGCCCAGATTGCCGCCGCCGTGGCAGAGGGCAGGGTGGAGGCGGTGTTCTTCTTTGTCGATCCGCTGGGTAAACATCCCCACGACCCAGACATCCAAACGCTGCTGCGCATCTGCAACGTCCACGATGTGCCGCTGGCGACGAACACCGCCACAGCAATCTACATCATCTCATCACAGGCGTTGTAGCCTCAGCCTCGATCTTCCGCCAGGTTCACAGCAGCACGCAGCAGCACATCTGCCAGGGACGCCTGAACCAGCGCGTAGACCAGCAGCAGCGGACCGATAAAGATGCCATAGGGCACCGTTGCCCACATTTCACCGGAAAAGCCCAGGTGCAGCATCAGCAGCCCCCAATCTGCAATCGCGCTGAAGCCAAACACCGCCAGCCATGCCTGCCAGCTCACTGCCTGCAACTGGATTGGGGACTGCCGCCCCTCCAGGAAGGCGGTAACCACCAATACCAACACGGCGACCAGTGCCACCCGCAGCACAAACAGCAGGAACTGCACAATCAGGCTGTACACGCGCTGCTTAAGCAGTGTGGACAGCAGAAGCCCCACAGAGGCATCCAGGGCGACTGTTGTGAACGGCAGCACCAGCGCCGCCGTCAGGAACAGCGACAGCAGCAGCGCACCCAGCGGCACTGCCACGGGCACCCCAGCAATCGTGTTGGGCAGGTCTGGCGTGATGCCGCCCGTGAGCAAGTCCAGGTAGCGCCCCTGGAACGCAGTTAAATCCAGCAGCACGCCTGCGATGAGCACCAATCGCACCAGCGTCACCAGCCCCAGCAGCCCGCGCAGCCGATAGAACACTGCTGCCCAGCGTGTGCGGAACGTGAGCGCAGCGCCCTTGGGTGTGGCACGCAGGTTGTCCCACGTCATGTGGCTGCGCTCTTCGCTGATGGTGCCGATGGTTAGCCCCAGTGCAGAAATGCTGATAACCACCTGTACAATCACCATGGGGTAGAACAGCACCTGGACGACGCTTTCCGTCAGGTTTTGCCCAGGCGGGCGGGTGAACAGGCTTGTCGCCTCTGCATAGCCACCGACTGCCAAAACAAGCAGCCCCAGCGCAATGCCTAGCCCACGCAGCACGCGCCCACCGGACGAAATGCGCTCGCTCTGGCGCAGTTGGTAGCTTAGCAAGGGGTTCGTGCGCTCTGCCCAGTCTGGCAGGGGACCGGTAATTCGTTGGATCATGATTCGTCTATACTTTCAATCAACTGACCAATTTTGCCCTCTAGTTGGGTGAGTGCCGCTGTCCATTCGTTATGGAGGACAGACACGGTTTCTACATACCGCAGGTAGTGGATGTAAATCAAGAGTTGCTCCGGCAGGAGCTGTTCACCCATATCCGTCAGGTAGCGCTGCACGGCAGCGGCGTAAATGCCCACTTGCAGATGATACCGTTTGGCGTGCTCGCGTAGTAGGCGGCGGTTTTCGCGTTCGGCTGCGTCGTCGTTGCGCTCAAAGTAACCGCTCACCTTGCTGGACTTGTAATCCACGATGACCCACACCCCGTCTTCCCGCTGGAACAGCACATCAATCACACCATGGATGACGCGCTGCTCCGTCTGGTAGACGAACGGCAGTTCACGATAGATGCGCTGCGCTTTGTTCACCCAGCGGTAGATGTTGGTGTACTGCATGTCGCGCAGCCAGCCACGCGCTGTATTTACCGCAAATTCGAGGTCTTCCGGCTGGACAACGCCGTGCTTCCAGGCGTAGCTGGTGAGCAGCGCTTTCATGTCGTCGTCTGCTGTGGGGAAGCGCCACCAGCGCAGCGCCTCGTGCACAATCTCGCCCAGGATGCGCGGCGAAACGCGCTGTTTTTGCTCTTGCGGCACCACCACCTGCCGCACGTTGGCGGGCGCGTCCTGCGTAATGCTGCGCCGAAAGCGCTCCGAGTAGAACGAGTGGTAGGCAGCACTTCCGAGATCACCAACCTGCGTGGCGGTGAGGTTGCGGGCAAATGCCTGCCTTTGCACTGGCACCGGGTGCGTGAGCGGCGGTTGGGCGCTGCCCCCCGGCAGTTGCTCGCCATGCAGCACCCGCTTGTGCTCCCACAGCGGCGGGTCAGGGTCCACAATGCGGGTTGGGGTGGTGCCCGCCAGCCGATACAGCGGTTGGCGCACGCGCATTTGCCCCCACGGGAATTTGAGCGTAACGTCCGTTTCGTGGTGCCCCACCTGGTGCACATCCAGAATATCGAGCGCCTGCCCCAGCCAACCGTCTGCTTTCCAGGCGGCGTCGGCGGGCACGTATTGCACCCGTCCACTGATGAAAAGCCCATCCTGGGCGCGGGTTGCTGCCACGTAGAACAGGCGCTTGCGCTCTGCAAGGTAGAACTGCTGTCTTACTTTAACAATTTGGTCGTACAGGAACGGATTGTGAGACTTGCCATTCTCATCGTACACCGCACACACCACGCCGAACTGCTCATCACTCAGCAGGATGCCGCTGCTGCCGCCGCCGCGCTTCCATGAGGCATCTGGCAGGAACACCATCGGGAACTCCAGCCCCTTGCTGGCATGTACTGTCATCAGCGTAACGGCATTGCGAATCTCGGTTGCCGCCTCTCCCTCGCGCACCTCGTTCTCGCTCAGGTCACTCAGGTACAGCGTGAACGCGCTCAGCGTTACGCGCCCGCTTTCCACCGCCTTTTTGAGCAGCTTCTCTACGTTAGCGCGGCGGCGGGCGCCATCTGGCAACCCGGTGAGCGTCGCCAAATAGCCCGTCTGCGCAAGTGCCTCGCGCAGCAGCTCGGAGATGGTCACGCGCCCGGCAAGCGCGTGTAACCTGGACAGGATGCGCCACGCATTGGCGACCTTGCCGCGTTCTTCGCCGGGCAGGTGGCGGTTGCCCTCGTCCGTTTCGGTGGCGCGGCGCAGCTCATCCCACAGGTGATAGCGCGTCGCGTCGTCCCCGCGCAGCCGCAGCGCAAATAACGCCGCATCGCTCAGGTTAAACAGCGGCGAGCGTAGCGCTGTCGCCACGGAGAGGTCATCATCGGGGTTGTAGAGTGCTTCCAGCAGTGCCAGCAGATCCCACACCTCCTGGCGACCGTAGTAGCCGCGCCCGGCAACCGTTGTGAAGTCGATGTTTTGCGCCCGCAGCGCTTCCTCATAGATGGGAAACGAGGTGGAGGTTTGGAACAAAAGCGCAATGTCCTCGTAGCATACCGGGCGCGTTTCGCCCAGTTTTTTGTCGTAGACGGGGCGCTTTTCTTCCTCTACAAGCTGCCGTATGCGCGTGGCAATCTCGAACGCCTCCCAGGTGCGTGCTTCTTCCGCGTCGAGCTTGCTGCTGGCATCATCGTCAGCGTCGTGCACTTTCGTGTTGATGAGCAGCAATTCCAGCGGTGGGTGCGGCGACGGTGACACAGCGCGGTGGGCAGTCATGTGCTGCCCATACTCAACTTCGTAGTCTGCGCCCAAGCCCGCGGCAGGTTTGGCGAGCAATGCGCCAAACAGGTGGTTATATGCCCCCACCAGCGGCTCATGTGTGCGGAACGAACGCGACAGCGGGATTTCGGCAGCGGTATCTGCCGGGGCAACGTCATTGAGCAGCGCCCGCGCCGCTTCGAACACCCGCACATCTGCCCCACGGAAGCCGTAGATGCTCTGCTTGGGGTCGCCGACGACAAACAGGCGGGCGGTATCGTCAGCAGGGTTTTCCGGGTCAGTCAGCGCTTTGACAATCGCCCACTGGCGCTCGTTCGTGTCCTGGAACTCATCGACCAGCACCTGCTTGAACTCTGCGCCACGATAGCGCCGCCGCACTGCCGGGCTGCGTGCCAGCAAATCGGCAGTTTGCTGTTCCAGGTCGTCAAAGTCCATCAGGTCATCTGCCGCTTTGACCGCCGCATAACCCGCCTGCACCCGCTCAATCAGGCGTATCCATAGGGGCAGCAGCTTGGCAGCAATCACATCGGTTTCGCCGGGCGGTTCGCCAATGGTTGCCAGCACCTCCCGCGCCCAGTCGCGTACGGCACCAAGCTGTACCTTTGACGCCTTAAATTCGTCGGCACCGCCCCACGCCGCCTTGCTCCCCCTACCCAAGTTGATGCCAGTCGCCAGGAACGTGAGTGCATCCATCGCGCCGCCGATGCCTGCACTGGGCACAAATGCCTTAATTAGTTGCAGGGCAGTACAAGCCTCCTGCCACTGTGCTGTGAGCTTGTCGCCTGCGGGCAGGGGGGATGCCGACGCCACCCAATCGAGCGCCTCGGTAATCACCGCGTCGTGCTGCACCACGGATAGTATCCACGTCGCGTTGACGCGCCACTGGTCTGCCCACATCGCCATGATGTCCTCGGCTGTGCCTGGCATGATGGGCAGGCGCTGGTTGGCAAACTGCTCCAGCACCCTTCGCACAGCAGACGCATCGTAGTGTGAGAACAGGTCAAGCACAGGGTCAGGCTCCAGCGCGTCTAGCAGTTGGCTCAGCACCCGGTCAATCACGTCTTGCAGCAGCGCTTCCGCGTCCACTGGCTCGATGATGGCAAAACGCGGGTCAACGCCTGCTTCCGCCGCGTTTGCCCGCAAAATCGTCGCACACAGCGCGTGAATCGTGTCGATGCGGGCGCTGTCCATCGCGGCAAGGTGCTTTGCCCAGGTTTGCTGTGCGGGTGGGTCAGCGTCGCGCAGGCGCTCTTGCAGCGCGAGCCGTACCCGATCGCGCATTTCCTGCGCTGCCTTCTGCGTAAAGGTGATAGCAACCAGTTCGCTTAGCGACCAGTGCGGGTGCTGTTCTAGCAGGGCAAGGTAGCGCGACACAAGCACGCGCGTTTTGCCAGAGCCAGCGCCAGCAACCACGATGACGCTGCGGTCGTGGGCGTAAATTGCCTGATGCTGTTGTTCAGTGTAGGTCATAGCGGCATTCCAGGTTTGTTCGGGTCTGTGACGGACACCCGACACAGCTTGTGGAACTCGCAATAGAACACGCAGCGCCCGTTGGGGGCGGGTTTGGTCGGGTGCACAGTGAAGTCCCCCGCCTGTGCCCGCTGGATGAACGTCCCAATGAGGCGGCGTGCGCTTTGGATGAGGGCGGCGTGTTCGGGGTCATCGGTGATGAGCAAGCCACTGGTTTTGCGCGTGCGAATGTGCCAGAAGAAGCCACCGACTACGTTTTCCGGTGCGCCTGGCTCGTTGCCCCGGCGGGAATCCAGTATGCCCTGCGCGGCGACCACGTACAGCATCATCTGGAAGTTGCGCCCGATTTGCAGTTCTTCTAGCTTGATGCCCGTGCCGCCCGTTTTGTAGTCCAGCACCAGCGCATCATCCCCGTAGCGGTCAATCCGGTCGATATAGCCGGCGATGTTCACAGGCGGGATGCCCGTGTCGGTGTCAATTAGTGCCCCATAGCCACCTATGCCAAACGGCGTTTCCGTCTGGTAGGGCTTGCGCGGGCGGGCACCGTACTGCTTGGCAAGGTGCTCGTTCATGTCGGTGAAGTCGTAGCGCACCAGCGCCCGCAGCCGTGTGGCAAGCACATCCTTCTCCTGCTCCCACACCGGACCCTCTCGGAAGCCAAATGCCTGCGGGGCATTGTCCAGCACGCGGGTGCTAACCGTATTCAGCACATCCAGCGCGAAGTCCAGCTTTTCCGGTGTAATTAACACATCTTCTGCTGCCAGTGTGCGGTATGTCTCTTCCAGGATGGTGTGGTTGAGCGAGCCAAGCTGCCGTGCCTGCATCCCAAGCTGCGGCTCTTGCATCGCCTCCAGGTGCAGCACACGCCCGGCGAAAAACCGGAACGGGCACGCGCCGTAGTCGTTAAGCTGGCTGGCGCTCCACAGGTGCTTGGGGCTGAGGATCGTTGTCTTGAGCTTGTCCACCAGTGCAGCGTCATCAATACGCCCGGTGTAACGATCGTGTTTGGCAGGGGCAAGCCGATTTGCTTCGACGGTGCGGGCATCACGGATGCTGCCCCAGTTGCCGTTGCTGTGCGCAACCAGCCAGTTATACGCTTCCGTTTCCTCCGGGGAGATGTCCGGCTTCGTAAGCCCGGCAGCGACGGCAAGCGCCGCTTCCTCTGGCGTGGCGGCGGTGGTCACATCCACAATATCCCCCAGGCGAATTTCCGCCTCCCGAATGCGATCTGCGGCATCGCTGAACACAGCGGCACTCTCACGCCACAGGTGGCTTTCGATCCACGGTGCGCCGTCTTTGGTCGTCGGGCGGGAAAGCGTGAGCGTCTGCTGCACCTGGCTAATTAGCTCGTAGAACAAGCCATCGTCGGCGCTGCGCTCTGCCAGGGTGCGCACGGGCAACCCCGCTTCCATCAAGCGGCGGCGCTCGTTATCCAGGTAGAGCGGGTCTTCTGGCTGGCGCAGCGGGAAAAGCCCTTCGGACAGCCCCATGATAAACACATGCTTGTGCGGCAGCCCGCGTGCGTCCGTGGCAGTCGTCACCAGCACACGCCCGGTGCGGGGCGGGTTGCCCTCAATCGACTCTCGTTCGACCGATGCCCCCAAGTCCGCCAGGAACTCCCCCCACGGCACTCTCTCCCCGGTGTTCTCCAGCGTGGAGAGCAACTGTTGTGCGCCCAACAGCGTTTGCAGTACCTTCTTGAACGCATCCAGTGCGGCAAGGTCACGGGTGATGATGTAGGCGGGTGCCTTGCGGCGTGCACAACGGATCATGCCCAGCCCACCGTGTGGGCGCTCTGCTGGGTCGATGTCGTCCGGGTTGGGCACCGGGTCGTGCCCGATGAGCCCCTCTAGCCACTGCACATACTCGGTCACGGTGGCGTGCGGCGGCGGCGTGACCGCATCAAAGAAGCGCGTCAGCGCCGCTCGCAGGCGCGTGTAGGTGTCTTCGTCCAACAGGGGCGGTTTGCCGCTGCTCGCCGCATCATCGCCTTCTTCGTCTACTGCCTGTGGTTTTGCCGCTGTTTCGAGCGCGTCCAACCACATCTCCCGCCCACCAACCACGGCAAGCTCTCTGCTGATGCGGTCAAGCATCTCCACGGCGCTGCTGCCCAGCCCGTCGATCTGGAAGTAGGGGGAGCGCAGGGCGTCCAGCAGGGGTCGGCGCAGAAAGTCCGCGATGTTAGCGGTGGTATCGTGCAGGCTAATTAACGCCATCAGCGCCCGGATGGGCGGCGTTTGCGACAGCGGTTCACCCAAGTGCAAGCTCAGCGGCAGCCCATATGCCCGCCCGATGTTGCGCAGGTGCACATGGTAGCGTTCGTAGTCGCGCAGCACGATCAACACGTCATCGGGGCGGGTGTCGCTATCACCCAGCAGCAGCGCCTTCACCCGGCGCAATACTGCGGCTGTTTCCGTCACCACGTCTGGCACTGCGAGGAACGCAATGCCACCGCTTGAGGGCACAGTCTGCCTATCCAGGCGGAAGATGTTCGCGGCGAGGTGTTGCATGTCAGGGTGGCGCTGCTCCACCTGCTGGTCAAGCTCGGTGATGTTAAGCGGCAGTGTGTACTTATCGTAGGCAGTTTGCAGGGCGGCGCGTGCGTTCACAAAGCGCCTGCCCACGGTTTCGTCGCGCCCCGGCACCGTCGTGAGCGTCACCAGGGTTTGCCCCACCCGCCGGGACATGAGCGCGATGATTTGCGCTTGCAGCGGCGTGAACTGGTCATAGCCGTCCACCACGACGAGATCAACATCACGGTGTAGCTGTGGGTCTTCCGTCAGTTGCGCCAGCGCCAGCCAGCCCTGCCCCTCACGGTCAACAATATCGTGGGCACGCAGCCGCTCTTGATAGGCGCTGTAGAGTGCGGCAAGCTCGGCGTCCTTCTCGCGGCTGCCCAACACCACGCCTGTAATCTCATCAAAGCGTGCTGGCTCCACTACCCCCTGCTTCAACTCGTAGATGAAGTCCGCAAGAATGCGAATGAAGCCGCTCTTTTGGGCAATCTGCTCGTAAACGTCCAGGTCGCCCATGTGTGCCATGCGCTTTGCCAGCACACGCAGCAGGCGCAGTCGTGCCGCCTCACCCAGTTGGCGGGTGGGTTGCCCCGCCGCCTCCAGGATGCGCTGGTACAGGTCGTAAAAGGTGAAAAACTCCACGTTGAACACCACATAACGCTCGGTTGTGTGTTCAATCAGGCGGCTGCGGAACTCGGTAATCTGCCGCTCCGTTGCCAGCAGCACCCACACCCGCGCAAACGGTTTCTGGTCTAGCACACTGGCAATGCGGGCAAGCGACTGTTCGGTTTTGCCCGCACCCACAGGTGCCAGCAGCAGGTCGGCTGCCATACTACTCGTCACCGATTAGAAGCTGGGTGATGCGATCAACCAGATCCGTGCCCAGGCGCTCGCGGGCGAGGTAATTGCCTTTGAGCGTGTCTAGCAGTGTATCCAGGTATGTGACTGGGACAACGGGATCTTGCGCGGTAAACACCAGCGCCGGGGGACCTTCTACAAAGACAACCACACCGTACACATCCACATTGCGGAAGCGGTTGTCCTGCAAAAACGTCCGTATCGCGTTCACATCCACAATCGCCTCTTTGGTCGGGTTGATGTTCATCGGCACCCAGCTACCGCTGCGGTCGCGGCGCACCCAGCCCCCCTTTTCGTTGAGCAGTTCGCCGCGCCGTGCCAAAATGCGGAACACAAGCATACCCGGCGGACCGACGAGAACCGCATCAATGTAGCCCAGCTTGGGTTGGTTGATGTTGCGGATGAACTTGTAGCGCTCATCCAGGAACTGGCTCATGTGCTCGCCTGTGACGTAGGCAAGGTCGTTCTCCCGGCGGCGGGTGAGCGCCCGCACCCCTAGCCCCGTCCCGGCAACGAACGCGGCAATGCCCAAAACGAGCAGGAACAACCCGATGCCGCTTTGCACCTGCCCAGCGGACGTGGTTTGCCCGAAGAAGGTGGGCACCAGCCGCAGGAACAGTCCGACCGCCGTCAGGAAGATGCCGACCGACCCGACGATGAAGCCAATGACCAGTAAATTACGTGAGCGCCGCGTGAGCGAGCGCGAAGGAGCTGTGTTGAGCATAATGTCCTATTCTGTTTGCGTGCCGCCCTTGGGCACCTTTGCCCGGCGCTGTGCGATCACATCTTCTAAGATGCGTTGGAGTTCGTCGAAGCGCGGCATGGGCTTGTACATCAGCTTATCTGCCCCGGCTTGCTGCTTCACCCGCACTTCTTCATCTGGCGGCAGCTTATACGCAGTGCTCAGCACAATCGCAATATCCCCCAGTACGGGGCTTTTGCGGATGCGCTCCCCCACCATCGGTCCGCTAATTTTGCCCGGCAGCCGAATATCGAGCAGCGCCAGTTCTGGCAGTTCGCCCTGGAAGCGCCCGTTGTCCACATCTTCAATCCAGGCAACAGCTTCCTCACCGTCGACAAACGCGACTCCGTCGATCCCCCACATCTCGAACATTGCAAGCAGCACTTCGTAAATATCTGGCTCGTCTTCGACAACCATCCAGGTAGACAAGTCGCACTCCTCAAAGTCTTGCGCCATCAACAGTTTACACACCCTATAATAATAGGTTTCCCACGCAAAATCAGCAAACGATGTGTCGATAACTGCCCGATTCGCTATAATGGAGCACATTACACGTTCGAACGCCAACCAGAAACGGAGATTGTCGTGATCTGGATGATAGCAGAAGACGAGGCAGACATCCGCAACCTCGTTGCCATGATGGCACAGGCTTGGGGGCACAAACCGCTCACGTTCGAGACCGGACAGAAGGCGTGGGACTTTTTAGATGCCGTGGAAGCAGGCAGCTACAGCGGCGACATGCCTGAGTTCGCGCTGATGGACATTCGTATGCCCGGCAAAAAAGGCGATGAAATCGCCCATCGAATGCGGACGATCCCGGCATTTGCACACATCCCGGTCGTCTTGATGACGGCGTTTTACCTGGATGACGACGAAAAGGCAGAGATGCTCACCGACGGTGCCGACCTCATCATCAACAAGCCCCTGCCAGACTTTCCCGAACTTCAGGCAAAGCTGCACAAGGTCATCGAAGAGAAAAGCCTGAGTGGTTAGCGCTAGCCCATGACTCTCGGCGACACATCCCCCTTTGACCCATCAGAAGTGAACCAGTTTGCGCGGCGCATTGGGTCGTTGGGCAGCTCCGTAGAGCGGTTCTTTACCCGCATACACAACAGCCTGACCCAAAATGCAGAGCTAGAGCGCCAGAAAGAACAGGCTCGAAAAATCGCCCAGCGCAACGAGCAACTGCTTGCTTTCGCTGCCCAGCGTGACCAGGAACTGGAGCGCTTAAACGGGATCATCGCAACGATTGACCAGGGTATCATCCTGCAAGACCTCGACGGACGGGTAGTGCTCATCAACCCGGCGGCGAAGGAGATGATCGGCGGGCAGAAGGCGTTCCGCGAAAGCGGGCTGGGCGGGCTGTTCGACGCCTACAAAGACATCGTGCATGTCGATTCCGAATTAACACCGCTGGGCGAACCCACCCGGCAGGAAATCAACAACCGCATCATCGGCACAACGCTGGCGGCAGTTGCCAACAGCGACGGCGAACGCATCGGCACCCTGATTGTGCTGCGCGATGTCACCCGTGAGGCACTGGGCGACCGACTGAAAGACCAGTTCGACACAGCGATTTCGCACGAACTGCGCACACCGATGAACGTGATTAAAATGGGCAGTGAAGTTTTGCTGGCAGCGCCAGAAGGCACCCCGGCAAACCGCAACATGCTGGAACGGATCGGGCGCAACGTTGATGTGCTAGATCGCATGATCGTCGAAGTGCTCGACATCTCCGAGATGAGCACAGGCTCCTTCCAGATTCGCCA
Organism: uncultured Anaerolineaceae bacterium; assembly: GCA_964451095.1. GTDB lineage: Bacteria > Chloroflexota > Anaerolineae > Aggregatilineales > Phototrophicaceae > DAOTTY01. Next base: position 43,898 of record CAYVGI010000018.1, read on the forward strand.
GGAAGATGTAGACGTCGAAACGCTCGTCTGGAACATCATCAACGGCATGATACCAGAGGTCAAAGCGGCAAAACTGGATGTCGCCGTGATGAACCAGGAAACAAGCGGGCTGCACATCGTCGGGGATCAACAGCGGCTGCGGTGGGCACTGGGGCACTTGCTGCGCAACAGCATCAACTATACGGAGGCAGGTACGATCTTCTTCGGGCTGAGCAAAAACGACGACGGGCATGTCGCCATCCAGGTGATTGACACCGGCGTGGGCATTTCTGACAAGGACTTGCCGCACATCTTCGAGCGCTTTTACCGGGGGGAGCCGCGCACCCCGGACGGCAAGCTGCTAGACCCACGCGGGCTGGGGCAGGGGCTTTTTGTCGCCCGCACCGTGGCAGAAGCGCACGGCGGCTACCTGAGCGTACGCACCGAGGTGGGCGCGGGCAGTGTGTTCACCATGGTTTTACCCATAGCACCCCAGCGAACACCCTAATCGTTTATACATTGCAAGTGTTGCTCACAAAACGTTACAATCCCGTGCACATCACCCATGCCCCCAGTCGATCGGAGTCATAAACCGCGTGTCCGCAATTGGTGCCTTTACCTTTGTACTGCACAGCCACCTCCCGTACGCCCGCCTGGCGGGGCGGTGGCCCCACGGCGAAGAATGGATTCATGAAGCAGCGAGCGAAACCTACATCCCCCTGCTGAGGACGCTGTACGACCTCAAAGCGGAAGGCGTGCCATACCGCATTTCCTTTGGCATGACGCCCACCCTCGCCGAACAACTGACGGACACCCTGGTGCTGGAGCATCTCGATCAATACCTGGAAAACAAAATTGATGCTGCCAAACGAGACATAAAATTCTTCCAGGAGCACAACCAACCCGCCCTGGGCGAACTGGCGGAATGGTACCGCCAGATGTTCACGGACATCAAAAACACATTCAACGACCGCTTCAACCGCGACATTGTAGGGGCGTTCAAGCGGCTGCAAGAAGACGGTTACATCGAGATTTTCACCAGCGCGGCAACCCACGCCTATTTGCCGCTGCTCGCGCAAGACAGCAACATCAGCGCACAGGTGAAGGCAGGGATTGCCAGCTACAAGCGCATCTTCGACCGCGCCCCAAAAGTGTTCTGGCTGCCGGAGTGTGGCTATCGCCCGGCGTACACGGCTGACGATGGCACCATGCGCCCGGGGTTGGAGGCGTTTTTGGCAGAAAACGACATTGAGCTGTTCTTCAGCGAGACGCACACCATTGTAGGCGGTAAACCAGTGGGCGTCGCCACCGGGGATGTCATCGGTCCGTCCGGCAGGATCAAGCGCCGCTTTGTGATCCCCCCCGCGAACGAAACCCCGCAGCGCCTGGCGACAACCTACCAAGCATACTACGTCGCCAATTCTGCTGATGGGCGTGGCGCAAAAGAGCACTCGGGCTTAGCAGTCATCGGGCGCAACAACAACAGCGGGCAGCAGGTGTGGAGCGCCGATTGGGGCTACCCCGGCGACTTTGACTACCGCGAGTTCTACAAGAAGGCGGGCACCAGCGGTTTGCAATACTGGCGCGTGACGGGCGATGACGTGCCGCTAGACCACAAGGACGTCTATCACCCGGACTGGGCGCGTTACAAAATCGACCAACATGCCGAGCACTTTGCGCATTTAGTGTGGGATTTGCTGCGAGCACACGACCGAGAAACGGGTGAGTTCGGCATTGTGTCGTCCAATTACGATACGGAGTTGTTCGGTCACTGGTGGTTCGAGGGCGTGGACTGGCTGGGTAGGGTGCTGCGGCACCTGGCGAACAACCCGGAAATTGAGATGATGACTGCCAGCGCGTTCCTTGCCAAGCACCCGCCGGAAGGTGTGTTGCAGCTTGCGGAAGGCTCCTGGGGTACGGGTGGCAACCACTTTACCTGGGACAACGGCGAAACCCATTGGATGTGGGCACCCATCCACGAGGCAGAACGCCGCATGGAAGTGCTGGAGAAGAACTTCCAGCGCCCCACAGACGACGAAACGAAGGTACTTAACCAGGCAGCACGGGAACTGCTGCTGGCACAAAGCTCCGACTGGCAGTTCCTCGTCACCACCGGGCAAGCGAAAGAGTATGCCATCCAGCGGTTTACCCAGCACCTGGAGCGCTTCAATCGCTTAGCGGAGAGCCTGGACGGGAAGGAACCCGACGTGGCATACGCCGAGGAGCTTTGGGAACAGGACAAAATTTTCCCGGACATCGACTACCGCTGGTTCCGGGCGCGTTAACGCACAGAAAGACAACACCTACCATGAACATTCTTTTTGTATCGTCAGAGGCTGCTCCCTTCGCCAAGGTGGGCGGGTTGGGCGATGTGGTCGCGGCGGGGTCTTTGCCGACGGCACTGCGCGAAACGGGGGTCGATGCCCGCGTTATCATGCCGCTGTACGGCACCATCAACTACTCCCGCTTCAACCTCAAGCCCTATTTCAGCTTTACCTTCACGCGGCGCAATGGCACTGCGGAAGTGCACGTGCACCGCACCATCTGGGATGATGTGCCGTTCTACTTCATCGAAAGCTGGCCCTTCTTCGGGGATGAGAACTCCGTCTATACGGGCTGGGACTGGGACATGCCGCGTTATATCTTCTTCTGCCAGGCGGCGATGGCAGCGGCTTGGGAACTGCGAGAGCGCGAGAACTGGTTCCCAGATGTGTTTCACGTCAACGACTGGCACACTGGGCTTATACCGTTCTTCATCAAGATGAGTTCGTACAAGCCCGTATGGTCGGATGTGCGCAGCATGATCACGCTGCACAATGTCGCCTATCAGGGCGAGTACGCCAGCGGCTGGCTGTATGAGCTAGGCATCCCGCGCAGAGATCACCCTGACCTGGAGCGCTTGGACCTGGTGGATAACCTGCTGGCAACGGGCATTGCCTACAGCGACTTCGTGACCACGGTTAGCCCACGTTACGCCGATGAAATCCAGTATCCCTACATGGGCTACGGGCTAGACCCGCTCATCCGCACACGCACGCGGGAAAATCGGCTGTATGGCGTGCTCAACGGCATAGACACGCAAAAGTTCAACCCGGCGACCGACCCGCACATCGCGCAGCAGTACGACAGCACCACATTTGCAGACGCACGCCTGGAAAATAAGCGCAAGCTGCAAGAACATGCCGGGCTGGAAGTGCGCGACGATGTGCCCGTTATCGGCATAGTGAGCCGCATCGTGTGGCAAAAGGGCTTCGATCTCGCTGTGCCCGCGCTGCGCCGCCTGCTGGAAGAAGAAGATGTGCAGGTAATCGCGCTCGGAACGGGCGAGGCAGACCTCACGCATGGGCTGTGGCAGCTCGGTCACGATTTCTTCAGCAAAGCACGCACATTCATTATGTACGATCCCGTCATCGCACAGCGCATCTACGCTGGGGCAGACGTGTTCCTCATGCCCAGCCATTACGAGCCGTGCGGCATCGGGCAGATGATTGCTATGCGCTACGGGGCGCTGCCCGTGGTACGAGAAACGGGCGGGCTGGCAGACACGGTGCAAAACTACGACAACGGCGATGCCGACGTGGGCACCGGGTTCAGCTTTTTGTGGGAGCAACCCGACGCGCTGTTCCACACGCTGCGCTGGGCGCTGCAAACCTACCACGACCGCCCGGATGCGTGGCGCACCATGCAAAAGCGCGGCATGGAAACTGACTTTAGCTGGCTGCGCAGCGCCGCCACCTACCATAAGCTGTACGAGCGCATTCTAGCAACTTAAAGAATTCGCTAAGCTTATTTAACAAAATTTTGATAGTCGTTGTGGGTGTAAACGTTACACAACGCACGACGTATGGAGAGAATAATATGAAAGTTAAAGCAGTTATCCTGGCAGGTGGCGAAGGAACTCGCCTGAAGACCCTGACAACCAAACGCGCCAAGCCTGCGGTTCCATTTGCGGGCAAGTATCGCATTATCGACTTTACGCTGAGCAACTGCGTCAACTCCAGCATGTTTGACGTGATTATCCTGACGCAGTACCGCCCGCACAGCCTCAACGATCACATTGCCAAGGGGCGCCCGTGGGACCTTGACCGGACGTTTACGGGCGGGGTGCAGTTGTTGCAACCGTACAAGGGACGCTACGACACAGATTGGTACGCAGGCACGGCAGACGCCGTCACGCAAAACCTGAACTTCGTCCGGCAGGGACGCCCGGATTACGTGCTCATTCTCTCCGGCGACCACATCTACATGATGGACTACGACGTGCTGATTCAGTTCCACCGCGAGCGTGGCGCAGATGCCACCGTGTGTGCTATTGAGGTGCCGCTGGACGAGGCGAGCCGCTACGGTATCCTTGATGTAGACGAAGAGAGTTACCGCATTCGGGACTTTGTAGAGAAGCCCGCCAACCCGCCTGGCAAGCTCGCCAGCATGGGCGTTTACGTGTTCGACTATGATGTGCTGGAGCAGATGCTCACGGAAGACCGCGAAGACGATGGTTCCAATCACGACTTTGGTAAGGACATCATTCCGCAGATGATCCAACGTGACATGAACGTGTATGCCTACATGTATGGTGGCTACTGGATTGACGTGGGTACCACTGAGGCATACTGGGAGGCACACATGGACTTGCTTTCCACGCCGCCATCGCTGAACCTGAACGACCGCACCTGGGTGATCCACACCCGCAGCGAAGAGCGCCCGTCCGTGAACGTGATGAAGCGTGCCAACATCGAGAATAGTATGCTCACAGATGGTGTGGTCGTTGGCGATAACGCCACCATCATCAACTCTGTGCTGTCTCCTGGCGTGTTTGTGGGTCCGAACGCTGTCGTGCGGGATTCGGTCATCCTCAACGATGCGTACATCGAAGCGGGCGCAACCGTAGAGCGCTGCATTCTGGATAAGATCGTGGTGGTGGGGCACGAAGCGCATGTGGGGCAGATGCTGGACATGGGCGACCTGGGCATTACCACCGTCGGCAAGAACACCCACATCCCGCCGAACTGGACGATTGGGCATAGCTGCGTGCTCGGTACAGACCTCACCGAGGCGGATTTCGCTGAGTTCAGCAACCGCACCGTGCCACCCAACACCAACGTCGGCTACGCACCCAAGAAAAAATAATCCCCGTTCCAGGTGCCCGCCAACCATGGGGCACCTAGTGCTCTTGCAACAGCACATAGACGATTGCGTCTAACTCGTCTTCGGTCAGGTTCGTGTAAGTGGGCATCCGGTGAGCGCTGCCCGCATATGTGGGTGTGAA
>CAYVGI010000019.1:0-48529 GCA_964451095.1 uncultured Anaerolineaceae bacterium
GGAGAGTACGCCGCCGCCAACCCCGCTCTCTTTTTTTGTTTCTATACTTTTCTTCTCCTCTACTTACACACCTGCTCTTCTAACTCAATAGCTTAGATCATGACCCGCTCATCCAGCCAGGTGATGATATGCCGGAGCACCATATCTCGTTCGGGTTCGTTCACGAGTTCATGGTACAGCTCCGGGTAGAGCTTGAGCGTCTTATCTACCGATGAAATACCTTCGAACAGCGCCACACTGCCAGACATGTCCACGATGCGATCTCCCTCACCGTGCATGATGAGCATTGGCACCGATATATCGGCAAAATGTGCGCGGATGTGCCGCACGGTGCCCACCACACCGAGCATCGCCCGCACTGGAATGAGCGTCAGGTTGACATGCGGATCAGCAGTCCAGGTTGCCAACACCGCCGGATCACGCGACATCCCCGTTATATCTAACGAAACAAGGGGTGCCTCCGGCGCAACTTGATTGATCGTCCGGGCGGCAGCGACCACAAAATTGGGCAGGTTATCATCTATGGCAAGCGGGATGCTGGTTGTGATCGCACCCGTGATGGGGTAGCGCTCCGTGCGCAGGGTATAGCCCAGCGTTGCCAACGCGCCCATGCTGTGCCCCAGCAGGAACAATGGCTTACCCGCCTGGGTGGTGCAGATGATTTTGAGATAGTGCGCCAGATCGTCAATGAGATGCTCGAACGTCTCGAAGTAGCCGCGCTTGCCACCGCTTTGCCCGTGCCCACGATGATCGTAACCGTAGACCGCATAACCGTGATCGACGAGTGCCGCTGCCACATGCGCGTACCGCCCGACATGCTCTGACACGCCGTGTACAACGACGACCACTGCTTTGGGGTCTGCTACGGGCAGCCACGCCTCTGTGTGAATGCGCAGGCAATCCTCAGATTGAAAGCTACTGCTAATGTGTTGCATGGATGCACCTAGAGGTTATCGTCGTTGTAGGTGCTTTCAAAAGAGAATGGCACGTCCAGCCGCATCCAGGTGCGCCCAATCCTGAACAGAATACCAGGGCGTAGCTCGACGCGACCGCGTATTGGCTCCTCCTGCCGTTCCAAGTAGGTGCCGTTGCGGCTGTCCACGTCCTCCAGCGCAAATTGCAGATGATACGGGTTTGGCATGTCTTCTGTGGCAGTCACCGGGACGACCTGGCAAACCAGCCGGGCGTGCAACCGAGAAACCTGGTTGTCGAAGTCGATTTCTATATCGCAGCCCTCCCGACGACCAATCGTTAGAATTGCCTCGTCGCCGGGTGTTGGTTGGTCGAACCGCATGGTCTTGCCGTCATAGGGACCGCTCATGTAGGTGATTGAGATGTGCTTTTGCATAAAGTAGAGATGTCCTGACTTCGTTGACGGTTATAGCTTGCCACGGATCAGTTTCAGTTTATCCTCAGACGGCTTATGATCTGGCTCTAGCGACAGCGCCTTCTCAAATGCCCGCTTTGCTTCCGCCCAATCTTCCAACTCAAAACATGCCTCGCCATAATTGTGCCAGAACCACACATCATCAACGGTGAACTGCAACGCCTGCCAGTAGCTTTCGCGGGCGTTTTCCCAGTCGCTTAGCTCTGCATATGCCAGCCCGCGCCCGTTCCACGCCCAGCCATATTCTGCGTCCAGCTTGAGGGCACGGTCGTAGCTGGCAACCGATGCGCTGTACTCACCCAGGCGGCGCAGCACCTGCCCGCGCCGCGCCCAGGCAACCGGGCTCGTCGGCACGTGGTCCAACGCCATGTCGATCACATCGAGCGCGTCTGTGCGGCGGCGCATCTGTAGCAGCACATCCATCTGATTGATGTAGTACCACACAATGTTCGGGTTCTGTTGGGTGGCACGCTCAAAACTGGCAAGTGACTCCTCCAGCCGGTTGAGTTCCTGTAGCGCCAGCCCGCGTCCGTTCCACGCCCAACCGTACTCCGGGCGCAGTTGCAACGCACGGTCGTACGCCTTAACCGCATCGTCGTTGCGCCCCAGCCGCCGGAACACCTGCCCACGTTTGGCGAGGCTTTCTGCGTGGTGCGGGTCTATGGCGACGCTGCGCCCCAGCGAATACAGCGCGTCGTCGTAGCGCTCTAGCGTGATTTGCTCATCGGCGAGGTTGTACCAGTACCACACGTCGGTCGGGTCAATCTCTGTTGCCCGCAAGAAGCTGAGCAGCGCGTCGTCGTGGTAACCTAGCAGGCTGAGCGTGAGCCCGCGCCCGTTCCACGCCCAGCTATACTTGGGGTCGAAGTCAATCGCACGGGTATAGCTGCGCAGCGCTTCCTCATAGCGCCGCAACCGCCGGAACGCCTGCCCCTTCTTCGCGTGGAAGCGGGCATTGTTGGGTTCTTGCTGGGTTGCTTCTTCCAGCTTGACGATTGCCTCTTCGTAGCGCTCCATGAGGATAAGCACGCTAGCCTGCTGGTAGAGGTAGTTGGGGTCGTGTGGGTCTGCCTCTGCCGCCTTTTGGTAGGCGGCGAGTGCCTCGTCGTACTGGTTCATCTGCTCGTGGATGATACCGAGTTCGTTCCACGCCCAGGCATAAGTCGGGTCTACCTCGGTTGCCTGGTGAATCGCCCGCAGCGCGTCGTCCAGGCGGTTCATCTGCCGGTAGGCATTTGCCAGGCGTGCCCAACTGCGTGGGTAATTGGGTTTCTGCTCGGTGGCACGTTCTAGCAGCGGGATCGCCTCGTCAAAGCGACGCAGCAGCACCAGCACATTCCCCTGGTTGTACCAATGCCATGTGTCATCGCCGCTGCTTGCCGCCGCTGCCTGGAAGCACGCCAGCGCTTCTTCGTAGCGGTGAAGCTGCTCGAACACGATACCCTTGCCGTTGAGCGCCCACGAATATGCCGGGTTGATTGCAATCGCCTGGTCGTAAGCTTCCAGCGCGTCGTCATACAGGTTGAGGTAGCGCATGACCTGCCCCAGCTTTGCCCAGCTAAACGCGTGCTGCGGGTCGGTTTCGACCGCCTCCTGCGCAGCGGCGAGGGCATCTTCGTAGCGCCCGAGGTCAACCAAGGTTTCTGCAAAGTTGTACCAGTGCCACACTTCATCTGGCTGGTGCTCTGCTGCGTTCTGGAAACAACCTAGTGCCGCTTCGATCTGCCCGAGTGCCCGGTAGGACAGCCCGCACCCGTTGTGTGCCCAGGCGTATTCCGGATCCAGGCGGATTGCCTGCTGATAGTTATCAACAGAAGCTTGATACTGCCGCAACTGGCGATAAACCTGCCCCAGCTTCGCCCAGCTAAACGCGTGTGCCGGGTCTAGCTCCAGTGCCTTCTTTAGCGCGGCAATTGCCTCGTCGTGGCGGTTAAGGCTTTGCAGCGCGTCCGCCTGGTTGTACCAATGCCAAATCTCTGACGGCTTGATCTCCGCCGCGCGATTGTAGCACTCCAGCGCCTCCGGCAGGTTGCCCATGCGCTCTAGCACGATGCCCTTACCGTTAAAAGCCCAGCCATAGGTTGGGAACAGTTGCAGCGCCTTGTCGTACGCGCCGAGCGCTTCGTCCAGGTGATTCATCAGGCGTAGGGTGCGCCCCTTGCGTGCCCAGCCCCAGGCAACCTCAGGTTGCAATGAAATAGCGCGGTCATACGCTTCGATAGCCTCGTCCAGGCGCTGCAACTCGGTGAGCGAGTAGCCTTTATCCATCAGCTCGCGTGCTTCTAGCTGCGGTCCTGTGACTTCAAGTTCCGGCTGTTCGCCCACTTCCTGCTCGTAAATTGCTGCGAGGTCGTCAACGAGTTCGCCCCAGTGCTGCGGGCGCTTCGAGGGTTGCTTTTCCAGGCAGCGCAGGATGAGCGTTTGCAGTTCCGGTGGGATTTCGTTGCGGGCATCCCCGTTAAAGCGCGGGATGTCGTTGATGTGGGCGTACAGCCATGCCTCCCACTTTTTGGCGTTGAAGATGTGCCTGCCCGTGAGCATCTCGTACATTACAGCGCCGAAGGCATAAATATCGGAGCGGATGTCAACATCTTCTGAGCCGCACTGCTCCGGCGACATGTACGGGGCAGTGCCGACAATCGCACCCACACGGGTGAGCCGCATGTCGTTGTCGGTGCCCATGCTGGCGGTAGAGCGGTCGTTGTCCTGGGTGGTGGCAGCAGGGTCAGGTTCCAGCGAGCGCACCAGTCCGAAATCGGTTACTTTGGCGATGCTGTCCTGCGTGACGAGAATATTGGCGGGTTTCAGGTCGCGGTGAACTAACCCGGGGATGATATTCGAGGCGTGCTGCATCCCGAGGGCAATGTGTAGCCCAAACGTGATTGCCTGTTGCAGGTCAACCCGTTTGTGGTCGATCCAACTGCGCAGGTCTGCGCCCAGCCCCTCCGGACCGCTGATTTGCTCTAGGATGATGTGTGGGCGGGCGGCAATGTTTTGTACCAGCCGCGCTTGCACGATGTGACTGTGCTTTTCCAGCCGGATCCAAGTGAGTGCTTCCTGTTCAAAGCGGGCGACAGCACGCTCATTTTTGAGGAAGCGGCTTTGGAAGCTTTTGATGGCGACGGGGGCACGCTCGTCATGGTCATAGCACAGGTAGACGATGCCCATACCGCCGCGTTTGACATCTGCGACCTCAAAGCGCCCTTCGATTTTGTCGCCCACGTCGTACTCGTGCTCGCTCGGCTCGTCTTTTTTGCGCCGCTGCCTGCGTCGCCGCTTCATGCGGGTGCGCTTGATGGCGTTGCCAGCGGCAGACTCGCCCTCGTTTTGCACAGCAATGATGGTGTCGCGCTCAAGCTCGTCGGGCTGCGCGTCATCGGAGAGCATATCGCGCTGCGCGTCATCTCCAACGACGGTTGCACCACTGTCATGACCAAAGTCGAACACAGAAAGCTGTGGGTCGTCGTCATCATCCTGCGTGGTGAGCACATCCGGCGAGATGTACGTTTCTTCGAGGTCGTCCCCGGTGTTTTCCATCTGGTGTGGGTCTAGCCCGATGTCGGCACGGGTTTCGTCATCGGCGATAGGGTCTATGCCGTAGGTCTTGTCATCAACCTGATAGCCCTTACCGGTGTGTGGCTTGCCGTTGGTCGCTTCGCCGCCCATCCGCGTGGACAGTGACGTAACCATGTAGCTATCTAGCAAGTCCTGTAGGGCGCTTTCGTCTACGCCGACGTGCGGCAAGATTGCCTCGTCATACTCCGCCAGTGCCCACAAGGAAACGGCAACGTTACGACGGTTGTCGTGCTCGCGGGCAAATGCCGCCAGCCAGCCGATGTAGTCGTCTAGCGAGCGCTTCGCCAGTTTGCGGTCGCCATTGTTGGTGCTTTGTGCCATGGCACGGCGGTAGGCGGTGATGGTTTTGTTCACGTAGGTGATTTGCAACTGTCCGTCCTGTGTGGCGGAGAGCCGCGCACAGCGGTCTGCCAGGGCGAACTGATCGTCCACGTTTTCGCGGCGCAGCGCGACCTTGCCCAGCGCACGGATGATCTCGTCGGGGTCGGTTGCGAACAGGTCGGTCGCGTCGTTGGGGTGTGTTGTGCTGAGGAGCTTGGACTCCTCTAGTGCAGAAAGTGCCTCGGGTTGCCTGCCATTTTGAGGGGGGCGCATTACAGTCCTTACACTACACTTCAAACGACAATGTGCCATCAACGCGTGACCGCGCTACAACACGGTCGCCGGGAGTGAATTCGCTGCGTAGGATTTTGTCGCTCAGCGGGCGGATGATGAGGCGCTCAATCGTACGGCGCAGCGGGCGTGCCCCGTTCGACGGATCGTAGCCCTGTTCTAGCAGAAGCTGCCGGGCATCGTCTTCCAGGTGGAGCAAAATGCCCTGGTCGCTCAGCCGCTCGTGCACTTCGCGCATTTGTAAGTCCAGTATTTTGACGAGTGTTTCCTCGCCGAGCGGGCGGAACTCGATGACTTCATCGACACGGTTCAGGAACTCCGGGCGGAAGTACTGGTTCAGGTAGCTGGAATAGCGGCGCTCCGCCTTTGCCTTGTCGCCGAAGCCAATGGACTTGGCGGTTTGCTGTGCGCCGATGTTGCTCGTCATGACGAAGACGGCATGCCGAGCGTCTACCGGGCGTCCGTTGGCATCGCTCAGGCGTCCTTCGTCAAACACCTGCAAGAAGATGTCGAAGACCTCCGGCGCTGCCTTTTCGACCTCATCCAGCAGCACCACGCTATACGGACGCCGACGCAGCCCGTCTGTGAGCTGCCCGCCCCGGTTGTTGTCTCGGTAGCCGGGCGGTGCACCGATGAGCCGGGCAACCGTGTGTGCATCATGAAATTCCGACATGTCCAGGCGCATCAGCGCGTCCTCGCTGCCGAACAGCATGTCTGCTAAAGAGCGGGCGAGTTCGGTTTTGCCGACGCCCGACGGACCGAGGAAGAGAAAAACACCCACGGGTCGGTGTGGGTCGCCTAAGCCCGCACGAGAGGTCTTAATCGCGGATGCAATGGCATCCACGGCAGGGTCTTGCCCGATGACGCGCTCCTTTAGCATGATGTCCAGGTTTGCCAGGCGCTCTTTGTCCTCTTGTGTCATCTCATGCACTGGAATGCCCGTCCACTCGGAGAGCACACTGGCAACATCGGCGCGTGTGACCGTGCCTATCATCTCCTGCTCGTCGAGATCACCCTCGCTTTGCTCCGGCGCGATAGTACGGATAACAACGCGGGTACACGCCTCGTCTAGCAAGTCGAGTGCTTTGTCTGGCAGGCGGCGGTCTGGCAGGTAGCGCACGGAGAGTTCTGTTGACGCACGCATCGTATCGTCGGGGATGGTGACCCGATGGTGCGATTCCAGGCGCATCCGCTGCCCTTCCAAAATACGCATGGCGTCGTCCTGGGTGGGTTCTTCGATGTCAATCGTGCGGAAGCGGCGCTCTAGTGCTGGGTCTTGTGCGATTGCCTTGCGGTACTCCTCGTGCGTGGTCGCACCGACGACCATAATGTCGCCGCGTGCGAGCGCGGGCTTGAGAATGTTTGCCGCGTCCAGGTTGCTATCAATGGTATCCCCAGCGCCGACGATGGTATGAATTTCGTCGATGAACAGGATGATATTGCCCGTGCGGTTGACCTCGTTCACGATGCCGAGCAACCGCTCCTCGAACTGCCCGCGTAGGCTTGTCCCTGCGACAAGCGTGCCGATTTCGATTTCCACAATGCGCTTTTCCAGCAGTGGCTTGGGTGCCTCTCCCATGTGGATGGCGTATGCCAAACCCTCCACGACAGCGGTTTTGCCCACGCCGGCATCGCCCAGCAGCAGCGGGTTGTTCTTCTTGCTGCGGGACAGTGTGCGGGCAACCGCCCGGATTTCACGGTCGCGGGCAATTGCCGGTCCGATCCTGCCATTTTCCGCAGAGGAAACCAGGTCGCGCCCATATTTGTCCAGCAGGGGGGTAAGCGGGCGCTCGCCAAAAGGTGACATGTCGCTGTCGCTGTCCAGGTCAAAGTCGCTGAACTCCAGCGATTCATCATCCGCATCATCCAAAGACGCCTCTTCCTGTGCTTCTAGCAGCAGGCGCTGCAACCACAGGTTCAGGTCGAACCCCATGTCCATCAGCTTACGTACCGCGACGCCCTCGCCCTCTTGCAACAGCGCGAGCAGCACATGAGATTCATCGACTTCGTTATTCTCTTCCTGCTCCGCCAGGAAGATCGCCAATGACAGGACGATCTCGCTGCGAGGGGTGAGCGGCAGCACATCGCGGGCGCTGCCGTCCCCGCTGCCGATTTCCATGCGGATTTCGTTACGAACGGTCATCGGGTTCAGCCCGGCACGCTTCAGCAGTGCGGTGGTGGGACCTTCCCGGTTTTTGCTAATGGCAATGAACAGGTGCTCCGTTCCGATGAAGTCGTGCCCTAAGCGGCGTGCCTCCTCGGCAGAGGCGGCAAGAATGGTTGCGCACCGTTCACGCATTTCTTTTTCTGGGATGTCTGGAGAAGAACTCAAACTCGTTACTGTCCCGGCTATCATATACAATTGATGAGCTTGCACGCCTAGTATATCGCAACTTCATCATTTGGTGGGTAACCTCTTGTTGTGGCATTCATCCAAGCTATGGTAAATCAGGTTTTGTAGTGGTATGGTTAACATTACGTCAGGTAGTGAGTTAAACCCTCTCGGTGCGTTGCGCTGCGCGGAAAGGGCGTCATGTCAGATCCATTAATAGGAACACAACTGGGTGATTATACCATCCGATCCCTGCTGGGGCGGGGTGGTATGGCGCGTGTGTACCAGGGCTACGACGAGAACCTGGATCGCTACGCCGCTGTGAAAATCATCGAAACGTATCTCATCACCGGGGATGACCGGGATGAGTATTTTCTGCGCTTCCAGCGGGAAGCGCGTGCGATTGCCCGCTTGCAGCACCCAAACATCGTCAGCATCTACCAGTTTGGCAAGGTAGACGAAAATTATTACATGGCGATGTCGTTCATCAACGGCGAAGACCTCCGCCACATCCTCAAGCGGCACCTGCGCAACAAAACGATGATGTCTCATTCGCTTGTTCTCAAAGTCATGCGTGCCATGACCGAAGCACTGGACTACGCCCACAAAGAAGGTGTCATTCACCGGGACATTAAGCCGTCGAACATCCTGGTAACGGAAGATGGCAACGCCGTGCTGACGGACTTCGGGCTGGCATTGAGCGTACCAGAGGGCACCATCGGCAATACATTTGGCAGCGCACACTACATCGCGCCGGAGCAGGCGGTTTCTTCTGCGCAGGCGGTGCCACAAAGTGACCTGTACTCGCTGGGAATTTGCCTGTACGAAATGCTGACCGGGCGCGTCCCGTTCGATGATGCCACCGCGATGAGTGTGGCGCTGAAGCACCTGAGCGACCCGCCGCCGCCACCCAGCCAACTCAACCCAGACATCTCACCGCATGTTGAAGAAGTCATCTTGCAGGTGCTGGAGAAAGAACCGGAAGACCGCTACGAGAGCGGTGCAGCACTCATGCGGGCGTTAGAGCGAGCATTCGCCCTCAGCGAAAATGAAGACACGCATGACCTCCACCCGGACGCATCCGCATCTAAGCCGAAACCGCCCACACAAACCTATGGCACGTTCGGCAAGCAGGATAGTGAAGATGAAACCGCCGTCCCGGCGGCTGTAGACGTGCTGCCCATCCCCCGCAACGACAACACACTCGCCTCCATGCCCAAGCGCGAGGAGTTGGGGAGCCAAGCACCTGCGTCGGGGGATGTGACAAAAAACAGACGCGCTAACCGTCGGGCACCTCTTTTGGGTTTGCTCGCTGCCTTGCTGGTGGTGGTGTTGGTGGGGGGGATATGGTTTTTCTTAAACCCGACATCAGCATCTGTTGACCCAACCCCATCCCAGGTGAGCATTGCCGTCGCAGCTACGGAACCAGTGACGGAGGATGACACAGAGGAGGCGGCGCTAAGCGAAGTGACAACAGAAATCGCAACTGAACTGCCGGCAACTGAGACACCGATACCCACCCGCGCTGCAACTGAAACGCCAATCGTGGCTAACGAAACGGAAGCGGTTGCCCCGCCTGTTGTGACGGTTGAGGCGACCGACGAGCCTACCGAACCTCCGACGACTACGCCTACACCGAGCGATGTTCCTGTTGCCACAGCGGAGACAGCGGAAACGGAGGAACCCCTACCGGAGGGGCTGGTGTACATTGAGGCACGCTACGATGCGCGCACCTTTGTGCTGTTCAATAATTCCGGTGAAGTGGTTGATGTAGGAGACTTGATCTTCGCACGGGCACGCCCTAATGGTGGCGAGGTCACGTTTAGGGCAACCAACTGGCGTGCCAACGCATCACAGCCGCCGAGTGTGTTCCCCAGCCAGGATTGTTTCCAGATATGGACGACATCATTCTCATTGCTGCCCGCAGAAGCATACTGTGACTCGCGTCACTCTTGGCGCTCGGTTGCACCCAGCCGTGCGTTCTGGCTAGATGACGGCGACATCATGACGTTTGAGGTGCGGTTAGACGAAGAAGTGATCGCCACCTGTGAGATCGAGCAGGAAACCTGCCAGATCCCCGTCCCCGCGAACTAGCTGCCATTGCCCTGTTCCAACGTGACCGTTGGCACGTTCGTCTCCGCCGTGGAAGGGCGTTGTTCTGCGGCACGCTGCGCGGTGAGCACCAGCGCCAACAACAGCAAAATCAGCACGGCGGTGATGCCGACCCCCACCCAGCGCCAAACAGGGCGGTTTGTGTGCGGTGCAGCGCCGTTTGCCACCGCGTCTAGCCGCGTGTTGTTAACCAGCCACGATTTGAGCAACCCACTCGTCACAACAATATCTTTGCCCTCATAGCGCACCAACAGGTCGTACTCTAGCCGCCGGATGGCAGCTTTTACAGCAATCATGTCCAGCGGATAATCGGTTTTGACCAGCCACGTTTCAATTTGTTCTGGTGCGACGGCACGCTGGGGATTTTTGTACAGCAGGTCGCCCAGTGCAGTTAGCACCAGCCGCTCGTTGAGCGCAAGCCTGCCCCACTGCTCGTGGAAGATGGAGTGAGTGGTTTGTGCTAGTTGCGGCAGGGCGGCTCGCACGGCGTCCAGCGACAGGTGGACACGAGATGTGTGCCCCGCTTCCTGGAGGCGGTCGTGCAGCAGTGCCCCGTAGCGTTGTACCAGCATCGGGTTGCCGCCAGTGGCGGCGAACACCGCACCGACGCCAGCGTCATCCACGGTGAAGGCATCCGAACTGTTGATGTACTGAACAGTCTCGGTGAGGGTGAGGTGGCTGAGGCGGTGTACGTAGGGCAGCGACACCAACGGCGCGAAGTGCTGTAGCTCCGTCTCGTAGGCATTGTTCAGCGCGAGCACACATGCAAGCTGCGTGTTGTGTGCCAGCAGGGCACTCAGGTATGCCAGGAAGTGATGCTTATCCGGTTCTGTGAGTGCGCTGTCCTGGAATAACACATCGGCGTCGTCTAGCAGGAGGACGAGCCGCCGCCGCGACCGCAGTATGCGGAACACGTGAGGCAAGAAGCGCTCTCGGAACCAGATGCGGGGTGCCTCTGCATAGCCATCTTCAGGCAGGAGTTCATCTGGCGTGATGATTTGTGTTTGCAGCGCCGTGGTGATTTGTGCTGCAATCTGCTCCAGCAGTTGCGTTTCGTCGTAGGCGCTGCCTGCGCTGCCCAACTGGAGATAAATACCAATCTCGCTGGCGGGGAAAACGGTCTCGAAGCGACGCAGCAGGGTGCTTTTGCCTAGCCCGGGCACGCCCAGCAGCACAAACGCATGAGGGCTGATTGGGTCTGCAAGGTATTGGTTAATGTGGCGATACACCGCTTCCCTGGGGACAAAGACACATGCTTGATCTGTGTCGCCGTCTGTGCAGAACGGATTGGGGGCGGTCATCGGCAGCACTCCTTAAAGCGATGTTAATCCAACAAGTGCCATTCTAACGCCAACCCTATGCGGAAAACAACAAGCGCGGTCATGATGACCGCGCCTGCGAATATGCCGCACTCCGGACGGAACTACTCGGTTGCGTCAGCGATCTGCTGGCGGGTGTTTACCGGGATACGACGCGGTGCCGCCTTCTCGTCCTTGGGTACGCTGAGCATGAGCACACCGTTTTCGTAGGATGCCTCCACGCCGTCTGCATTGACGGGCTGCGCGAGGCGTACAGAGCGGCTGAACTTACCGTAACGACGCTCGCGCATCAGCACGCGCTTGCCGTTCTCGTCCTTGCGCTCGGTTTCGCTGTTGCTCTCACCGGAGATGGTGAGCACGTTGTCTTGGATATTGACGTGAATATCTTCCGGGTTCATGCCGGGCACGGCGGCGCTAATGGTGTAGCCTGTTTCCGTCTCATCAACGTCCAGCGGCAGCAGGTTATCCTGGCTGTACAGGGGCTTCCAGGCGTCGTCAAACATGCGGTCGATCTGGTTCTGCATTTCGATCATGTCGCGCATCGGGTTCCAACGGGTAATCATAGTATTAACCTCCTTAGTCTGTTTGCTTTTGCTGCTTACACCATGCATGATAGCCGCCATGTGTAAACAAAATTTCTGCGAAACATAAAAACAACAGCAGACGTTTATATGAGCAACATATACGGCGCACCTTCGGAGGGGACTTATGTTTGTAGGGGTCGATATTGGCGGCACATTCACAGACCTGGTGCTGAACGTGGACGGCGAACTGCGCGTGCACAAGCTGCTTAGCACCCCAGATGACCCAGCACAGGCAATGGTGGCGGGGCTAGCGACCATCACAGGCGACCTGACAGCGCTGCGGCAGGTGGCGCACGGAACAACGGTAGCCACCAACGCCATTCTGGAGCGGCGCGGCGCAAAAGTCGCGCTAATTACCACACAGGGCTATCGTGATGTGCTGTTCATTGCCCGGCAAAACCGCCCAGAACTGTACGCGCTGCACCCGACTTTGCCACCCCCGCTCATCCCGCGTGAGATGTGCTTTGCAGTGGAGGAGCGCCTGGACTATGCGGGGGATGTGGTTGTGCCGCTCGACCTGGACAGCGTGCAGACCGTGCTAGACGCTGTGCAGCGGCAAGATGCTGATGCGGTAGCGGTGTGCTTGCTGTACAGCTACGTAAACCCAATGCACGAACAGACCATCCGCGAGGCGATTTTGGCGCGGGGTATGATGGACGAGACCCAAATTGTGCTCTCCCACGAGTTACTGCCGGAGTTCCGCGAGTATGAGCGGGCAAGCACAGTCGCGCTAGAGGCGTATGTGCGCCCGGTCATCAGCAGCTACCTGGCAAATTTGGAACAACAACTGCCGGGTGCCACCCGCCTGCGCGTGATGAAATCCGATGGCGGTGTGGTGAGCGCCGGGCGTGCTGCTGCGCAGGCGTCGCACACTGCGCTGAGCGGTCCTGCTGCGGGTGTGATTGGTGCCCACTACCTGGCATCGCTGGCAGGGTACCCGGATGTACTCACCCTGGACATGGGCGGCACCAGCACGGATGTCGCGTTGATTCCAGGCAGTCCCGTCAAGCGCCCCCAAGCTGAGATTGACGGGTTGCCGCTGCGGATGCGCCTGTTGGATATTGACACGGTGGGCGCAGGCGGGGGCAGCATCGCCCGGCTGGACAGCGGCGGGGCGCTGCGTGTGGGACCGCAGAGTGCAGGCGCTTCGCCGGGTCCGATTGCGTATGGGCGCGGCGGCACAGACATCACCACGACGGATGCTAATGTGGTACTGGGGCGGTTAGACGCAGCGCACTTTTTGGGCGGTGACATGGACTTAGATGTAGCGGCAGCGGAGCAGGCGTTAGCGATGCTGGGCGAAGACATGCGCTTGCCTGCAAAGGGGGCAGCCCAGGGTGTGATTGACATCGCCAACGCCAACATTGAGCGGGCACTGCGGCGCGTGAGCGTGGCACGCGGGCACGACCCGCGCGAGTTCACGTTGGTGGCGTTTGGCGGCGCGGGTCCGCTGCACGCCTGTGAGGTCGCAGAACGGCTGGAGATCCCGCGTGTGTTGGTGCCGCGCACACCGGGCGTGCTGTGTGCGTTTGGGCTGCTGGTAGCAGATGTAATGCTAGACTACTCACGGGCAGTGCTGGCACCTGCCGACGGTGAACTGCGCCATACGCTGGATGACCTTGTGGGCGAAATGAAGCAACAGGCGCACCGAGACCTATCTCACGACGACATCCCGCCGGAAAAGCGTGTGCTGACCATAACGCTGGACGCCCGCTACGCCGGGCAGGGCTACGAACTCACCGTCCCGCTGGAAGATGACATTGCGGTAACGTTCCATGCGGCGCACGAGCGCGAATACGGTTACGCGCTGCGGAATCGTACTGTGGAAATCGTCAATGTGCGGCTGACGGCAACCGGTTTGATCGACAGCCCGCCACTTGCGGCAGAACCCACACAGGCAGGTGATGGTGCCGCCGCGCTCATCAGCACCCGTGCTGATGGCGTGCGCCTGTACCAGCGGGAGCGCCTCACACCCGGTGCAACTTTCCCCGGGGAGGCGCTGGTGTTCCAGCTAGACAGCACGGTCTATGTGGCGGCGGGGTGGCACGCCCGTGTGGACGGCTACCGCAATCTGATCCTGGAGAGGATGAGCGCCGAGACCTAAACCGGGCTACCACACCATACCGCGTGCCTCGACCAGATAGGGTTGCACGATCTCATCGCCGCGCACGGCGTAAATCTGGTTGTGCAGGTTGGTGACCACACAGGTGTGGATGGGAATGATGTGCACGATGTCACCCACTTTGGGCATGTCATCGTAGGCGGAAAAGTCGGTGAAGCCGTGTTCCTCGTTGAGCGCGTACAGCTTCGCCTCGGGGTACTCTACAATGTGCCCATACACGCCCGCTTCGCTTTCTGCGTTCAGGGTTTTGCTGCCGCTGTCCAAGATCACCCGGTCGGGTTCGTTGGCGCTAACGACCATTGCTCGCACGCGCATAGCGCAGTCTTCCCGTGTCGCCCACCCATTGAGCACACTCCGCCAATCGTAAAAGATGTAGGTGCCTACGCGCAGCTCAGTTAGTTCTGGCAGCAGGTGTACTTCCAGGGCGGCACCGCTGCCCCCACCGCTAACCGTCGGCATGGCAACGTCTGCCGCCTGCAACAGTGCGATTGCCTGCTGGAATGCCGGGCGCATGGCCTCGGTGCTGGGGTAGCCCATAATGCCCTCAAAGCGCAGGTTGTTATGGCTAATCACGCGCTGTGCTAGCTCGAATGCCTGTCTTGGCGTGGTGCCCGTGCGCCGATTAGGTCCGACAAGTTCGATTAGCACATGGATGATGGCACTCGCGTTCATTGCCGCCGCGCCTAGCCCATCTACCACAGCAGCGCTGTCTGCCGTGACGGTAATGTGGGCACGGCGGGCAAGCTGTGCCAAACGGTTTGTTTTGCGCTCGCTGACGATGTTGTAAGGAATCTGCACGTCCTTAAAGCCCGCCTCCACGAACACCTCCGCCTCGCTGACCTTTTGGCAGGCGATGCCCACCGCCCCGGCGTCGAGCTGCATTTGCGCCAGCGCAGGGATTTTGTGGGTTTTGATGTGCGGGCGAAACTGGATGCCCAGGTCGTCGCAGCGCTTTTGCATGGCGGCGATGTTGCGCTCTACTACGTCCATGTCAATAAGGACGGACGGTGTTTCTAGCGTGTTGATAGTGGTCATTAGCTGCTCCCTAAGCTGGTATTTGCATAAATTCTAGTCTATGCAAGCAGCGTTTGGCAACTCAGCCTTAATATCCACTTAGCTCCCGCAGCCGGCGCAGGTCGTGCAGGATGACGCGCCCACGCCCCAGCTTTACCACGTCTTCGCGCTGGAGGTCATTGAGCGTACGGGTCACGGTTTCGCGGTTGGCACCGATAGTGATCGCCAGGTCTTCGTGTGTGACATCTACGCGCAGATTGGTGCCGTCGGATGTGCGCTGGTCGTAGCGCATCCCCATGTACAGCAGTGCCGCTGCCACGCGCTCCGGCACGGTTTTAAGCGCCATCAGGTAAAGCTGGTATTCTGTGTCGATGAGCCGCTGCCCCACGCTGTTCAGGATGCGACGCGTGATGCGTAAGTCGCGCAGCAGCACCTCTTCTACATCGGCGTGGTACATCACACAAATAAGCGAGTCCTCGACTGCCTCTGCATAGTTACCAAGCATCGTCTGCCCAATGAGGTTCATCTCGCCGAACATCGCACCCGGTTCCAGATACCCCGTGAGCAGCATTTTGCCCTCCGGCGAGAGGTGATAGAGCCGCACCCGCCCGGAAGACAGCATAAAGATGACCTCTGCCGTTTGGTGTGGGGAGTAGAGCAGTTCCTTTGCCCGCACCTCCTTCACCGGGGCGATTTCAGTAAAGCGCTGGATCTCCTCTGGTGTCAGGTCAGCGAAGATCTCGACAGCGTTCAGGCAGCGGAAACGCTTGGAAAGCGGGGTATTTTGCATGGCTCATCTCCAACTCTTTAGCGTAGGGTAGCGCCTAGGGACGCTTTGTGCCAACCAACGCAGTGCTCATGTTGCGAATCCAGGGCAGGTTGCTGTAGGGCATCATGCAGATGTTTTCAATACCGACGGCGGTCATCATGCCCAGCATATCGTCCTGTGGGATGGGTTCGTAGTGCCAGCGGTGCTTGTGCAGGGTTGTAATGATCCCGTGACGGGATGTGAGCACGAGCAGCGGCGCACCGGGGCGCAGCACCCGCATCAATTCTTGCAGGGCGACCTGCGGATTTGGCATGTGCTCTAGCATGTGTGCGGTCATTGCCATGCTGAACACGTTGTTGCGGAAGGGCAGTTCTGTCGCGTCTCGCAGGTACATCTTGTTTGGTACGTTGGCGCTGGTGAGGTGTATTGCTGCTTGGTTTAGCATAGCAGATGAAATATCCACCCCTTTGACGCACGGTGCGCTGGTGCACTGCTCGACCAGGGCGAGGCTAAGTGCCCCGGTACCGATGCCTGCATCAAGCACGTAACTGTCCGCGTTGAGTTGTTCCAAGCGGCACATCTGCCGCAGTTGGGCAAACAGGTGACGGTATGCCCCGGTGACCCCCATGCGGCTGATTGATGTGTGCCAGCGGGTGGCGGCACCGTCGTACAGGGTGCGCAGCGCGTCTGTAGTGGCGTAGCGGTGTGTGGTTTGCAGGTCCAATGTAGCTCATCCCTTTGTGATCCATCGTTAAGCATGACCTCAATGTAGGCGAAAGCACTGTGCGGCTAACGTGCGCTGCGTCACGTTTCTCAGGTTGGGGGAAATCTCCCGCTGCGGACAATCGACACTATCTGCAATCCGTGTTAGCTTGTGAGCATGTCGTTGATCACAAACTTGGGCAGCCATGACCGATACCGTTCTTGTTCGCAAAGAGGGGCGCACCCCGCCCGACCCGCGTGTGTGGACCGTGCGCCTGTTATTTGCCGCCTGCCTCGCGTTTGCCTCTGAGGTTGTGCTTTGGACAGACGTCACCCGCCCGGTGTGGATGTGGGTGCCCGTGGCGCTGGGGTATGTTGCAGTGGCGGCGCTGCTGCTCGATTTGCTGGTGCGCTACCGTGTGCACGAGCTATTTGGCGCGATGGCGTTGATGGGGCTGTATGGGCTGTGTGCGGGGCTGCTGTTGAACCCGGCGGTATCGCTGGAAGCGCTGCCGGAACAGATTGTCACGCGGGTTATGGGGACGCAAACGGTCGCCGGGTTCTTGGGGCTGGGGCTGCTGGTGGCGTTGTTAGCGCCATCGCGTGCTCGTTTGGTGGGGAGTTTGGCACCTGTACTGGGCTTAGCGTGGGGGGTTTGGGTGCGCGGCTACCAAATGCGCAGCGGTGATGCGCCCGTCACCACGACGACGCTGATTGTTGCGGCGGTGGGTGGTGTGCTGTTGATCGTGCTGCTGTGGGTACTCGCGGCACGCTTGCCCCCCAGTGATGCCGCTCCCGATGCCATGCGGCTGCGCACGTCGGAGGCAGCGGGGGTAGCGGTGGTGTTTGTGGTATTGTTCGGGTTGGGGGTGTGGCAGGGCACCATCAGCCGTAACGCCATCTCGATCATCACCGTGATTGCGGTGTATATCCTGTTGATGCTCTGGTTCCAGATGCAACAGACGCCCATGAGCCTGTTGGACGGGCGGCTACCCGTTCGGTTTGGCGGGGTGCTGCCTGTGATGGTGGGGGCACTGCTGTTTGTGGTAGCAGGCGCTTTTTCGTATCAACTGCCGCCACCTGACCCCGACGCGGAACTTGCCCCATTCACACTGCTGACGTTGTTCTTCCTGGTGATTGGCGCGGTGTGGTTGCCAGCAGTCTCCATTGTGATGGGTGTGCGGGCATACCGCCAAACCGTGCGCACCGGCAAGCTGCTGTGAGCGTTAGATGTTGGGGGAGACAGTGGCGACGGGTTCCTGCTGTGGCTCCGGTGTGTTTTGTGTGCCCGTTTGTGCGCCGCCCGGCTGGATGACCGCCGGGGTTGCCGTGGGGCTGAACGTGCTGTCAAACGCGGAGCACTCACGAATGGAGCCTTGCAAATCGCTGGCGTAGTCGGGTTGGTCGTTCGCCAGCGCAATATCGTAACCCTCTTGCAGGTAGCCGAGTGCCGCCGGGCAGTTGCCCAGGTAGATTTGTGCCTCCCCCGCCCAATAGTGATAGCGTGGGTCTGGTGTGCCGAGTTCATTCGTGAGCTGCACAGCACGATCTAACACGGTTGCCGCCTCGTTGTACTGTTCCAGGCTCAGCAGCACACGCCCATACCAGAAGTGGCAGCCATCGCTGGTTTCGTTGACTTCCACACAGCGTGCCAGCACATCCGCCGCCTGGTTCGGGTCACCGTACTCGCGGTTGTAGATAATCCCCAGCCAAACCAGGATAGTCGGGTTGTCTGGGTTGGCGTCTTTCGCCGCGTTGAGGATGGCAACCGCTTCTTCGGCATTCCCGACCGTTGCCTTGAGCACCGCCGCGTTGACGGCAGCGTCCACGTAGTAGGGGGCAATTTCGTACACGGTTTGGAAGTCTGCCGCTGCGGTCTCCAGGTCACCATCTGCCAGCCATGTGACTTGCGCACGGGCATAGTAGGCGTCTGCGCTGTTTGGGTTCAGGTCAATTGCCTGCTGTGCTGCCTCGCGTGCCCGTTCGATCTGGTTCAGGTCGAGGTACGCCTCCGTCAAGAAGGCGTAAGCACTCGCGTTTTCCGGGTTTAGTTGCAGGGCGTGCTGCCCGCTGGCAAGCGCCGAGCCGGGATCCCCGGCGCGTACCTGCGCCAGCGCCCGCACAGACCACGCCTCCGATGAGTATGGGTCGGCAGTGATGGCGTCTTCCGCCGCTTCCACTGCCTCCACGTAGCGCCCCTCAATGATGAGCGCCATGGTGTAGCGGTAATGCGTGACCACATCGTTGGGCAGCGATTCTACCGCCTGTGTGTAGTCGACCATGGCATCTTCCACGCGCCCGCCGCTCCAGTTGGCGTCTGCCCGGCTAACTAAGTTCAGTGGGTTTTCGGTCGGCAGTGGGGTGGGCGCAGTGAGTGTCGAGACGAGCTCGCTGCCGTCGTAGTAGAGCGCCTCTGCCCGGGTGCTCACGATGGGGGCAAGCGTGGAGCGCTCCCGGTAGACATACCAGCCACCGAAAATGAACACTAACGCCAACAGCCAGAAGCCGATGCGCCGATAGGAAAGCAGGTAGCGCTTCCGGCGCTTGGCGGAGTAGCGTTTTGGCGTTTTAAGGTACATGCACAGTGCCTCGTTTGCGGATTTTAAAAGCCGCCGATGGGCGTTGGCGGGATAGACGTTGGCGGCAGTGCGGTTGGCACAGCACGCCCGCTGTAGCGTGGGCAGGAAACCGTCGTTAGCCGCAGCCCCTCTCGGATGGCGCGCACAACCGGGTCATCTGCCGGGCGGGGGTTGCCTGCCGGGTCGGAAACGCGCTGGAGGGCATCTTCCAGCACCGTCCATGCGTCGTCACACTCGCCGAGGTAGTAGTGTGCCAGCCCGCGCAGGTACCAACACTGGATTTCTGTACCGCCGACAGCAGAGCACTCGTTGAACGACTCAATAGCGCCCTCGTAGTTGCGGCGGTTGTACTTCACCATACCAAGCTGACGGTGCGCCTGTGGGTACTGCGGGTTCACGTCGATGGCGTCTTCGCAGTAGCCCTGTGCCTGGTCGTTTTGCCCGATCTTGAAATACGCCTCGCACAGCCGCAGGAAAGCACGCTCGTTGCGCGGTTCTAGCGAGAGCACACGCTCGTAGGTCGCAATCGCCATGGAGTCTCGATCAATCGCCAGATAGTTTAGCGCCAGTTCGAAGTACGGCGGCGTGAAGTTCGGGTTCAGCGAGATTGCCATCTCCAACTGTTCAATGGCACGTTCGCGTTCCCCCACCCAGATGAGCGCGTAAGCGTAGGCACGGTGCGCGTCGGGATCCATCGGATCAAGGTCAACTGCCTGCTGCCCGTCGGCAATGCCCTGCTGCCAGCGCCCGATGTTGGTGTAGGCACGGGCACGGGCAGCGAACAGGGGGGCATAGGCGTTGTCGATTTCCAACCCGCTTACCGCCACGGGGATTGCCCCGGCGCTGTCGCCCTCCCACACGAGTGCTTTTGCTTTCAGGGCGTAGCCGCGTGGGTCGCTCATACCGCTGACGGCGATCATCTGATCGGCAAGGTCGATAGCCTCGCCAGCACGGTCTAGCTCAATGAGCATACGCCCATACTCGTACATGTAGTCCAGGTTTTCCGGCTGTGCTTGCACCGCACTCGCGTATTGCTCTGCCGCCGTTTGCATATCGCCTTCCAAAAACGATTCGTAGCCCATCGTGGCATACTCGCTGGCAAAAGGCGTTGCTGTGGGTGCCATACCCACCGTGTCTAGCGCGACCAGTTGTAGGCGGTCGAACTGAAAGTAAACCATCCCCAAAAAAGTGCCGACGAACAGAACGTAGCCGAGCAATAGCTGCCCGCGCGCGCCCCGGCGGCGGCTGGTGAAGAATGGTCTGGAGTAGTCTCGTTTAATCTGCATGAGTTGGGCGTTCCTCAAAACCACATGTGTATTGGAAATGCCGCATTTAACGGGAAGACAGTAGGATTGCTGCCAAGTTTTTACACTGCTTTACATTTTTGCTGGTCATCATATGAGAAAATGTAACGGCATAAAAGGGTAGAAGGCACAGGCAAGTGGGCAGGATTAGCGCTGCTTTCGGTGTTTTTCCATCAAAAAACAATTGATATTTTGTCATAGTTGCCAACAGATTCCTCATGTGTTTTGCTGTAGACTGCTGTGTATGGAAAATTCCCTGTGCAAATCGTCATACGCGAAGACATAAAATACGTATAAATTGCCCAAGTGGTGATTGACACGCTTCTGAAAAATCCGGTACTATGTGGAAAATTCATTGATTCTTCAACGAGGAGTATTGTCAGATGAGCATCCGGCTGCAATGGGATAACAACGATGATCGGGTTCTGTATCAAATTTTTGAAGAAGGCTGGACGCTCCAGGCATACTATCACAGCATTGCGGCACTAGATGCGATGACAGCCAATCACGATCGCCCCATCTATCTCGTGATGGATTTGAGCAATGTTTCGGGCAATCGTCCACGCGAGACGCACGGGCGGCGCTTTGATGAGGCACATGCGACCCGCAACCTAGCACGGGTGCTGCTGGTCTCGCCCGGTTACTTTATGCCCAACGTCAACTGCCCTGTGGATGTGGTGGACAGCCGCGAGGCAGCGCTCGATATGCTCAACGATGTGCAGCAGAAAATCCCGGCGTAGCACAAAGTCTTTTTTATTCACTGTAGCTATTATCCTCAACGCTGTACCCAACCGGATACGACAGAAAACCCCGCATGTGCGGGGTCTGTTATTTTAGCGGTAGATGGTGCTGCTGGTGCGGTGGTTTAGTCCACGAACCTGTACTTCAGCAGCGTCCACAATGCGATGGGCGCATCCGTCCACTTAATCTTTTTGCCCTCGTCCCACTCGCGCCCGTTGTAGCTGATGGGCACCTCGTAGACGAAAATGCCCTGCTTTAGCACCTTCGCCGTGAACTCCGGCTCAAACTCAAAGCCACGGGCGTGGATCTTCATACCCTCAACGACCTCGCGGCGGAAGCACTTGTAGCACGTTTCCATATCGCTGAGGATAGAGTTATAGAGGATATTGGTTGCCAGTGTGAGTGATTTGTTGGCGATCATGTTCCAGAAGTACATTGCCTTGCGCGGACCGCCCAGGAAGCGCGACCCATACACAACGGGGGAGCGCCCCTCTTGAATTGGTTTGAGCAGGTCTGCGTACTCGCGGGGGTCATATTCCAGGTCGGCGTCCTGGATGAGGAACACATCGCTGCTGGCGTGCTGGAAGCCAGTCACCAGTGCGGCACCCTTGCCCTGGTTCACCTTGTGATAGATTACCTTCACGCGGGGGTCGTTTTCTGCCTCAATTTCCGCCAGTACATCCCGGGTGCCATCTGTAGAGCCATCGTCTACGATCACAATTTCGTCAACGACGGACTGCTGCTTGACCACGTTTAGCACTGTGCGCAGCGTTGTGACTTCGTTGTAACAGGGGATAATGATAGAAAGCGTCAGCTTTTCTGCGCCGTCTACAGACGGTGCGTTCTCTGGCGCGGTAACCGGAGACGGTTGCATTGGCATGTCCTTGTCTGGTTTGTTCTTGCAACTAGGCAGCACATTATAGCACGCACGAATTGAGAGAAAATAGTCTGTTATGCGCCCATGCCCAACAGCAACAAGAGTCCAGTTTCGGTGAGTTCGCACAGGGCACCGTAGATGTCGCCTGTTAGCCCCCCCAATCGCCGGGACGCCCACCACGCGACAACCGCCGCGCCTGCAAGCACAACCAGCAGTTGTGCGAAATACCCGGCGAAAAACGCCACCAAACCAATCATGATGACTGACGCAATCGCCATCTGCTGGCGACCCAGCCCCTGACGATAGTAGCCGCCCATGCCATCTGCACGGGCATAGGGGAAGCTGTACGCTGCCGCCACCATCACCCAGCGGGCAGCGACCGCCGCCAACAGCAGCCATGCGCCGTCTGCGTGGCGGATGCCGACCCATTTGCCCAGCAGCACCAGGCATAGGCTAACCACAGACCACGTCCCGGTGCGTGGATCCTTCATGATGTCCAGGCGGCGTTGTGTGCTGACGGTGGCGAACAGACCATCGCTAGCGTCGCCAAGCCCATCCAGGTGCAGCCCACCCGTGAGCAGTACCCACGCCAGCAGCGTCACCCACGCGGCGGCATCTGCGGTAGCGATGCGCCCAACGCTCGCCTGCACCGCCCACAGCAGGCAACCAAGCACAACGCCAACCAGCGGAAAGTAGGCAAAGGCGCGTCCGGGTGCCTCGGGATACTGTTTTGGTGTGGGCAGCGTCGTCAGCAGCGAGAGCGCCGCGTTAAAGTCGCGGAGGGGTGCCCACACAGGACTTAAAAGCGCCCGGTCATTTCGGTGGCGTAGCCCGTCATTTCGTTGTAGCCGTAGCCTGTCACGTCACCTTCTACGCGCACGGCACCCTCCCAATAGGATGGCTCCGTGGTGAGTTCCTGGTTGGGCATCAGCGGGATCGCCTGGAATTCCAGCGGATCGTCGGCGTCGATGGCGTCCGCGTTGATGCTAATCTCCCAGCCCAGCGGGTACGTAACGTTGGTGTCCGGGCTTGTCCAACTGTCCAGCGGCGTCATCTCGAACGAATCCGCTGGCAGGTAAATGCTGCTGCCGTCCTCGTTGACCAGCAGCCCGCCGAACGCGGGTTCTTTGCTGCCATCTTGCATACGGATTTGCCCGATCATCAGTTCGCGCCCATCATCAAAAATCAGCCCGAACCAGTCCCAGCCCAGCGCACCGTCACCCAGCGCACTCGTGCTGAACTCGTGATCCATCCAGCTAACGCCTGTTACATCGAACACTTCGCCCTCGATGGTCAGCGTGCCTTCGGTCTCCAGGCGGGGGATGCTGTAGTAGTAGCTGGCGTTGCCCGCTTCCGCGCTCTTCTGGCTCAGTCCGTTCTCTCCTTGAAAGACGATGGGCATTTCCCGCGTGAGTTGCAGGTCGATTGCTGCATCGCCTGTGGAGGCGGTCATCTGGAGTTGCGTGGCGTCGTCGTTCAGCGCTTCTACCTCAAAGCTCTCTACCCAAACGCGGTAGCGCGGGTCTGCGGTGGCACCTGCCAGCCCGGCGGCACCTCGGCTGTAGCGTTCATCGTGGTAGAAGGTACCCGTTTCAATATCGCTCACGGTGAAGTGCACGAGGTACACCTGCCGTGTGCGCCATTCGCTGTCCGAGGATTGTTCTGCTGGCAGCACTGCCCGCCGGAACACCGTAAACTGGTAGCCAAAGCGACGTCCGTCTTCTGCCGCCAGGTTCCCCGTGTAGTACCACCACTCCGTTAAGAAGTCCGGGTGCGGACCGTGGTCGCGGGGGAACTGCCAATCGTAGTTGGGGTCGGTCGCACGGGGGTAGTCTGCTAAGTCAACATCAGCGCTGGCAACAGCCGCGTTTGCCCCTACATCACTACCCCCACTAATTTCTACCAAGCTGAAGCCGAAGATAACGACGACAACCGCCGTAAGTCCCAAACCGATTATTCGCCACATATGCGTTATTTGCCTCGCATTCCATATTAGTGTCTGTCTGCCGCAGGCGTGTAGTAAGCACCAAGAAGGATATACATGCCTGAGGTCGCTTTCTTGCGTGTTAGTTGATTGTGTGCCTTAGTGTAAGGGACGGAAATGGGAAATTGAACTGTACTGTTGATGAGAGACGCCCATTTCATCTGCCACAGGGGGGCACATTTGTGGTGTATGAGGCGCGTAAACTGGCGCAGTTGCCCCCTATACGCGCTACAATGCAGTTGGTACACTTAGCCTTTAGGCAGTTTGCCAGGGTTTCTAACACTGTATTCTGTATCATCCCGCCAACAACACTGTTGTGACGAGCATACAACCCATACCGTAGCCGAGCATGGTTTCGTAGTGGTGTAGCACTTCGACCTACCCTGTAACTTTGCTCAACACACGATGCAGATTCAGCAAACCCCAGCAGCGTCCGCACCAAAAAATAAACCAAATTGATTATCAACAAGTCCCAGAAGACTTCTTTTAGGCGCACTGTGTCGCAAATTGCAGGCTCCCAGCATATAGCGTGGAAAGGTGAGGTACCGATGATGAGCGAAGAAACAACAAACAACGAAGCAGAAGCGGTAGAGGAGGTTGCCGACGCGGTCGAAACGACCCCGGAAGCTGCGGCGGAGACTCCTGCTGCCGAAGCGGAAGTAGCACCGGAAGCTGAAGCTGAGGCTCCCGTCGCTGCGGCTGAAGCAGCGGCACCGGAAGCTGAAACCGAGGTTCCCGCTGCCGAGGCTGAACCAGAGGCTCCCGTCGCTGAAGCGGAAGTAGCACCGGACGCTGAAACCGAGGCTCCCGCCGCTGAAGCTGAACCAGAGGCTCCTGCCGCTGAAGCGGAAGTAGCACCGCATGCTGAAACCGAGGCTCCCGCTGCCGAGGCTGAACCAGAAGCTCCCGCCGCCGAAGCACCTGCTGACGCGCCAGCGATCGGTGACCTTAAGGTGGGCATGGAACTACAAGGTGCGGTGAAAAGCATTGAGCTGTATGGTGCGTTTGTTGATGTGGGGGTCGGCAAAGACGCCCTGCTGCACATCTCCCAGCTTGGCAAGCCCAACGTGCGTAACGTTGAGGACATCGTCAAGAAGGGCGAAACGATCACCGTTTACATCCTCAAGGTGGACGCGGACAGCGGGCGTATCGCGCTTTCGCTGGAGAAGCCACCGGAGAACCCGATTGGGCAGCTTGGCGTGGGCGACACGGTGAGCGGCGAGGTGGTTCGCATCGAGAACTTTGGTGTGTTCGTGGAGATCGGTGCGGAGCGCCCCGGTATGATCCACGTTTCCGAACTGGCAACGGGCTACGTGAAATCGCCAGAGGACGTGGTGAAGATGGGCGAAACCATCCAGGCGCGGGTCATCAAGGTGAACCGCAAAAAGCGCCAGATCGACCTGAGCATCAAGGCGATTGAGGAAGAGCACACCCGCGAGGCAGCGGCGGCGGTCGCACAGGACGCTGACGACGAGCCAGTGCCGACGGCAATGGAAGTTGCGCTGCGCCGCGCCCTTACGGAATCTCAGGATGAGGCGGGCAGCGGTGCCAACGAGAACAAGAAGCAGCGCAACAGCCGCAAGAAGAAGCAAGCGCTACAGGATGTGCTGTCCCGCACGCTGAAGCAGCACAACGACTAGCCCAGTACGGCATCGCTCCCCGCGCGTAAGAGCCTCACGGGGAGCCGGGTGCCTGCTGACACAGCGGTCTCGCCCTCCGGGATGATGAGCAGACCATCCGCTTTCACCATCGACATGAGTGCCCCGGAGCTTTGCGTGC
Organism: uncultured Anaerolineaceae bacterium; assembly: GCA_964451095.1. Taxonomy (GTDB): domain Bacteria; phylum Chloroflexota; class Anaerolineae; order Aggregatilineales; family Phototrophicaceae; genus DAOTTY01. The sequence continues at coordinate 25,794 of CAYVGI010000019.1, forward strand.
CTGTGGTGGTTGCGATCAACTCATCCCCACGGCGGGACAACTTAACGCGCACATAGGTGCGCCTGCCATCAGACGCCATCTCCTCCCCGGTGATGGCGTACACAACGGGCGTGGTATCCTGCCTGCCGCCCAGCTTGTGCACTGCCGGGCGCACAAACAGGTCAAATGTCACCATTGCCGAAACGGGGTTGCCGGGCAGCCCGAAAAACGGTACCCCCTGTACGTTCCCAAACGCGAGTGGTTTGCCGGGGCGCACATTCACACGCCAGAACCCAATCTCCCCCATTTCCTCCAGCACGTCGCGCACCACATCCCGTGCACCGACGGAAACACCAGCAGTGCTCACGATGACATCGGGCTTGTGACTGAGCGCTGCATGGAACAGGTCGCGCACATCGTCGAGTGTATCTTTTGCAGGCGGCAGCATGATGGCACTCCCGCCGCTGAGCCGCACTAACCCGCTGACAGTGTAGGCATTGGTGTCCCGGATTTTACCTGGTGTGAGCGGGTCTGCGATCCCGATGAGTTCATCGCCCGTGCTGAGCACAACAACCGTCGGGCGGCGGTAGACGACAACCTCTGTGTGCCCCAGCGCAGCTAACATGCCGATGTCCTGCGGTTGCAGCACGGTATTCTGTGAGAGGACGTGTTCCCCGACGGTGATGTTCTCTCCAGCGCGGCGCACATTGGCACCCTCGTCGGCAGGTTTGTGAACTTGTACGGGGTAGGGCAGTGCTGGGTCGCTTTCGTCCCACTGTGCGTCGGTCTGCTCTACCGGGACGACCGCGTCGGCACCGTCTGGCATAGGGGCACCCGTCATGATCCGTGCTGCTTGTCCTGCTTGCAGGGTTTGTTGCGGTGCTGCCCCCGCTGGGATGTCCATCACCACCTGCAAAGATGTCGGTGCCCCGGCAACGTCTGCACTCTTCACGGCAAAACCATCCATAGCGGAGTTATCGAATGGCGGTAGCGCGACTGTTGCTGCAACATTGACCGCCAACACCCGCCCTAGTGCGCTTCCGGTAGCAACAGCCTCCGTTGATGGCAATGGCACTTGCGCGAGAATTTGCTGGACTGCCTCGTCCACATTCAGTAAGTTCACCGAATATCCCCCCTGGCATTGAAACTTGCATTTGCAAATAATCTAACTAGACGTTAAGGGCATTTGCAACTATTCCAAGGCAATTCATAGAAAAGCCCGCCCTGCCTGTTGTAAAATCGACGTTAACCAACGCAGGGGAAGAGCGTTAAGGGAATGTGATGAACCTGGATACCCTACTTACCGCACTACCGGAACTCACACTGCACGACCGTCGGCTGATTGAACGTGCCTATTACAAGGCGGAGGCGAAGCACCAGGGGCAGGTGCGTAAATCTGGCGAGCCGTACTTTGCCCACTGCGTTGCGGTCGCGCAAATTTTGGCGGAGATGAACCTGGACGCGGAGGCAATCGCCGCCGCGCTGATGCACGACCTGATTGAGGACACCGACGTCACCTACGAGCAACTGGCAGAAGAATTTAACGAGTCAATTGCCAGCATGGTGCACGGCGTGACGAAGCTCACTCAGCTCTCGCTGCCAGTGGATGAGAGCAAGCAAGATCACAAGCATCACAAAGACGAAGAAAAGCGCCAGCGGGAGAAAATGGAATACTTCCGCAAGATGATGCTAACCATGGGCGACGATGTGCGCGTGGTGCTCATCAAACTGACAGACCGCCTGCACAACATGCGGACGTTGGGCTTTATGCCGCCGGACAAGCAAATTGAAAAAGCACGCGAAACCGAAGAAATCTTCGCGCCGCTGGCAAATCGGCTTGGCATCTGGCAGATCAAGTGGGAGCTAGAAGACCTTGCGCTGCGTTACTTACAGCAGGACGCCTACCGAATGATTGCCACGAGCCTGGACGAACGCCGCGCCGACCGTGAGGCATACTTGCAGAAAGTCGTGGGTGTGCTGCGCAGCGAACTAGAGCGCAGCAACATTCACAATGCGCACATCACCGGGCGCCCGAAGCACATCTACAGCATCTACAAGAAAATGAAGCGCAAGGATGTGCCGTTCGACCAGATTTACGATGTGCGGGCGGTACGCGTCATCGTGGATTCCGTTGACCAGTGCTACATTGTGCTGGGCATCGTGCATAACCTGTGGCGTCCAATCCCCAATGAGTTTGACGATTACGTCGGCAGCCCGAAGGACAACTTTTACCGCAGCCTGCACACCGCCGTGCTGGACGAAGAAGGCAAGACGGTTGAGGTGCAGATCCGCACCTGGGAGATGCACGAACACGCAGAGTACGGTGTGGCGGCACACTGGCGCTACAAAGAGGGCAGGGCACGTGACGAGGACTTCGACAACCGCATTAGCTACCTACGGCGGCTGATGGAGTTCGGCACGGAGGACAGCGAGGACGCTAAGGCGTTCATGGACAATGTGAAGTCCGAAGTATTTGAAGACCGCGTGTATGTGTTCACCCCGAAGGGCGATATTGTCGACCTACCGGCAGGCTCCACGCCCATTGACTTTGCCTATCACGTTCACACGGAAATTGGCAACCGCTGCCGGGGCGCGAAAGTGCAGGGCAAGCTCGTCAGCCTGAACTACAAGCTCAAAACAGGCGACCAGATCGAAATCCAGACGGCAAAGCGCGGTGGTCCCAGCCTGGACTGGCTAAACCCGGACTCCGGTTATGTGAAGACGAACCGCGCCCGGTCTAAGGTGCGGCAGTGGTTCCGCAAGCAAAACCGGGAGAAGAACATCGCCGCCGGGCGCACGCTGCTAGATCAAGTGCTGAAGCGGTTGGGCTTGGATGCAATGGCGTTCGACATGGTTGCGACCATGTTCGACTATGAACGGTTGGATGACTTCCTCGCTGCTGTGGGCGCGGGTGATGTGAACTCCGCGCAGATTAGCAGCCGCGTGTTGGAGTCTGAGCATTTGGCACGCAAAGAGCAGGAAGAACGCCAGGCAAAAGCGGCGGCAAAACCGTCGCTGCAAATCCGCCCCACTGCCGGGGTAAATGGCATCCAGGTGATGGGTGCCGCTGGCTTTCTCGTCAACCTGGCACGCTGCTGTAACCCCGTCGTTGGGGACAGCATCATCGGGTTTATCACACGGGGGAGGGGCATCACAGTGCACCGCGTGGACTGCGCCAACGTCGTGTCCAATACAGAGCCAGAGCGCCTGATTGAGGTGGGTTGGTCGCACGTTGATGAAAAGCAACGTTACTCCGTGCCCATAGAGGTTGTTGCCTACGACCGCGAGGGACTGATGCGGGACATCAGCACCACGATTGCAGATGAGCGCATTAACATGACGTCCGTCAATGTGGCAACCCGCCACGACATCGCAACCTTCCAGGTGGAAATGGATTTAGAAGACCTTAAGCAACTTAGCCGTGTGCTCAGCAAAATCGAGTGCATCCCCAGTGTCGTGGAGGCGCGGCGTAAACACATGATTTAATAGGGTGCAAGGACTTCCTGAAACGCCAATTGTGAGTTACTATTGAGTAAGAAGTCATTAAGGGGCGGTGTTCGCGTGTTCTGAGCATCTCTCTAGGTATCGAACTCATACGGCATTCTAATCCCAAGTAAGGACACGCTATGAATGACCTTTACTCAGAACTGGCACAGACCCAACTGCAACAGATGAACGGCAGTCCCCAGTTGGTTCTTGTGCACCCAAACTACACCGCCCACCGCGCCATGCTAGACACGCTCGTGTCCCAGTCGAACACAGTCTATGTGCGCTGGGACGGCGATTGCATGTCTACCGATGCCCTCTGGACGCAGTTCAACAACGTGTTGCAGGAGCAAATCGGCACACAGGCGCTGGATAGCGTCAACAACCTTGTGCTGGACGAGTGCGACCGCCTGACGGACGAGGCATTGGATGATTTCATTGAAAGCGTCTCCAAGGCAGTGGTTAAGGAGAACGGCGGGCGCGTGGTTGTGATCAGCCGCCGGGTGCCTCGCTTCCTGGACGGGAACTTCACAGAGCGAGAGACATGCGTTTTCGTGCCCGTAGACGACGAACTGCTGCTGTGCGACTACCTGCGCGAGGGGGAAACCCCACACCTGCTGGAAATCCATGCCTTTGGCAGCGGGCGCGTGCGGCTCAACGGGCGTGAGGTCAACAATTGGGATGGCTTGCTGCCGCGTTCCCTGTTCTTCTACCTGGTAGACAAGGGCATGACCACCCGCGACGACATTTTCAAGATCTTTTGGCCCAACCTGACCACCAAAGAGGCGACAAACGTCTTCCATGTGACCAAGCGCAAGATCAGCGAAGTGCTAGGAATTGACCTGACGACGTACTGGTCGGGCTTTTACCGCATCTCGTCGGATATTGAGCTGTCCTACGATGTGATGGCGTTCACGAAGATGGTTCAGGACAGCGCAATCGCACCAGCAGACGAAGCAAAAGCGCTGCTCAACCGGGCAATTTCGTTGTACCGAGGTCCTTTCCTCACCTCGCTGGACTTGGAGTGGACGGCGCAACGCCGCGATGCACTGCGGCAGTCTTATGGTGAGGCGTTGGTTTCGCTGGCGAAAATGTCTGAGGCGGAGAACGACAAGCGCGAGGCGCTGGGGTTATATTTGCGCTCTGCGCAAACGAACCCCCACCGTGAAGACCTCGTGTACAGCATTATGTCGCTCTATGCAGAGTTGGATATGATCAATGATGCGCTGCTGTGCTACGAGAGGTTGGAGCACGAACTCACCGCAGACCTAAACCTAAAACCCGCTCCACACCTGCGGGAATTTGCCGACGAACTGCGTGGGCGACGGGAATAACCGAACGTTTTTAGAGAGGCAGCCGCTTCCCTACGTGCGCTCAAACGAATACCCTGTCCCAATAAAGAGGCGCTCGCGCCTCTTTTTGCGTGCTGCACACATCCAATGCTAATGATTGGCGAATTCTGGTACAATCTGCGGCTATCGTGCAAAATCGAACAAACGGGGAAAAGACGACTATGGCGTTTTTAAACACCGAAGAACGAGACAACCTGCAAACCGAGCTAACAGACATCAACGACTTCACCAAGATCAAGCGGCGGCTGTTCCTGGCGGATCAAAAAGGGCGGCTGGCGTTCTTTCGCAATGCGCAGCACAGCGGGCGGCTGGAAACACGCTTCGACCTGGAGGGGCTGGGCACCCGCGTGACCATCGTCGAGGAACACAGCCGTGAACTGGACGAAAAAGGCGGTTTTTGGAACTCCAGCTATGCGTTAATTGATGTCGTCGTGGAGCCGCTGCCGGGCAACAAGCTGTAACTTGGCGCACGTTGCTGTGTTGTCTATGGGGAGGGGGAGAAAACGTGCACTGCGCGGCGCTCCCCGCCATACAACCTGACATGCACTGGAAAAGAGGACGTTATGTTACGCACATTTCCGCAAACGCAAGCCAACGCACTGCCAACGCGCCTGGCGCTTATTGCGATATTCACGCTGCTGACGGTAGTCGGTGCGCGTGTGCGGGTGGAGTTCGGCACGCTGGTGCCGTTCACGCTGCAAACGCTGATGATTATGCTGGCGGGGCTGGTGCTTGGCTCCCGTGATGGCGCACTGAGCCAGGTTGCCTACCTTAGCCTTATTGCAGCGAACCTGCCTGTGGACACGCGCATGATGGGCGTCGCTGCCTTCGCCGGACCGACGGCTGGCTTTCTGGTCGGCTTCCCGGTGTTGGCATATGTGTGCGGCTGGCTCGCAGAGCGCGGCGGCAATCGCCTGTGGGTGCGCTGGCTCGCTGGCATTGTCGGCACGCTGGTGCTGTATGCGTTCGGTGCCGGCTGGCTGAAGGCAGCGGCAGGCATCGGCTGGGATGCTGTGTGGGGTAATGCTGTTGCCCCGTTCATCCTGATTGATGTCGCAAAAGCACTCATCGCCGCCGCACTGGCGGAGAGCGCCCGCGCTGCACTGCTGATGTTCCACGAGCACTAACGCAGACGCATGGGCGACCTGTGATCGGTCGCCCGTGTGGGCATCACCCCCCCATGAGCTTCTCGCGCTCCTCAGCGGTAATCGTCATGCCCATGACGTGATAGCCCGCATCAACGTAGATGACTTCGCCTGTTACCGCGCTGCTCAGGTCAGATGCAAGCCACACCGCTGTGCCGCCCACTTCCTCCTGAGAGACGAGCCGACGCATGGGCGCAGCATCCTCTGCCATTTTAAGCATGTTACGAAAGCCGGGTATGCCCGCCGCCGCCAGTGTTTTGATCGGACCGGCGCTGATGGCATTGACGCGGATGTTCCTTTCGCCCAGATCTGCTGCGAGGTAGCGGGTGATATTTTCCAGCGCGGACTTGGCAACTGCCATCGCGTTGTAGCGTGGCATGACCTTCTCCGATGCGTAGTAGGTCATGCTCATGATGCTGCCGCCCTCGGTCATGAGTAGCTCTGCACGCTGGGTCATGGCGATGAGGCTGTAGGCGCTAACGTTGAGCGCCTGCAAGAAGCCGTCGCGGGAGACATCGACCATGCGCCCGTCCAGGTCTTCCCGTGGGGCGAACGCCACCGAGTGCACCAGCACATCTAGCTTGCCGTAGCGCTCTTTGAACTTTTCGAACACTGTATCAAGCTGTGCGTCGTCGGTTACATCGCACAACTCAACAAAGTCGCAGCCGATTTCCTCTGCCAGCGGCATCACACGCTTTGCCAGCGCCTCGCCTGCGTAGCTCAAGGCAATCGTTGCACCCTGCGCGTGTAGCTGCTGCACGATGCCCCACGCAATAGAGTTCTTGTTCGCTACGCCGAAGATCAGCGCGACTTTTCCGTCTAATAATCCCATTTTTGCCTGATTCCTGTCTGTTTTGCGCCTGTTAACTGCAAAACAATTTAACACGCGCCCCCAACCCACGCTACGCCAGACCGCTCACCCGCGTTAAATTAGTTGGCAAACCCATTGCCAACAGACAGGTAAACACGAATGGCAGAAGACCAGATTAACGTTGTGGTGGCGATTGACTACGCCGACGACATCATCGAGCGGCTGCGAACCGTTTCCCCACGGCTGCACATCGAGCGGCACTTCCCCAAAGTGCCTGACCGTGTGTGGAAAAACACCGAAATCCTGTGCACATATGACGTGCTGCCGTCACCGGACAAAGCACCCAAGCTCAAGTGGATTCAACTGAACAGTGCAGGCATGGATCACGTCAAGAACACGCCGCTCGTGACCGAGCACGGTGTACGGGTTACATCTGCTAGCGGTATCCACGCGACTGCCATGGCGGAGTACACCGTGGGCATGATGCTCAGTTGGGAGTACAAGCTGCACATTATGCTGCGCGACCAGCAAAACCGCATCTGGCGAGATGAGCAGCACACGTTCTATGCGCCGCGCCATTTGCGCGGGCAAACCGTTGGGATTGTGGGCTATGGCAGCATCGGGCGGGAGATTGCGCGGCTGGCAAATGCACTGGGCATGAACGTGCTGGCGATGAAGCGCGATGTCATGCACCCGGCAGACGGCGACGGCTACCGCGAACCCAACACGGGCGACCCCGACGGCGACATCCCCGAACGGCTGTATCCGCCGGAGGCGCTGGGCACGATGGTGCGCGACTGCGACTACGTGGTGCTGCTCGTCCCCGCGACGGAGCACACAAAAAACATGGTGGACGCGGAGATCTTCCAGGCAATGCGCGACACTGCTGTGCTCATCAACATTGCACGGGGCAGCGTGGTAGACGAGCCAGCACTGATTGACGCGCTAGAGCAGGAGCAGATTGCCGGGGCGGTGCTAGATGTGTTCGAGACAGAACCGCTGCCCGACGATAGCCCGCTGTGGAACATGGAGAACGTGCTCATTAGCCCGCATGTTGCTGGCAACAGCGCCCGCTACCACGAGAAGGCGGCGGCAGTCTTTGCGGAGAACTTGCAGCGTTACCTGGAGCGACGTGATTTGCTTAACCAACTGGACAGCGAGCGGGGATACTAATCGGGGCGCATCACCTGTGAGAAGCGTGAGGCATTGCGCACGGTGCGCCGTACCGAACTGCAACTTTCTTCACAAGGTGGGCGTATAGCGGCTATAATGATTGCGAACACAACCCCAGTGTAAGTTGTAAGGAGAGCAAGAGACAATGACCGAAGATACCCAGCAGAGCCAGTCTACGGAGCAAGGGCGGGATACCCTGCGTGATGCGTTCAATTCGTTTCTGGATCATAACCGTCGCGCGGCAGAAGAAACTGGCAAGGCATTCGACGCGCTCATCCCGGATGAGTTCCGTGAGCACAGTGCCGCCGCTCGTGATGAGCTGCGCAAGGGACTAAAGGTGCTGGTGGATGCCACCATCGATGAACTGGAAAAGATGACGAAGATCGAGCCGAAGGAAGAGAAGTCCGAGGACAGCAAGGACGACGAACCGCCGAGTTCCACTACCGGGCGCACCAAGGTGAAGGTGCAAGTGGAGTAGGTAGTGCTATCGCTGTGGGGGACGCAAACAGTGCCCCCCACTGGCACACTTGTGTCCTACTTCAGCACGTTCGGCGGGAACAGAATCTGCCAGCCGATGCCCACACACACCACATAACCGACGACTGCGAGCGCCGTCCACCCGGACGTGAGCAGCAGCGTTGCGGCAACCAGAAAGCCCGTGAACAACACCGCCCGCACCACAGAGCGAATGTGAATCTCCAGGATGTGTAGCTCCACCTGCCACTTGCGCCCTGGTTCGGTTGTCACGCGCACATCACCGCTCTTAAGCTGCTTCATTAGCGCATCCGTCGTGACGGAACCGGGTGCTACCGCCCGTGTGATAATCTGCGAGCCTGCTTCCAGCAGGGTGCCCGCGCCGCTCACGCCCAGGATGTTCTGCAACAGTGACGCCCCAAGCTGGCTGCCGACGCTGTCGCCGCTGCTGGCACGCATTCGCATCATCTTCTCGGTATACGGCTGGAGTTCGCGCCACGGGTTAAACTGCGGGTCCAGGCTGGTGCACATGCCGCTGAGGATGCCCATGGTACGCGCCAGATAGATGAAGTTCTGCGGCATCTGGAACGGCATATCGAACAGCAGGTCGTTGAACTCGTTGCCAAGCTGCTCGATCACCTCGTAGTCCACATTGCTCAGGTCGGACATGTCCATGCCCCACACCTGGTCGAACGCCGCCTTAGTTGCCTGCTCCAGACGATCCAAATCTGCGCTGGGCAGCAGCAAGTTCAACTGTTGGTAGCTCTGGATCAGGCGCTTCGCGTCCCGCGTGACAACAGCAATGAGTGTGCTCACCAGTCCGTCCACGATCTGCGGCGTGAGCTTGCCCGTCATGCCGAAGTCAATGTAGATCAGGTAAAACGGGCGTCCTTCCTCGCCGAACTCCTGCCCCTCTTCTACGGGCAGCGGGTACACGAACAGGTTGCCGGGGTGTGGGTCTGCGTGGAAAAACTGTTCGTCGAACACCTGCCCCAGGTAGGAGTTCATCAGGCGGCGTGCAACTTCCTTGCGGCTGATGCCTGCCTGCGCTAGCCGCTCGTAGTCATTGATCTTGATTGACGTGACATCTTCCATCACCAGCAGGCGGTCTGTGGAGTAGTCGTCGTACACCATAGGGATGTAGATGCCCAGGTCATCCTGGAAGATGCGGGCAAAACGCTGCAAGTTCTGCGCTTCGTGCAGGTAGGAGACTTCCTCCCACAGCACACGCCCGAACTCCTCGGTGATCTCGACGGCGTTGGCGCGGCGAGAGATGAACTTAAAGCGCATGGCGATGTGCGAGATGACCATCAACGCGGCAAGGTCGGTGTCTATGATGCGTACGATGCCCGGTCGCTGCACTTTGACCACCACACGGTCACCGTTTTTGAGCTGGGCGCGGTGCACCTGCCCCAGCGACGCCGCAGCAATCGGTTCCTCACGCAGCCAGCGAAAGTGCTGTTGATAGTCTGCGCCGAGTTCCCGTTCAATCACCTGCTGGATTTTGTTGTAGGGCACTGCCGGGATTTCGTCTTGCAGCCCTTCCAGTTCCATGATGATTTCTTCGGGGAAAATATCGGCGCGGGTGGAGATGAACTGCCCCGCCTTGATGAACACACCGCCCATGTTCGCTGCAAAGTCACGGAACTCCCGGGCGTACTGCTTCCAGCGGTGGATGCTGCGCCGCCGCACGAACTCCTCACCGAAAAGCCGCTTGACGATCCACTGCCAGAACAGAATGCGCAAGAACAACCGTGCTGCCCACAGCAGAGAGCGCGTGTAGCGAAGTTGCATCCGCAGCGAGCGACGCCCACCGCCACGCTGGTGAATTTCCGGGTTTACCTCAATTTCAGGCTTCGGCGGAGGGGGCGGGGGTTGTACCTCCACCCCCTCCGCGATCAGGTCTGCCTGTGTTTGCGCCACCTTGGTGCGTTCGTCCCCATTGGCGGGCGTTGCAGGCGGCGGAAGCTCCCGTACAGGTTCGGGTGCGGTGGGCACTTCGACATACGGCGCGGGTTGCATCGTCGGTGTTTGTTCGGTCTTCGGCGTTTCATCAACGTCGATGAGCACGCGCACCCGTGGGTTGTCATCGGCGGGGTGCTGTGCACCCTCATCAGAGGGTGCATTGGTGTTGTCTGGTGTTGTCTGACCGTTTCCGTTACGCGGCGCGTCTTCGTCAACCTGTGGCGGTTGCGAATCGGATATTGAGCGTGGATTGGTCGAATTTGGCATCAGCTATTTCCAGGTTCCATAGGGCATACGGTAAAACGATATTGCGTCGGTACGGTCCGACGCGCAGGGTGAGTTCATCACGGGAGCGGTATAGGTCGAGGTCATCTTTGTCTACAAACGGCAGTGGCACGGATAGCTTGTAACTGCCGTCCTCCTCGGAGGTGATGCGATGGCTAGAGCCGTCAAACATCTTCTGTGCCGGGGATGTACCGGCATAGAGTGCCTCGCCCAACATCCGCAGCGATTCCAGTCCGTTGACCTCGGTGCTGAACATAGGTGCTTTCAGCAGCGGCAGTTCACCGAACGCCTCTTCGATAAACTTCAGGTTTTCCACCTGCTTTTCTTTGCGCTCTGCAAAGTACGGGTCGGTTACTTCATCCGGGATCAGCCGATTACAGATGATCGCGTCCGTGGCGTAGCCGTACAGGTTCAGGTAGGTGTAGGTACGCTGCGTCTCCTTGATGACCATGTACTCCGGGTTGACGACCAGCCGCATGGATGAAATCTCCGGGTCGGCAAGCAGGTCGCGCACACGGTCTAGCGTGTTGAACAGCTCGTTCACCTGTTCCCAGGCGTCTTCCTCTGGCAGGTCTTTGCCGCGCCCCACCAGCTTACCAATTGGGCGCAACACCCGCGCCGCGCCCCGGGTGATGGTCATCAGCTTCTCAAACCACCAGCGTGTGACGTCCGGCAAGCTCAGCAGTCGCAGTGTCTCTGCGGTTGGTGCCGCATCAACCACCAGCACGTCGAACTTGTCGTCGCGCACGTACTTATCAATCCACAGCAGGTGGGCGCCTTCTTCCAGCCCCGGCAAGATCGTCACTTCCTCCGCGACGATGCTCTGCGCGTTGTTGGCAAACACTGCCACGAGGTATTTCTGGAAGGTGCCCCAGTATTTGTCCATGCTGTAGCGGGCGTCTACCTCTTGCGCCCACAAGTTCGGATGTAGTTCAATCGGTTCCGGTCCGATTTTCTTGCCAAGCGAATCGGCAAGGCTGTGGGCAGTATCAGTGCTGATGACAATCGTCTTCAGCCCCATGTCTGCACAGCGCAGCGCGGTCGCCGCGCTCACACTGGTTTTGCCAACACCACCTTTGCCGGTATGGACGATAATCCGCATCGTTTTGTTCCTTACTTCACTAGTCACATTATATCGCCTGCACAGTGCGTGCTAAAGGCATGGATCACATTACCTGTTGGTACACTCATTTACGCCAAAGGTTGCGCACACGTTGTACCTGTGGCGGCGCTTCTAACTCATTTTTGACGCTTTTTTGCCCGTGCTAACTAATTACTTGCTGGGCGTACCCTAAACGATTATAGTTACTGGCTATCTTGCACGCAGCGATAGACGAGGTGATGCTGATGGCATCAACGGCGGATTCTCTCGGTAAAACGCGCAAAGTACGCGGCGACGGCGGTCTTAACGGCTTCCTGTTGGCGCTGCCTGCGCTGTTCTGGATGGTGTTCTTCTTCATTGTGCCCGTGCTCATTGTGCTGGTAATGAGCTTTATGACGCGGTCACGCGGTGGTGCGACCCTACCGTTCACGCTGGAAGCGTACAACGACATCTTCGGGGAGTTCTACGAGCTAGACGAAATCCAGGAAGGTGTGCTGGACTTCCAACAGGCGCAAACATTTGGCGAGCGCACAGAGGCAGTCAACGAGATACTGGAACCGGACAACGGGCGCGGGCGCGTGTTCCTGCGCTCGATTCGTATCGCGCTCATCAGCACGGTCATCTCGCTGATTATCGGCTACCCGCTGGGGTTCTTCATCAGCACGCGCACCAGTACATTTATGCGTGCCCTATCGCTGTTTTTGGTCATCCTGCCCTTCTGGACGAACTTCCTGGTGCGCACCTACGCCTGGCGCATCATCCTGGGGCAGGAGGGGGTCATCAACAACGTTTTGCTGTGGATGGGCGTGATTGACGAACCGCTAACGCTGCTGTTTACCCAGGGCGCGGTGATCGTCGGGCTGGTGTACGGCTTTTTGCCATTTATGGTGCTGCCTGTCTACGCGGCGGTGGAGCGCTTTGACTTCCGGCTGGTGGAAGCGGCGCACGACCTGGGTGCAAACGACTGGTATGCCTTCTGGCGGGTGGTGCTACCGGGCACCATGCCGGGGGTGGTCGCCGGGTCTATCCTCGTGTTTATCCCCAGCATCGGTTCCTACGTGACGCCAGACCTGCTCGGCGGCGGCACTGGTGACGCGCTGATGATCGGCAATCTGATCGCAGACTGGTTCGGCGCGACAGGCAACTGGCCCCGTGGTTCTGCCATTTCCATCGCCATGATGGCGCTCGTATTGCTGTCATTGCTGGTGTACTGGCGCTTTGGTCAACAACAAACAGAAAGGGCACGCTAACCCATGGCACAACAAGTGATCCAACGGCAGGGGAGTGCTGCCGAAACACCGCGTACATTTGAGGTGGACAGCGGCAAGCTGCAACGCGATATGCTGCTGCGTCGGGTCGGGCGGGTGGGGCTTGTGCTGAACCCGATCTTCGCGTACTTCTTCCTGTGGGCACCCATTTTGCTGCTCATCATGTTCTCGTTTAACGACTCACGCGGTGTGGCGGTGTGGCGTGGCTTCACACTGCAATGGTACGAAAACATCTTGAATGGCGTGGTTGCCAACGACGCGACGTTTAGCACGGAGGAAATGCTGCGTTCCGTGCGCGTGAGTGTCATCGTTGCCACGTCTGCAACAGTTGTTTCTACGGTAATTGGCACGATGGGGGCGCTTGCCTTGCAGCGCACGCAGTTCCCCGGCAAGCGCTTCCTGGATAGTGTGCTGTACTTGCCCGTGGTGATCCCGGAGATCACGCAGGGCATTTCGCTGATGGTGTTCTTCAGCACGATATTCGAGTTTATCCAGCGCACATCTGGCGTCACGTTACAGCGCGGCTTCATGACGGTGATTATCGCCCACGCCGCGTTCAACATCTCGTATGTGGTGATTGTGGTGCGGGCACGGCTGGCGAACATGAACCCCCGCTACGAAGAGGCAGCGCGTGACCTGGGCGCAAACGAGTGGCGCACCTTCTGGCGCGTGACGTTCCCGCTGCTGGCACCGGGTATTCTAGCGGGGGCGTTGCTGGCATTTACGCTGTCGCTAGACGACTACGTGGTGACGTTCTTCACCCGTGGTGCGGGGACGAACACGCTTACGGTGTTTGTGTACGGGTTGCTGAAGCAGTCCGTCACGCCGGAGATTAACGCCATTAGCACAGTGATGCTGCTGGTCTCCACAGCGCTAATCGGCATTTCGCTGGCGTTGCAGGGTCGTAGCCGCGCAACATAGCCGGGCGCATTGGTACATTTGCACGGATGTAGGCACATTAAATCTAGCGAAACATCGGTTGCAACATGCCCCAGAACTCGTCAAACTATGGGGCGCTTAGCAATAAGTATTGTTAGATAACGTTTATGAGTACAGACGAAGGAGCGAATATGCTAAACAATTCCCGCATTCTATTTGTCATGCTGCTGATGCTGGCGCTTGTTGTGCCTGCTGCTGCGCAGGACGCCACCGAAGAAGCGATGATGATGGACATGGAAGCGTGGACGTGCCCGGAGGGCTTTGAAGGGCAAACACTGAGCGTGTTCAACTGGGCAACCTACATCGCAGAGGACACCATCCCGAACTTTGAGGAAGCGTGCGGCGTAGAAGTCGAATACTCCATCTTCGGTGGGGCAGACGAAGCCCTGGCAGTGATCCGTGGCGGCAACCCCGGCTACGACATCGTGGTGCCGTCTGACTTCATCGTGGCAATCATGGCGGGTGAGGAACTCATCCAGCCGCTAGACCACGACCTGATCCCCAACCTGGCAAACCTGACGCCACGTTTTAACGAAACCAACTACGACCCCGGTAACGTGTTCTCTGTGCCATACCAGTGGGGGACGATTGGCATCGGCTACAGCACGGAAGCCTTCCCAGATGGCATCGAAAGCTGGGAAGACCTGTGGACACACGACGGTAGCGTCGCCTGGATTGAGGAACCCCGCTCTATGCTGGGTGTGGGGCTGCTGATGCTGGGTTATGACCCGAACAGCACCGACGAGGCAGAACTGGAAGAGGCAGCAGAGTACCTGACCGAAAACGGTGACAACGTGGTTGCCGTCGCAGCAGACGACGGACAGGCACTGCTGGAGCGCGGTGACGTGAGCGCGGCAATTGAGTACAACGGCGATATCTACCAGGTGATGTTCGACTGCGAGTGCGAAGACTTTGCCTACGTCGTCCCGGCAGAGGGCGCTGTGGTATGGACAGATGCAATGGTCATTCCGTCCGACGCACCGAACCCCGAACTGGCACACGCCTTTATTGACTACATCCTGGACCCGCAGGTGGGTGCAGACCTGTCTAACTTTACGGCGTATGGCAGCCCGAACCAGACGGCAATCGAGATGGGTCTGATTGACGAGGTCCTGCTGAACGACCCCGGCATCTACCCCACGGCAGACATTCAAGAGCGTCTGTTTGAGGTACGTGAACTGCCGGAGATCGAAGAAATCGTCAACGACCTATGGGACGAGATCAAGATCGAAGTCGGATAGGCAACTAACCGTAGATAAGGTGGTGGTGTCGCTGCGGCGGCACCACTGCACCCCACGTAGGACACCCCCGCGCCACCGCGTCTAATCAGCAAATATCCGACAGATGAAGGCACAAAACCATGCAGCTTATCGTGCTCACCGGGCTGCCCACCAAGGAAAAGGGCTGGCTGGCACGCGATCTTGCAGAACATTATCTCGCTGGTGGCAAGCGTGTTGCCATTTTGGACAATGAGAACATCGCGGAAGACCTGGGCAACATGACAGACCGGGTAGAACTCGTTACGATGCGCGGTGGTTGTGCTTGCTGCGCGGTGGCTGGCAAGCTCTACAGCAGTGCTGCCAAGCTGAGCGCCAGCACAGACGTAGCGATTATGGCGGCAAACCACCAGACGCATATCGACAACCTGGGTGCCGTGCTAGATAACCTGGTTGCGGGTAACAGCACCCCCATTAGCGTGAAGACGGTTGCCCTAGTGGATGAGCGCACGACGTGCTGCTTCCCCTATGTGGCGGAGCGCCTGGAAGACAACGCCGACGTGATGCTGTCCGCGCCGTTCACTGCCGAGGCGCTGATTGCCGCACTGGGATAGTTGGCGCTTGCAAAGCACACCTGTTCACGTAAAATGTGTGATGAGATACCGAACATGATTGAACAGGTGCCCATGTCCAAATATCTAGAGCCATTCGTTGCCGCCATCCACAGCAAAACCACTGTGAAAGTAATTGTCAAGCGCAAGGGCAAACCCACACCGCTAATCGCAACTTGCGCCCCACTGGATTACGCGCCACCGCGCAACAACCCGGACAGCGCGGCGCTGTTTCACTTTTACAAGTTTGCGTGGAAGCACCACAAAGCACACATCATGAGCATTGAACCGGACATGCTCACGAAGCTAGAGGTGCTGGCGGATACGTTCGACCCGGCGGACTTCATCGACTGGGATGTGACACAGAAACCGTGGACGATTGAGCGGGATTGGGGTGATTTTTCGTGACCACACACACCAAGCTCTCCAAATTTTTGTCTATGGTGCTGCGCCACCGGGCAGATGAGTTCGGTATCAAGCTGGACGGAGAAGGCTACGCAGATATTGGCGATCTGTTTGTGGTCGTGCAGGGGCGCTATAACAACACCTTCACGTATGATGACCTCATCCGTGTGGTGACGACGCCCGGCATCGACAACAAAATGCGCTTTGAACTGGTGGGGGACAAAGTTCGGGCACGCTACGGGCACAACAAGCGTGTGCAGGCGGTCACGTACGAACCCGCACAACCCCCAGATGTGCTCTACCACGGCACGGTCACCGCAGCGCTGCCCGCCATCCGCAAGGAGGGACTCACCGCGCAGCAGCGGCAGTATGTGCACCTCTCCACGACGACGGAACGCGCCATGAACGTCGGCTCACGGCGGGGCAAACCCGTGCTGCTGACGATCCGCGCGGGTGAGGCACACGGGGCAGGCGTGGTGTTCTACCACCCGGAGGACGAGCACTATCTGGCGGAGCACATCCCACGGGAGCACATCACCTTCCCAGATGACGATGCCGACGAAGGCTAATCCTCGTCTGCGCTATCCTCATCTTCGTCTTCGTCGTCCTGTGGCGGCTCCCAGCCCGCTTCTTCCATCTCTTCGAGCAGCGTTTCCAGTATGTCATCTGTAAAGTGGAAGTAGACGGTACCATCCTCTTTGGTGGTTGTTAAAACCCCCTCGCGGGATAGTTCCATCATGCAGCCCTTTACTCGGGACGGCTCCTCGTCGATGAGCGCGGCGATTTCGTCCGGCGTCACCGCGTTGACCGCGCCCGTCTCCTCCAGGAACTCCAACAGATCGTCGAAAATAAACTCTTTGATCTCATCGCGGCTCATGCGCTCAGGTTGATCGGTCATGGTCTGCTCCTATATGCTGCCAGCGCCCCGATTATACCCCGGTGCCCGTGTTTTGCGGGCGGGTGAGTGAGCGCACGAGCATCACCACTGTTCCCATCAGCAGCACGACGTCCAGGTAGCGGTCTGCCCGTATGCCGCCCAACGCGGGGGCATAATCTGCGCGGAAGAAACCGATGGCGAGCATTCCGGCACAAAACAGCACCGCCACCGTCCAAAACCGTGCTGCTGGGCGCTTTGCCAACAGACCCCATAGCCACATCACCGCCGTGAGCACGAGAAGCAGCCACCCCAGTGCCTGCCCGAACCTGTGTGTATCGTAGCGCGGTGCGACCATGCCGAAGATGTCTCGCCCCTCTGTCACCGTCCATACGGGGTAAAACGCCAGCGTTTGCACTTCTGTGCCGTACACACAGCCAATCCAGCGGCACGCCGTCCAGCCAGCAAATGCCAGGAGGGGGAGCGCGGGCGTGCACGCATCCAGCAGGGCACTCACATCAATCCGCTGCACCCGTGCCGCAGTAACCAACCCCAGCAGCCCCCCCAGGAACGCCCCGTGCCAGTCCAGCCCGCCGGGGCGTCGCATCAGCACATGGGCAAGCTGCCCGGCGAACACATCGCCGTTCAGCAACACGTATTCCACGCGGGCAAATGCCACGCCCAGCACCAGCGCTGCCAGCAGGCAGTTCGCCAGCGGGCGTAGTGGCACGCGCTCACACAGGCGGAACACGCAAACCGCCCCGGCAGCAACGATTGCCAGGGTGAGGTATAGGCTAAACGTAGGGACGATAAACCGACCAATTGACGTGAACATACACCCCCCGGAACTTAGGGGATTCTTACGGGTGGATACCCCTGTGGCGGGCACGGCATGTTATAATGTCATCCACGTTGTTTGAATAGAGTGCATAATGCACAACCAAAATAGGAGAAAATGAACCTATGGCAAGTGGTATCAGCGCCATATTGGGAACTATCTCATTTATCGGCGCACTTCTGGTGGTCGTCGGTGTGGGACTTGCGATTGTGTCTGCGTCGCAGGGGCGCGGCGTTCGGATGGGGTCGCTCATTGCGATCCTGGGTGTCGTACTGTTCTTCGCCTTCCAGCTCATCAGCCGTGGCGTTATCGTGGTGCAGCCGACGCAGGTGTCGGTTGTGTTCCGCACGCTTTCCGGTGAGCTAATCACACCGCGCCAGGCGGGTACACACATCATTGTGCCCGTGTTTGAAGAAGCAATCCTCTACCCGATTAACGTGCAGGAGTACACCATGTCTGGCACGGCGGATGAGGGGCAGCAGCAGGGTGATGACGCTGTGCGTGCGCGTACCGAAGACGGGCAGGAAGTGCTGATGGACATCACGGTGCTTTACCGCGTTGACCAGAACAGCGTGAACGACCTGCACCGAGCATGGTACAACACCCAAACGCAAAACGCCGCCTACGAGAACGAATTCGTGCGCCCGACAGTGCGTGCGCTGGTACGCGATGTTGCATCCCAGTTCACAGCGCGGGAAATTTATGGCGAGACGCGCACAACAATGAGCGAGAATATGGAAACAGTCGTTGCAGAGCGATTTGCGCAGGAAGGTCTTATCCTGAACGACCTGTTACTGCGTGACGTGACGTTCTCCGACCAGTTCCGCGAAGCAATTGAGCAGGCACAGGTTGCAGAGCAGCAGGCGAACCGTGCCGAGATCGAAGTGCGCCGCATTGAGCAGGAAGCAGAACAGGCACGCGCCCGTGCGGCGGGTCAGCGAGATGCAGCAGTTGCTGCTGCACAGGGTGAAGCTGAGGCAATCGTGTTGCGAGCACAGGCACAGGCAGAAGCACTCCGCTTGGTCAGCGAGCAGATCGCCGTTAACCCGTCACTCATCCAGTACCTGTACGTGCAAAACTTGAGTGATAATGTGGATATTGCGCTCATTCCGTCGGGCAGCCCATTCCTGTTCGACTTTGAGAGCTTGCAGAACCTACCCACATCGCAGGAAATTGATGCGCCGGATACAGGATTTAACCCGGATTCCTTCATTAGACCACCCGCCAGTCAGTCACAGTCCTCAGACGAGGCTACGACCGAACCCCCCGCGACTGGCGATGCTGAACCACAGGCAACACCATCCGCAGGTAACTAAACCCGCGAAATCTCACGAGGGCGGCACGCAACTGTGCCGCCTTTTTTGTTATCGCAGCATGTTCGCCCGCACCCGTGCAAGCGTTGCCTCACTCAGCCCGCCCGCCTGCATCAGGTAAGCCTCTACAGAGCCGTACTTTTCCCGCACATGCGCTAAGGTTGCCAATATCGTGTCCGGGTTTGCTGTGAACAGGGGCAAGATTGCCTCCGTTGTTAGTCCCAGCCGCCCCACTGACTGAATCGCCCGCTCTCCGATAGCGACATACGTATCAAAGTAGCGGTTGCTCAGCGAGTAGTCCGCCGCGATAACCTCATCTGGCACGCCTAGCAGCGCTAACAGCAGTGCGACCGCCACCCCGGTGCGATCTTTGCCGGCAGTGCAGTGCACAACGATGGGCAGGTTGCTCTCATCCGCGATGAGCTCAAACACACGGGCATACACATGCGGGTTATTCTCTACAATCACGCGGATGTAGGCACTCGTCATGAAGTGATCGACACGCCCCCGCGCGAACATCAGGCGGCGGAATTGTTGGTTGCGCGATTCGCTGCTTTGCACCGAGTTCTGCTCGTAGCGCACGTTGTGTGGCAGGCGGTCGGGTTCCTCGTCGATTTCCTCCGGCAGGCGCAGGTCACAGGAGAGCGCAACCCCTAGCCGTTCTAGCGTGGTGAGGTCGTTGTCGGTCAGGTCGGCGAGCTGCCCAGCGCGATAGACCTTGCCCCAGCGCACTGCCTGCCCGCTTTGCGTCCGGTAGCCACCCACATCACGAAAGTTCACCGCGCCTTCCAGCCGGATTTCGCGCTCAGCGGCGATGATTTGCGCACCATCTCGCTCACCGCCCTGGAAATGCAGTGCGAAGTAACGGGGTTGTTGGGGAGGCAAATCATCTAGCGTGATTTCCTGCGCGTTGTTGACCTGTGCAGTGGGGGGTGTCGTGTCGATGGCGCTTGGGGATGTGCCTGTATAGATCGTCACACTATCCGTTGGCACGCTCCAGGCGATGTGCCAGCGCCCCTGCTCAGTGAGCTTTACTATCGCGTCTACAGCGGGTTCGCGCAGCAGCGATTCCGCGCTAGGGTAGGTTGTGTTCTCGCGGCGGCGCAGCAGCACGTACAGCACCCCGCCCCCCACAGCGGCAGCGGCAATAACCAGAAGAAAACGCAACAGTCGGGACATGGGCATGAGCAGTGGGTTCTCCGTTGCGTGCAAAACAAAAACGCGGGACGACCTGTTTTGCGTCCCGCGCTGCGAGTTATCTCGTGTGGTGGCGGGGTCTACACCCGCGTAACGTAGGAACCGTCTTCCGTCTTGATGCGGATGGTGTCGCCCTCATTGACGAACATCGGCACCTGCACTTCTAGCCCCGTTTCCAGCGTGACGCGCTTGGTGGGGTTGTTTGCGGTGTCTCCGGCAACTGCCATTTCCGCTTCCACGACTTTGTAGTCCACGTTGGTGGGCAGTTCGTAGTCGATGATCTCATCACCGTACTGCACCAGGTTCAGCCTCATGTTTTCCTTCAGGTAGGAAAGCGCGTCCGTAAATACGTCGCGGTTTACCTGGGGCTGTTCGTAGGTGGTAGTATCCATGAACACGAGGAATTCGCCGTCGTCGTACAGGTACTCCACCTCGCGGCTGTCCACGCGGATGTCCTCCACGCGCTCACCGGAGCCGAATGTCATTTCTGTGGTAGAGCCGCTGCGCAGGTTGCGCACCGTCACGCGGATGGTTGCCTTGCCACGCCCCGGCTTGCGGTGTTCGTAGTCCATTACCTTGTAGATCTCACCATCGAGGGTGAAGTTGGTTTTCTTACGTAATTGGTTGACGTCAATCATGCTCTATATTTTCCCGCCTTGTTTGTCGGATGCAGAATGCGCGGGAAGTATAGCATGGGCATTTGCCAACTAGTAGTACACGTTGCCGTTGGTGTTCGCGCTGCTGCCGGGCAGGGAATTCAAGAATTCCTCGTTGTTTTCTGTCTGTCGGAACTCGTTAATCAGGCGTTCCCAGGCACCGACGGACCCCATTTCCATCTCTTCGCCCAGGTGCGCCACCATGCGGCGCATCGTGTACACGCGCTGCAACACATCCGGTCCTAGCAGCAGTTCCTCGCGCCGTGTGGAGGACTGTTCCATGTCGAACGCTGGGAAGATGCGACGCTCTTGCAGCTTACGGCTCAGGTGCAGTTCCATGTTACCCGTGCCCTTGAACTCCTCGTAGATCACATCGTCCATCTTGCTGCCTGTGTTCACAAGGCAGGTGGCGATGATCGTCAGGCTACCGCCCTCCTCGATGTTGCGTGCCGCACCGAAGATGCGCTTCGGTGGGTGGATCGCGGATGGATCGAGACCGCCGGAAAGCGTGCGCCCGCTAGTGGGCACCACAAGGTTATAGGCACGCGCCAGCCGCGTGATGCTGTCTAGCAATAGCACAACATCGCGCTTGGTTTCTACGAGGCGCTTGGCACGGTTCAGTGCCATTTCCGCCACGCGCACATGGTGCTGTACCGGGTCATCAAATGTGGAGGCAATCACCTCTGCCTCGACCGAGCGGTCAATGTCGGTCACTTCCTCCGGGCGCTCCCCCACAAGGCAGATCATCAGGTGCACTTCTGGGTAGTTATGGCTAATCGCGTTGGCGATTTCCTTCAGCACCGTGGTCTTACCTGCCTTCGGCGGGGACACAATCAGCCCGCGTTGCCCCTTACCAACCGGAGCAATCAGGTTGAGCAGCCGTGTAGAGAGGATGCGCGGGTTCGTTTCCAGGTTATAGCGTTCGGTGGGGAAGATAGGGGTAAGCTCTTCGAAATACGGGCGTCCCTTAATCTCGTCCGGCGGCTTGCCGTTGATTGCTTCCACGCGCAGCAGACCGAAATACTTTTCGGAGTCTTTGGGTGGGCGCACTTGCCCGATAATCATGTCGCCAGTGCGCATGTTAAAGCGCTTGATCTGCGTTTGGCTGACGTAGATATCGTTCGCCCCGGCAAGGTAGCCATCGGCACGCAAAAAGCCCATGCCATCGTCCACCACTTCCAGTACGCCGCCGCGCAGCTTGTAGCCGCGTTGCTCTGCATTGTGGCGCAGCAGGGACAGTATCAAGTCCTGCTTCTTCAAGCGGCTAAAGCCAGCGACGTCTGCATCACGCGCTAACTGCCGCAGTTCTTCTAGCGTTTTTTGTTCCAGTTGGGCAATATCCATGTAGTTGTTCGAATTGTTGCTACGGGGCATAACCTGCGTATCCCAATCTATATGCTGTTGAGGAGCGTGTTTAATTCCTGTGTGTTGCTCTTGGCGCAGCCAAGCGCTATCGCTGCCACGCCGCCGCAGAGGGGGGTGGTTGTGGGAAGGTTGGTTGCGAAAGTGGAGCGGGTTGTTTTGTAGAAGATTCTAGACTACTAGCAGTCTAGCACGAAAAAACGATTGGGTCAAACTGAAGTTTGGGTGGGGGCAGGGCTTACGCATGAAGATTACGGATGAGTTGTAGTCGAAAGTCATCATTG
>CAYVGI010000020.1:0-47019 GCA_964451095.1 uncultured Anaerolineaceae bacterium
TTAATATTAAGAAATTTTAACGCATGGTGGACAGCGCGTAGTAGCCCTGTACTGCACCAAAAAGCTGGTCGAAATCCAGGTACTCATCCACGATGTGGGCATGGTGTTCGTAACCTGGTCCGTAGCCGATGGTCGGTCGGTTGGCACGTCCCTTGGAGTAGCTGCCGTTGGTGCAAAAGCTGTAGTGGCTCAGTTCCACGCCCTCGAGCACGTTACGTGCTGACCGGACAAACGAATCGTCGTGTTGCATCTGCCACGCGGGTGCGAACGTCTCCTGTGTGAGTTCCAACCCGGTGTAGCACATAAACTTGCCCGGCAAAATGTACGCCTCTGCGCGGAACTGTGCGTCTTGTTTCTGCATCTCATCAATAATCTGCTGGATGGGTGCCAGCACCACCGTCGCGTCCTCGCCAATCAGTGTGCGGCGGTCATAGCGTGCCATGCACCGAAACGGAATCACGCTCACGTTGGGATATGGCGACGAGATGACGGTTGTCGGCTCGAGGATACCTGCGCCCAGCAACGCATCCACAGGTGGCTCCAGTTTGTCCAGTTCCACTGTCAGTCGGCTCATGTGCCGGAACGCATTGATGCCCACCTCCGGGTTACTGGCGTGAGCAGACTTGCCGTGCACCACAATTTCGATCTCGGCACGTCCGCGCTGGGCAACTGCTAGCTTGAGCGCGGTCGGTTCACAGATGACAACAAGGTCGGGCGCGTAGTGCTTGAGCACAGGTTGCAGTGCAACGCCCTCAATATGCTCCTCGCCAACTGAGGCGCACACAAACACCGTGCCACGCAGCACGCCATCGGTCTTGGCGGCGGCGCATCCCACCAACGCTGCTGCCAGCGGACCTTTCATATCGGTTGTGCCACGCCCGTAAATCCGCTCTCCAATGATTTCTCCACCAAACGGCGGGTACGTCCAATCGTCGGCGTTAGGTGCGGGTACCGTGTCCACATGGGAGTCGAACAGCACCACCGGACCGGGTCTGCCACTGGAGAGCTTGCCGATGACGTTGCCGCACTCGTCCACACGAACGTCCTCGTAGCCAAGCTGGTTCATCCAGCCAGATACCAACTCAACGACGTCTGCCTCCTGCCCGGAAAAGCTCTGCACACGCACAAGGGACTGGCAAATATCGAGCGTTTGCTCGCGTAAATCACTCGTGAGATTAAGCGCTGTCATGGTTTACTCCCCAATGGTAAATGTATCTCGCGTAGTGTACTGCGCCGCATTCGTTTGTGCGAACAAACGCGGGTAAACTGGCAGCTATAGTCCCGTGTACAGGTGCGTTCCAAATGACCCGGTACAAAGTTGTGTTCGTCACTCACCGTAGTGAATTTCATCAGCAGCGTGCGCTGGATGCTGCGCCCACCACGCTCAATGTCGTCATGCTGCGCGACCCCGACCGCAATACCCTGGAAGCAGAACTCGCGGACGCCGACTACCTGATTAGTGAGCGCTCTGGCGTCATAGATGCACAACTGCTAGGCGCTGCCCCCAGGCTCAAGTTGATTCAGCGGTTGGGCAGGCTCACGCACGACATTGACCTACATGCGGCAGCAGCGAACGGCGTGCAGGTCGCGTATCTGCCCATCAAAAGTACCGTGTATGTCGCAGAGCACATCATGATGCAGATGCTGATGCTGGCAAAACGCGCCAAACAAGTTGAGCAAGTTACCTTAGCGGCAAGCGATGAGTGGGGGGAGCGTCATCGCACCGACGAGAACACGTTCCGGTTCAACTGGTCGCAGCAGGCGAACATTTTGGGGTTACTGGGTGCCACAGTGGGCATCATCGGTATGGGAGAGATCGGCATTGAGCTGGCAGCGCGTCTGCGCGGTTGGGATTGCCATGTGCTGTACCACAAGCGGACACTTTACCCGACATCCGTTGAGCAAAGCTTCAGGATAGCTTACGCAACTAGGGATGAGGTGTTCCGGCAGAGCGATTTTGTTGTGAACCTGCTGCCATACACCCCGCAGACGTACATGAGCATCGGCGACGCGGCGTTCAACAGCATGAAAAATGGCGCTGTGTTTGTGAGTGCAGGCAGCGGCAGCGTCATTGACGAGGCGGCACTGGCGGGTGCCGTGCGGAGTGGCAAACTGCACGGTGCCGCGCTGGATACCTACGAGTACGAGCCAACTCACCCCGAAAACTCACTCATAGCGCTGGCGTGGGTGGGCTACAATGTGCTACTCACCCCCCACACCGCCGCCGTCGGTGATTACGGCGACCGGGGCGGCGAATACATGAACATTTTGCGCGACATTGCCGGGGAACCGCTACAGTATTTGATCGGCGGCACGGACTGATTGCCACGAATTGATAAGGAGAACACACCATGTATTCGGGAAAACTTGACGATGATTTTTCTTGGATGACAGAGGCGGAATACCTGGCTTTTGCCGACACACAAGAGATCAAATACGAATACCAAAACGGCGAAATTGTTGCTATGACAGGTGGCAGTGTTTGGCATGGCGTCATCACAGGTAACACCATTACGCATCTCAACAATCAACTGGGAGAGCGAGATTGCACTGTAACCAGCCCTGATGTGCGGGTACATATTGCTGCAAAACGCGCCTACCGCTACCCCGATGTGACGCTCTTCTGCGGCGAACCGGCATACGTGGAGGGACGTACAGACACGATCACAAATCCGGCTCTGTTGGTTGAGGTGTTTTCGCCTGGAACAGCGAAAACAGATCATACTGATAAACTGGCAGAGTACACCCAGATTGATACGCTACAGGTATAGGTGCTGATCTCGCGAGACGAGCCAAGGGTGGAAGTCTATCAGCGGCAGACGGCACAAGAGTGGCTCTACACATACGCGACTGGGCTAGATGCTGAGATTGACGTGCGGATAGACGCCGTGCCAATGACGCTGTCACTCGCCCAAATTTACCGCCGCGTCCGCTGGGATGAGGATGACCCGCAACCAGAGTCGGATGGTGATGGATCAGGATCAGTGCAAAATACAGACACCGACATGGTCTGAGAGACTGTGCAAAAAATTCTTGCCCGCTTTATCATGCAATGCAACTGACCGAGTACACCAAACAGAGTAGCCAACAACGCAAACCCGCAGACAGAGAATGACCAATGACCTACGACTTAGTCATCAAAAATGGGCACGTCGTCAACGCGGACGCCAGCTTCACCGCAGATGTCGCCATCAACGGGGAAATCGTTGCCGCCATCGGGCAGGATTTGTCCGGTGAGCGCGAAATTGACGCGGCAGGCAAGCTGGTGACGCCCGGCGCAGTGGATGTTCACGTCCATATGGAGCTAGCGCTGCCGGGTGTCACCTCGTCGGACACGTTCTTTACGGGCACACGCGCCGCTGCCCATGGTGGAACCACAACTATCATTGATTTTGTGGAGTGCGCCCCCCATGAACCGATGTTGGATGCACTGGCTCGCCGCTGCGCCCAGGCAGACCCGCAAGTGGTTATCGACTATGGGCTTCACATGACCATCGGACCGCACGAAATCAACAAGCTAAACCAACTCCCGGACGCGATTAAAAATGGTTGTGTAAGCTTAAAGCTGTACATGGCGTATGGTCACTACCTAGACGACGGGCAGCTACTGCGGGCGCTAGCAGCAATCGCACAGGGGGGTGGTTTAGCCGTCATCCACGCGGAGAACTGGAAGGCAATATTAGCACTCACAGAACAATCGCTTGCTGCCGGGCACACAACGCCGGAACACCATCCGCGTTGCCGCCCAGCACCACTGGAAGGCGAAGCTGCCGGGCGTGCCATCGACATCGCAACATACGTTGGTGCACCGCTGCATATCTTCCACGTTGGCTGCACGGATGTGGTCGAGCGCATCACGGCAGCACGGGCAAAGAAGCTGCCCATCACCGGGGAAACCTGCCCCCAGTATTTAATGCTGACAGAAGACCTATACGCCGCCCCTGGCATTGACGGTGCATTGCCCGTATGTGCGCCGCCGCTCCGCGCAGAGCACCACCGCGAGGCGATGTGGCACGCGCTTGCCAACGACCATTTGCAGATCGTGACAACTGACCATGCCCCGTTCACCAAAGCGGACAAAATGCGCGGCATACATGCAAACGACTTCACCCAGATTCCCGGCGGTGTACCGTCCATCGAAGTACGCTACCCCGTCGTCTACAGTCACGGTGTCGGCAACGGTCACCTGACGGAAAACCAGTGGGTTGATGTGTGCTGCACACGCCCGGCGCGTATGTTCGGGCTTGGCAGCAAAGGGGTGCTTGCTCCGGGCTATGATGCCGATGTGGTCATCTTTAATTCAGATAAAGAGTGGGTGGTGAGTACAAACAGCCTGCACGAAAACTGCGACTGGACGCCATATAACGGCACGCGCATCACGGGAAAGGTGGAAAGCACGTTCGTGCGTGGCAAGGCAGTCATCGAAAACGGCGCGTACGTGGGCAGTGCAGGTACCGGGAAATTTATTGTGCGGGCGTTGCCGTGAGGCACTCGTGCGGTGGTACAATCGTCGTGGCAAAAATAGCGGTTGGGAGGGAGATAGCAATGCCCGGTGAAGTTGCACCAACACCAATTAACCCACAGGCGGAAGTCAGCGTTATCTCGCAGCGGTTGGCGCGGCTTATTTTACGGGTGTTGGGTTGGCGGATTGCTGAGTGGGAAGTGCCATACACGATGGACAGGGTTGTTGTGATCGGCGAACATCACACTTCAAACATGGACGGCTTCTTGATGGTATTCATGACTGCCGCGATGGGACGCAAGTTATCCTGGTTAGTGAAGACAGAACTTGACCAACCCATCATCGGCGGCTGGATTCGCTCCTCCGGCGGCATTTTTGTAAATCGGCACGCATCAAAGGGTACGGTTGGTCAGGTCGTGGACTTCATCAACAGCAAGGAGCGTGTGTTTCTGGTGCTGGCACCCTCTGGGACGCGCAAGCGGACAGACAAGTGGCGCTCCGGCTTTTACTACATGGCGCTCGGGGCGGAGGTGCCGATTGCGCTGGGCTACCTGGACTACGCCAAGAAAGAAGGCGGCGTCGGCAAGGTGATTGTGCCGTCAGGGGACATCAAGGCAGATGAACCCATCTTCCAGGATTTTTTCGCGGACATCACCGCGAAACGCCCTCATATGGCAAGCGATGTGCGGCTAGACCCACCGCCGAAGCTGGCACCCCCCGAACCGGAAGACGAGGCTAGCGAGGTCACGGCTGATTGATCGGCATTAGTCGCAGCACGTATCCTGCATCACCATGTACTCGGTGTCGTTTGCCTTAAAAATGCCGATTTGCCCGCCGAATGTTGCCCGCAGGTGATCTGGCGTAAAGCACACCTCAGCGCGGTCGTAGGCGATCACACACGCATTGAGCATCAGCAGGCGGTCAAAGTGAGACAGCGCCATGTGCATGTCGTGTGTTGCCATGATGACCGATACGTTGTTCGCCTGCAGATCGTCCAGCACCATCATCAACTCGCTCTGTGAGGATGCATCCACCCCGCTGAACGGCTCATCGAGCAGCAACACGTCTGTGCCCTGCGCCAGCGCCCGCGCGATAAACACACGGCGGCGCTGTCCACCGCTGAGCTGCCCGATCTGACGATCCCGGTATGCCGTCATGCCCACCAGCGCCAGCAAGTCATCAACCTGTTCCCAGTCCGCTTTGCTTGCCCGCCGGAACAGCCCGATTTGTTGTGTGCGTCCCATCAAAACGACCTCCCGCACCGTCGCCGGGAAGCGCAAGTCCACTGCCTCGAACTGCGGCACGTATCCCACCGTGACATCCGGGTGTTTAACGCTGCGACCGTGCACAAGCGCCTCTCCGCGCCGGATGGCAAGCTGACCAATAAGCGTCTTGAACAGAGTGCTTTTACCCGCCCCGTTGGGACCGAGCAGACCGACACGCTCGCCGGAGAGCACACTAAAGCTCACATCGTGGATAACGTCGGGTGTGCCGCTGTACCCGGCGGCGAGGTTGTTCACGTGCAGGGCGTAATTCTCAAATTGCATGTTGAATCGCTCCGTCACTAAACGCAAAACAGGTACTGGCGCGCCGCCGGTACCTGTTGCGTGGGGTATCTTTGCTAGTTGACTACATCTCCGGGACTTCGCCGCCGAGTGCCTCGGTGATGGCGGTTACGTTGAACATGATGAAGTCCATGTAGGTCGCGGCATCATCGTTCTCGCTCAGGGAGCCGCTGTACAGCGTGATGATCTGTGCGCCTGTTTCATCGGCGATCTGCGTAGCCACGACATCGGTTGCAGTCGTTTCTGCAAATACAGCAGGCACGCCTTCTTCGTTGATCTCATCAATCAGCGCTGCCACTTCTGCTGCGCTTGGCTCTGCCGTGGTGCCACCACCGGGGATGACCACACCAACGATCTCCATGTCGCCACGTGCTGCCAGGTAGCCGAATGCGTCGTGGTTAGTGACTAGCTTGCGGTTCTCTTCCGGGATTGACTCCAGCGCCGGGATGTAGAAGTCGTGTGCCAGGTCGTCCAGTGCAACGATGTACGCTGCGGCGTTTGCTTCGTATGTTTCCGCGTTGGCGGGGTCAAGCTCAATCAGCGTGTCACGGATCATCATTGTCCAGAAGATGACGTTGTGCGGCTCAGTCCATACGTGTGGGTCACATGAACCGTGGTCGTGTTCGTGTTCTTCGCCCTCGTGTTCTTCACCCTCTTCGTGTTCTTCACCTTCAGCGTGCTCTTCGCCCTCGTGCTCATGACCAGCACCGCAGTCTACGGCATACAGGCGACCCAGCTTGGCAACTTCTGCGCCGTGGGAGTGCTCATGGTCTTCACCTTCAGCGTGCTCTTCGCCCTCGTCATGCTCTTCGCCCATTGCCATTTCTTCGCCCTCTTCGTGCTCGTGCTCGTCCTCATGGAGGATTTCCATTTCCTCGACGTGCTGGGCACACATCATGGCAATTGCGGTCATTTCGCCTTCGACCATGGCGACTTCTTCACCTTCGTGATCGTGCTCTTCGCCTTCGGCGTGCTCCTCACCTTCGTGATCGTGCTCCTCACCTTCGTGATCGTGCTCCTCACCTTCGTGGTCGTGCTCCTCACCTTCGTGGTCGTGCTCTTCACCCTCTTCGTGATCCTCGCCCTCGTGGTCGTGTGCACCTGCACTGAATTCTTGCACTTCCACGCACATGGACGCAACGACGATGTTCATGTCTGCGTCGGCGTTCTCAATTGCCTCCATCAGACCTTCTTCAAAGTTCATGCCGTTGACGAATACCACGTCAGCTTCTGCCAGGGTGGTAATGTCCTGTGGGGTAGGGACGAAACTGTGCGGGTCTGCACCGCGCGGCATGACGGTTTCAACGTCTGCGGCGTCACCGGCAACGTTTGCGGCGACATCCTGAAGAATGCTGAAGCTGGTTACAACTTGGAGGCGGTCATCCTGTGCGGTGGCGGCACGCCCAACGGAGAGCGCGACAAAAACGGTTAGTAAAAAGGCTATGCGACGCATATAGCTGAACTCCGTAACTGAGACTAAATATCCTTAGATGCTCGCATGATACCAAGTTTCACGGGAGTTTCAAGCAGTATGCGAAAGCTTCACACAATCATAAAGATTGCAGCGCCCTGACTGCTTGTATGGCTATTGGCTCAGCGTCACGGTGCAGCCGCGACGGTAGACGGAAGAAATACGGCGAAACATCCACTTCGTAGCCGCCAAGCGCGTGTTCTGCTGCCGTGGGCAGGTAGCCAATGCAGCCGTTTGTCACACCCATGACTATATCGCCAGAGGCTTTAAGTGCCGTGCCAATCTCGTTAAACACCTCCGCGCCCATGCCCGTGAGTGTCATATCACCCAGCCGCACGATATCCACACGCAGCGGCACCCCGTCCCTTTTGGCGGTTGCCTCCCACGGGAAAAAGCGGTCTAGCAGCGGGGTGATTGTCGCTAACGGAAACTGCCGCATGTCATGCTGCCGCACATCGGACGGTTCACTTTCGAGAGGCAAATCGACGTATGCGCCGTTGTGTCGCAGCTCATCTGCATGAACATGTTTGGCACGTTCCATTGCACGCAGCACGCTAGCCGCCGCTGCCTGCCCAACCTGAAAGCGAATGTTCCAGCGGTCGGCAGGTTGATGGTTCAGGCGTGGGTTGAGGTCTGCGCAGGCACCTTGCAGGAACAGTATGGGTGCGTCTGTTTCCGCTTCCACAAGTGCCCGTATCATGCCCACCCAATCCGCTGCTGCCAGCCGATTGCCGGGGTCAAGCACGGTCGGGTGGCAGGCGATGTTCACGACCGAGATTAGCAACTGCGCATCGTCATCCCAAAGCTGCAACACGTTCACGCTCTCATCTACGGCACCGTCAGGATTAACGCCGATGGAGACCGTGCCGTCTGCGTTACGCTGGCGGCGATTAACGGCGATCTCGGTTGTGGCGGTACCCTGCGTTAACGTCACCGGGCGCAGGTCAGCAGCAGATGTGTGCACTGCCTCGATTATCTGTCGCACCAGCCAGCGCATGAAAGTTGTGTAAGCTCGCGGGGAGTTTGCTGCTGCGTACGTCACCGGACCGGCGTGTGTGTGGGAGCAGCAGATGAGCACCGGGTGGGGTGAAAGTGCCTGAATCTGCCGATAGGTCGCATCTGGGATGGCGAGCAGGTCGCAGGCAACAAACGTGACCGTGGTTTTGCCCTGACGCAACGTGAGCGCCGTCGCACTGAGTGCATCACGGGCACCCACGTTTGGCAGCAGTCGGTTGCCATAGCCGATAAGATAGGTGCCCTTGGGCGGGGTGATGTCTCGCCTTGCGACACCCGCCAACAATCGGTTGGTCGTCATCGCAGCGCTGCCTAGTCAGTCGTGAGCAGGTCTTCGTCAATCTGCGCGTTGCGTACCAACAGCACCGTGCCCACGTCCGATACCAACTCGTGTAGGCGGTGGGTGTACGTGTCAATGTCCTGTGCTTGCGGGTAGTGCATACCCAGAATAGTCAGGTCGGCGTCGTAGCTAAAGCGCGTGATAATCTCGCCAATCGGTTCTTCAGGTGTGCGGCAGATAACCGTCGGCTCCGCATCCACGCGCACGCTATCTAACACGATGGACATGTGCTCACGTACCTCACGGATGCCGTCAGGGTTGTCTACCACGCGGACCATGCGGATGATGGGGTGATCCCAACTGCTGTGCTGCCCAATGATGTACGCGAGCAGCATCATCAAGTCCTCGTTGCCGCCGCGCCCCTGCCACCACACGTTAATGCGCTTTTTGTTGCCAAAACCGCGCTCAAAGTCGTAGTGCAAAAACAGCACAGATTTGCCCAACCGCACCATGTCCCGCATCATTTCGATCTCGCGCACACGCCCCTCGTGTTTGCGACTCCAGCCCATCAGCACGGTGTTGGACTGAATAGCGCCGATGCCGTGCGCCTGCGCCAAAGCCACCACTCCGGTAGAAAAGTCCGACACGATCTCCGCCTCGGCAAACGCCTTCATGCCGTTCTCGTCGATGTACTTGCGGATGTGTTTGCGTGCTCTCTCAATAAGCTGACCGCTGTGTTGGTCGTCCACTTCGCTGATAATAAGCTGGAAGAACGTCACAATGCCGCGCCCCAGGCTCAGCCAGTCCGCAACCTCCACGAGCTGCTTGCGGTTGTGGGGCTGCCCGGTGAACACCATAATGTTCGGACGCCAGTTCTTCACATGTTGGCGCTCTTGCTCCAATTGCAGCAGGGCAAAGCGCACAACCGTCAGCCAAACACCACTGCGCACGTCACCCCATGTGCGTTCCAGTTCTCGCCGCTGCAACAGGAAGAAGAACCCATAGCTAATCACAATCGCAACCACAGTCGCCAGCGGGTTAATCAGGAACATTGCGCCATAACAGCCCAGTGCACCCAGCAAAGACACCACCCCGGGGATTCTAAAACGTGGGCGGTAGCTAGGGTTGCCCACCAGCTTCTCCGTGCTGGCAGCAAGGTTGACCATGCCGTAGGTGTTCAGGAAGAACATCGAAATAATCGGCGCGACAAAGTTCAGGTCACCCATCCAGATGACCGCGACGGCAATCACACCCGTGATGAGCACCGCCATGCGCGGCTCAGTCTTGCTGCCAAGCTGCCGCCCGACCCAATAGGGCACAACACGGTCACGGGCGATTGCCTGCAATGTGCGCGGCGCGGCGAGCACACTGCCCAGCGCAGACGACAGCGTGCTCGCCCACACCCCGGCAAGAATGACTTCCGGCACCAGGGCAATTCGCTGCATGGCAAGGTTATCGGAGATAAGCTGCTCTGCTGTGCTGTTAAACGCGAACCAGATCACTACCAGAAAGTAAATCAGCGCGGTGACGAGAATTGACGCGATGGTGCCCACAGGGATGCTGCGCCCAGGGTCTTTCAGGTCTCCAGATAGGCTTGTGCCCACCTCGATACCGGTCACGGCAGGGAAGAACACCGCAAACACAATCCAGAAGCTCACGCCCTCCGTGAAGTTGGGTGAGATCACGGGGGTGGCATCTGGGGTGCTGCCCCAACCCGCAAAAAACGACGCAATCGCCGCTACCAGCACCGCCAGGATAAAGAACTGGATTTTTAGGGCAAAGTCTGCGCCGATGTACGCGATGAAGCAGAACAGCACTGCCACACCCGTTGCGATAAGGCGCGGGTCTACCTGTGCGAAGAACTCAACGGCTGCCAGTGCTTCCGTAAAACCGATGATGTAGAACGCAACCGAAATCGCCTGCGACATGAACAGTGGAATGCCAATCGCACCGCCAATTTCCAACCCCAGCGAACGCGAAATCAGGTAGTAGTTGCCGCCTGCGCCAACGCGCATATTTGTTGCGATTGCCGAGAGTGAAAGCCCCGTGAGCAAGGAAATGGCGTTGGCAAGCGCGACGATAATCAGTGCGCCCCACAGCCCCGCCTGCCCGACGACCCACCCCATACGTAGGAACAAGATAATGCCAAGGATGGTGAGAACGTTCGGGGTGAACACCCCAGCAAACGTGCCAAAGCGCCCGGTTGATGATTGTGTTGGACTTGAGGCGACTGCCTGTGCTGTCATGGAAGCTCCTGGAGGTTGGGTGGTGGGGCAAGGCTAACGTCTGGTTATGCCTGCTCTGTCAATACTATGGCACCCCAAACGTTTGCCAACCCCATAATGGTTAACCGTTTATGAGGGTTGTGTGTAGAGGTGCTCCCAATCCCATTCACCAGCGGGTTGGCTGTGCAGTTCCCAGTACGTCTCCGCGATGTTTTCCGGGGCGAAGTAGGTGCCCTCCTGCACAAACCCGGCTACCGTGACTGTTGCCACATGGATGCCGTCAGGTTCTAGCTCGTCGTGCAGGCTTTTCGTCAGGTTGCGGATTGCGGCTTTGCCCACCGCTAGCGATGAATACTGTGCACTGGGGTACAGTGAAAATCCGCCGCCTGTGAACAGAATGGTGCCGGACTTTGCCGACCGCATGTGCGGGAGAACTTGTTGGGCGGCAACCAACGCACCGCCCACGTTCACGCGCTGGTCATTGATGAACGCTTCGGGGTCAAGCGCGGAGGGTACACCCTGCCGGGGCGCTGCGGCGTTGTACACCAGCACGCTCACATCGCCCAACTGATCTTGAATGCTGGCGAACGCGCCCCGCAGCGCGTCAAAGTCACCTGCATCAGCGGCAAAGCCGTGTGCGTCGGTGCCGCTGGCAGTGAACTGCTCAATGTACCCGGTCAGCTTCTCTGCATTGCGGGCGATAAGTGCCAGCGCGTAACCTTCCTTGGCGAACCGCTCCGCCACCGCCATGCTAATGCCCGGTCCGATGCCGACGATTGCGCAAATTTTGTCTGTCATTTTTTCACCCTATGCCAGTTGTGCTTCGTATTCGTCCAGCTTTTGCTCTACCAGCGTGATCGCCTCGCCCAATGTCATCGGGTCGAACGCGAGTTTGGCACCTGCCGCCGCGAATAGGTCAGGTAGCTTGCGGGTGTTGCCTAACGCCAGCGCCCCCCGATACTGCTGTAGCGCCTGTGCCGGGTCTTGTAGGGCATTACGCCACACTTGCAACGCGCCAAGCTGCGCCAATCCGTACTCAATGTAGTAGAAGGGTAGCAGGAAGATGTGCAGCTTGCGGTGCCAGCCCGTCTTCTTGATGTCTTCCAGTCCGCTCCAGTCGACGCCCGGCATAAAACGATCCCACAGTTCCGCCCATTTGGCATCGCAGTTGTCTGGGTTCTTCGCATCTTGCGGGTTGGTATACACCCAATGCTGGAACGCATCGACCACCGCCATATACGGGAAGAAACGAATAACGCCATCAAGGTGTTCCACCCACGCCCGCGCGGTATCTACCTCGGAGTAAAAGCCGCCTTTGTCCGCGTCCACATACGGCAACGCCATCAGCTCCATGGACATGGACGCCACTTCTGCGAACTCTGTGGGGTAGCTGCGCTGTTGGGCGTAGGGTAGTGCCCGCGCTTCGTAGTTATGGAAGGCGTGCCCCGCCTCATGCAGCAGCGTTTGCACGTTATCGTGCGTGCCCACCGCATTCATAAAGATGAACGATTCGCCGCTCATGGCGAAGGTCGTACAGTAGCCACCGGGTGCCTTACCCTTGCGGTTGTCCAGGTCGAGCAGGTTGCCATCGCGCATCTGATCGTAAAACCCGCCAAGCTCCGGGTTAAGCTGGTTGAAAATGCGGGCACTCTTGTCGATCAGTTTCTGCGCGTCATCAAATGGGCTGAGTGGCGCGTCACCTGTGGTGTCCACTGCCATATCCCACGGGCGCAGCGTGTCTAGCCCCAGTGTCTGCTTGCGCTTTTCCAGGCGGCGCTGCATCGCCGGGACGATCACTTCCGCAATGGAATCCAAAAATTGCATGTCATCTCCGGGGGTGTAATCGTGCCGCCCCAGTGCCTTCCACTGATAGTCGCGGAAGGTGGGTTGGTCTGCATTGGCAGCCACTTGCAATCGTAAATCCAGCAGCCTACCCCACAGGTCGTTCAGGGCGTTACGGTCTTGCGCTTGGCGCTCATAAATCGCACGCCATACCTTTTCGCGCTGGTCACGGTCTTGACCGAGCAGCAGCACTTTCATCTGGTCGGTAGTTTTCTCCTCGCCCTCCCAGGTGATGGTCTGTGCGCCAGCAATTTCCTGGTATTCGTTGCTCATCTTTTGGATTTGCGTTTGCAGCGGCAGGTTTGCCTCACGGAACAACTCAACGTCCGTACGGATGTCACGCAGCGGAACCTCAAAGCCAGCAGGTTGGATGCGGCTGTCCAACAGCTTCCGGTTGAGCTTTTCGTTCTCCGCTTCGAAATTCTCAACCACGTTTTCCAGGAACGCGAAAAACTGTGTTTTTGCTTCCTCATCCTCAGTGTTGACGGTGGTTGCCACGTACAGGCGGCTGTGTACCTCACCTGCCAGTTCCAACAGCTTAGACCAGTCCGCCAGCCAGGTGTCGATGTTGTCCTCAGTCAGTGTGCGGTTCGCCAGCTCGTTGAAGTAAGGCAGGTAGTCTTCCCACGCCCACGGGTAGGCGTCTTGTGCTGTTGCCGGGAATGTATTGAACACGATTGTTTTCCTTAAAAAGTGCGTAGTCGTCTTTCGGGTTTAGGTAAGTGCTATTGCAGTTCAGTCGTTGCAGCGATACGCTGGCACAGTCTATCGTAGTCCACTTACCAAAAGCAGGATACCATTCCATGGAACAATTCGCACTGCAATATGGGTATGCAGGTTTGTTTTTATTCAGTTTTATTGCATCCACGTTGGTTGCTGCCCCCGCAGATGTGATGGCGATGGCGATGCCGCAGTTCGGTTACAACCCGTGGTTGGTTGGGTTGGTCGCATCCGTGGGCGGGTACCTGGGCAATTTGGTGAACTACGGCATTGGCAAGTACGGCGCGACGTTTTTGCTCACTCGCTTCTTTCAACGTCGTGAACCGACGGATAGTGCGGATAGTGATGAGGTGAAAGAAACTGACCGATGGCTAGAGCGGGCGGAACAGCTCTATGATCGTTACGGCGTGTGGTCGCTGTTGTTCTCCGGCACCCCATTTATTGGCGACCCACTAACGACGGTTGCCGGGGCGTTCCGCGTTAATTTGTGGGTGTTTACCGTGTTGGTGCTGCTAGGGAAGTTCGCCAAGTTCGCGCTCTTGCTAGGGGCAACGGATGCGGTTGTGCAGTTTTTCTAGCGGACGTAGGCAATCGTGAAAGTGCCGTAGACAATTGACGGTTTTTGCCACTCAACATCAACAGACTGCACGGTGGCAGATGGGGGTCCCTCTTGCAAGAAGTCAATAAACTGCTCAAGTTGGTCGCGTGTTCCCTGTGCTAGGCATTCAACGGTGCCATTCGGGTTGTTGCGCACCCAACCTGTACAGCCAAGTGCCCGTGCCTGTTCTGCTGTGTTTGCCCGAAACCCAACACCCTGCACGCGCCCACTAATGACGACGGTAATCTGTTGTTGCTCACTCATACGTGTTTCCCATTGCCGTTAGCACTTCCGTTCGCATTTCCATTGCCATTTTCTCGCTTTACGCTTTTGCGCCCACGCTCGTCACGCTTCCAATTTTCTGCGGTTTCGCGGGGGATGAGCCATTCCCCACGGTATTTGCTGCCCCGCTTGTACGCGCCGGGGATGCGCCGTTTGTCTTCGGGTTTTTTCTGGTCGCTACGCAGGATACGATAAATCGTGTTCGGGGCTACCGATGCCATTTCTGCCATTTCTTCTACTGTAATGTAGGAAGTCTTCATGGGCGTTGGGTATTTTTCCATGCCAAACGGAAATTATTCTAACAGTGTGGTGTAGTGGTGTCTAGCGTAGTGGAATAACACGACTATGAAACGTGTTTAGGCAAATCACGCCCATTGCCGTCCTGTTCGCTGCCGTCGGTTTTGGAAAACCCATCCACCGCTGGTTATACTGTGTCATCTTCGTCATCTTCCAGTTCAATAGGATAGCTACGATGGGTCACTGGGCGTTGTTCTTCTGGTTCACTTCTTTAGCAGTTCTGACGGCGTGCGGTGCGCAAACCGCACCACCCCCCACTCCGGCTGACGTGCCCGTAGCAACCGATGAACCGACCGTGCGCGTTGCTATGCTCGCGGATGTGGGGGGGCTAGACGACGCCTCCTTCAATGATCTGACCTTTGCGGGCGTTTCTGCCGTTTCAAGCCGCCTTGGGCTAGATTTCGTGGTTGAGGAAGCGGTCAGTTCCGCCGCCTACCAAGAGAATATCGAAGCATTCGCCCAGCAGGATTTCAAAATTATCGTCACTGTGGGTATTCAGATGACGGAACCCACTTTAACTGTTGCCGCTGCCTACCCGGATATTCACTTCGTTGGTATTGACCAATTCCAGTCTGAACCGCTGTCCAACGTCACAGGGATTGTGTTTGCCGACGACCAGGCGGGCTACCTTGCGGGTGTACTGGCGGCAAATCTTACCCAAAGTGGCGTCATCGGTGGTGTCTACGGTCCGGATGTTGTGGCACCTGTGGTTGCATTTGCCACTGGCTATGCAAACGGTGCGCGTTCCGTCAACGAAAATATCGAAGTGCTAGAGGCGTTCCACCCCGGCGGTGTTGATGAAGGTTTCACCGACCTCATTTGGGGGCGTCAGACGGCAATCGCACACATGGACGCAAACGCGGATGTGGTGTTCGCCGCCGCCGGAGATACCGGCAATGGTGCAATTGTCGCCGTGGCAAATCAGGTTACATCCGGCGAAGGCACGTTCTACTGTATCGGCGTAGATACCGACCAGTGGCTAACCGTGCGAGAGGCACGCCCGTGCCTGGTCACCAGCGCCGTGAAAAACATCCCACAGGCGATTGATGATGTGATTGCCCAGATAATCGCAGGTTCCGCGCCAACAGGCAACTATCTAGGTCCGGTGGGGCTGGCACCCTACCACGATTTTGAAGCATCCATCCCCGAAGACCTCCGCGCACAGATTACACAAATTCAGGAAGACTTGCTGCGCGGCACGCTGCAAACGGGTTACACTCCGTAGACCCCTCCACACATGCCTTAACACACCGAATACCTCACCGAACATTACAAACCGCGTAAAAAAGCTTAACAACCTTTTCACAAAAAAAGCGTGATGAGCTACTTGACGCCCCCCACAACCTGACATAGACTGTAGATGTGCTTTCACATAAAATACATGAACACTACAACGGTCATGTGAACGCACAAAGGTAGATTAACAATGCGATACGAAGTCGCTACGCTGAGCGAGAAGCTAGGGTTGCCAGAGCGGTTTTTCCTCACGCGGGAGAAAGGCGAGCAGGCGTTTAGTGTTCTAACGGAGGTTGCGAACACGCTGCCCCCCAACGAACCCCTGGTCTTAGTCTTCCCGCCGGAACAGCTCATTGATGCGTCCTTTGCAGACGAGGCAATCGTCCGGCTGCACGAGTACATCACTGGCGATGCCAACCTGGAAACCACCGTTTTGTTGATGGGGCTAACGGATGACAGCCTGCACAACATCAACGCCGTCATCCACCTGCGCAACATCAAGCTGGCAATGCTGGTAGTTGATGAAGCGGGTGGGTGGCAGGTCACCGGGCAACTGGAGCGCAGCCTGCGCGAAACGCTGGACATGATCGCACAACAAGACGTGCTAACCGCGCCGCAACTGGCAGAGAGTATCGGTTCCGCCGTGAACACTGCCAGCAATCGGCTTAAGCGACTGTACGACACGCGGGTAATCCAGCGCGAGCAGGAAATCAGCGAGAAGGGCGTGCAGTACATCTACCGTTTTTGGCGCTGGTAAACGTATCGCAGTAGCACAACAAAAATAACCGAACAGCATCTATACCCCTCACCAGGGCGGGTACGGCGTGGCGCCATACCTGTAGGTGCCCCCGTGCCTAATGACGGCAGCTTTTTGGAGGACAAACGAGAATGGCAACCCATCTGACGACCGATCAGGTGCTGCAACTCGCGCCAGATCAGTCCGCAATCAACAACAGCAAACGCCTGGGCACTGCGTCCAAGTGGGTGTCGCTGGGTACCGATGGCAACGCCCTGTGGGGTGAAATCAAAGGCAGTGGCAAGTCCCAGTACCAGACGGTGGTTGATCTGGTAAACGGTTTCGGCACCAAGTGCACATGCAGCAGCCGCAAGCTGCCCTGCAAGCACGCGCTTGGGCTGATGTTCGTTTACGCGCAAACCCCGGCGGATGTGCCCACCCTCACTGCACCGGAGTGGGTGCAGGATTGGATGGACAAACGCGCCGCCCGGCTCGCCAACAGCAAGAGCAAAGCGGTAGACCGCGATGCACAGGCAAAGCGGGCGGCAAAGCGTCAGGCAAACATCGTTGCTGGGCTGGATGAGCTAGACCTGTGGCTACGTGACCTGGTACGTGCCGGGTTCGCAGCGCTGCCCGGCAAACCCCGCACCTTCTACGACAAACCCGCCAAACGTCTGGTAGACGCGCAGGCACCGTCACTTGCAGAACGAGTGCAGGCACTCGCTACCTTGCCCGCTACGGGTGATGCCTGGGTGCAGAACATGCTCACAGAACTGGCACAAATCCACCTGATTATCCAGGGGTTCCGCCGCTACGACGCGCTGCCGGAAACAGTTCAGGCGGATTTGCGGGCGGCGGTCGGGTGGGCGATGCAGGCAAACGAACTGGCAGGTGAACCCGGCGTGAGCGACCACTGGTTGGTGCTCGGACGCGCAGAAACCGTCCGGGACAAGCTGCGTGAGCAACGGCTTTGGCTGTGCGGCACACAAACGGGCAGGGTCGCGCTGTTGCAGGACTTTGCCTACGAAAACAGCGGCTACACCAACAACTTCAATCCGGGGCACACCATCAACGCCGAATTGGTGTACTACCCCAGCGCCTATCCGCTGCGTGCCACCGTGCGAGCGCACCACGGGCAGGTCACCGCGCCCGATGAATTGCCCGGTTACGCCAACTTTGCGGATGCTCTTGCCGCCTACGCCACTGCCATTGCAAAGAACCCGTGGTTGGGCGCTTTTCCGGTCGCCTATGTGGATGTGGTGCCGGTGGTTGTGGCGACGGAGGGAACACTCGGCGACATATGGCGCGTGGTGGATGCCCACGGCGCAACGATTCACCTGCACCCACACTTTAGCGCAAGCTGGGAGTTGTTCGCGCTAAGCGGCGGTCACCCGCTGTGGCTGTTCGGTGAGTGGAACGGTAGTGCCCTGCTGCCGCTGAGCGCAGCAAATGACGGTACCCTGACTGCATTTTAGGAGGTGACATCATGTGGAACGATTTGACCAAGGTTGCACTCGTCGGCACGGACAAAACGGCGCTCACCCCACGCGGTGACGGTACCGCGCTGGATGCGATGATTGCGCAGTTGCAATCCCAGGACAGAGAGACGGTACTGCTGGCGGCGGCGGGGGCGCTGCGTTTGCAAGAACAGGCACGTTACACCGCCACCGATAACACGGATGCGCTGCCCCCGCCCGCCGAGGACGAAACGCTGCCAACATGCAGTGACGAGGCGGTACACCTGCTGGCAGTGCTGCTTATCGAGCGTGAGTTCGGGCTGATGGAGGAGTGGGTGCAGTTGTGTTCGGAAGCAGGGCAGCGGGTACCCGCTCAGCACATCCCGGCAGTTCTAATGCAGATGAAGGACAAGCCTTACACCTACGCAGATGTAGTGGCAATCGCCGGGGCACGTGGGCGCTGGCTGGCACGGTATATGCCCGCTGCCCAGCCCATCTTCCAGGAACTCACGCACGAGGATTGGAACAATGACGCGCTGACCCCAGCGGAACGCGGCGCGGCATTCCGGCTTTGGCGGGCATCCAATGCCACACAAGCACGCGAAGCGCTGGAAGAACAACTGAAGAAGGAAAAGGTGGATGGTCGCGTCGCCTATGTCAACGCACTGGACATGGGGCTGAGCATGAGCGACGAGCCACTGCTGGAAAGCTTGCTCGATGACAAGAGCAAGCGCGTTGCCCGCGCCGCCGCAGACCTGCTCGCTAAGCTAGACGAATCCGGGTTTGTGGCACGCATGATAGAGCGGGCAGGCGGCACGCTCAAGCTGGACAAGAAGATGAAGAAAGAACCGATTACCGTTCACCGCTTCACCTCATTGGATGACGCGATGAAGCGCGACACGGTCGACCGTCCAGACAACATGTACTACAAC
Source organism: uncultured Anaerolineaceae bacterium (assembly GCA_964451095.1). GTDB lineage: Bacteria > Chloroflexota > Anaerolineae > Aggregatilineales > Phototrophicaceae > DAOTTY01. The sequence goes on from CAYVGI010000020.1 coordinate 19,118, forward strand.
GACGAAGCACGCTGGCTGCACATGATTCTCTCTGCTGTGCCACCGCACTACTGGAACGAATGGCTGGGCGAACCCACTGACGAACTCATCACGCTCATCAACGTGAACAACAACATCTACCTGCGCACAGTGTTCGAGGCGTGGAAGCATGCTGCGCTCAACCACCACAACCCAGAGTGGATTACCGAAATGCTCAAGTGGCACATCCGCACTGGGCAAACGCACGGCTACCGCTTCCAGCTAGTCCACGATATGGCGCGGGCGCTGCCCCCCAGCAGCCTGGAGCAGCTCATTGTCGATGCCATCCGCACCCCGAACGTACGGCGCAACGTGAGCATGGCACCGCTGCTGTGTCATCACCAGTGGGGGGAGGACTTCACACGGGAGATGCTGGCGTTCGCTGTGGAGTTGGCAGACGACCACCATGTGTATCAGGTGGGTGCCCTGCTCGAACACATCTCGCGGCACGGCTACCCGCCTACCCAACCCGAAGCACAGGCGACGTTCGCCCCTGTGACCGCCAAACACCGACCCAGCAGTGCAGCGCTCACACCGCTGGACAGCGCACTGCAAGTGTACAAACGCCGCTACGACATGTGGCGGGCGTTTGGCAAGCTGTAAACCCAATTTGACCAACACATTCATCCCAACCAAACCAACCAAAAGGAGCAAAACATCATGACGAACACCAACGGCAACATAAACACAACCCTGCTGCGCGAACACGCCGAGCACCTGTTTGCGGAAGAGCTAAACGCCATCGCGGAGGTGGATGACCGTCCGCGCCCGCGTAACTGGAAGCTCTCTCCGTGGGCAGTGGCGACCTACCTACTGGGTGGCAAGCTGGATAACGGCTTCGAGATCACGCAGAAGTACTACGGAAACCGCCGCGTCGTAGAAATCGCAATTGCAACGCTGGCAACCGACCGGGCGCTGCTGCTCATCGGTGTGCCGGGCACGGGCAAGTCCTGGGTGAGTGAACACCTATCCGCTGCCATCACCGGGGATAGCACACTGCTCATCCAAGGTACGGCGGGCACGAGTGAAGAGGCGATCCGTTACGGCTGGAACTACGCCCGCCTGCTCGCGGAGGGTCCGTCTGTTGAGGCGATTGTCTCCAGCCCGCTCATGGTGGCGATGACCGAGGGCAAAATCGCTCGCCTGGAGGAGTTAACCCGCATTCCGGCGGATGTACAGGACACACTCATCACCATTCTGTCAGAAAAGACGCTGCCCGTCCCCGAACTGAACTCCGAAGTGCAGGCAGTGATGGGCTTCAACGTCATCGCAACTGCAAACGACCGCGACAAGGGCGTAAACGATCTGTCTTCCGCGCTCAAGCGCCGCTTTAACACGGTGGTATTGCCACTGCCCGCAAGCGCCGACGAAGAGGTGACCATCGTACAGAAGCGCGTGGAGTCGCTGGGGCGTGCGCTCGAAATCCCGGCAGAGAAGCCCGCTATTGAGGAAATCCGCCGCGTTGTGACCATCTTCCGTGAACTGCGCGACGGTGTCACCGAGGACGGACAGACCAAGATCAAGTCGCCGTCGGCAACGCTCAGCCCGGCAGAAGCAATCAGCGTGGTGAACAATGGCATGGCGCTCGCCGCCCACTTTGGTGACGGCACCATCACTGCCCGTGACCTCGCCAGCGGGCTTTCCGGCGCGGTCGTCAAAGACCCGGTGCAGGATCGCACCGTGTGGCTGGAATACCTGGAAACGGTCGTGAAGGAGCGCGACGGCTGGAACGACATCTACGAAGCGTGCCGAGAAGTGCTGTAGCCAGCGGGGGCGCACACGCTGCGCCCCCCGCACCTGATTGTAATTATCTGGGAAGGAATAATGATGACCGTACACATTCTCGGCATTCGACACCACGGACCCGGCTCCGCACGCAGCTTGCGTGCCGCACTGGAAGAACTCCGTCCCGATGCCGTGCTCATCGAAGGTCCGCCAGATGCGGACAAGCTAATCCCGCTGGTGGCACATAACGACATGGAACCGCCCGTTGCGCTGCTGATTTACGCGCCGGACGACACGCGGCAGGCAGTTTACTACCCATTTGCGGTGTTCTCGCCGGAGTTCCAGGCGATGGATTGGGCGCTGCGCAATGCGGTACACGTTCAGTTTATGGACTTGCCGCAAACCCATCAGTTTGCGCTGCGTGCCGCACAAGAGAGCGAGGCACACGTAGACGAACCGGAAACCGGAGAAGAAGTTGAAGAAGTCGAGATAGAAATAGAAGATGAGGAGGGCACGCTCACCATCGTGGAAGACCCCGATGCAAAGAGTGAGCCTATTATTGAGGACCCCGACATTGCCGAACTCGTTCAGCGCGACCCGCTGGGATGGCTGGGACGTGCCGCAGGCTACAACGACGGCGAACGCTGGTGGGAACACATCATCGAGCAGCGCCGCGACGACTTGCAAGGTGTCTTCGAGGCTGTACTAGAGGCGATGTCTGTGCTGCGTGAGACTGCGGGCGCTGTGACTGATGAGCGCGAAGCGCAGCGCGAGGCATACATGCGCAAGACCATCCGGGCGGCGCAAAAAGCGGGCTACCAGAACATCGCTGTGGTATGCGGTGCATGGCACGGACCAGCGCTGCAAGAAGGCAACGACCTCTACCAGATGGCAAAGGCAGATAACGACCTGCTCAAGAATATGCCCAAGCTCAAGGTCGAGGCAACATGGATCCCCTGGACGTACGGGCGGCTTTCTCGTGATAGCGGCTACGGCGCGGGCATTGAGTCGCCGGGGTGGTACCACCACCTGTGGACAACCGACGATGAAGTCGTTATCCGCTGGCTGACCAAAGTCGCTGCACTGCTGCGCGGGGAAGACTTAGACGCCAGCACCGCCCAGGTGATTGACACCGTGCGTCTGGTCGAATCGCTGACGGCAATCCGGGGTTACGCGCTGCCCGGTCTGGAAGAACTCAACGAGTCCATCCAGGCGACGATGACGTTTGGTGCCAGCGCACCCATGGAACTGATCCGGCAGGAAATGATCGTCAGTGACCGCATGGGTGATGTTCCGCCGGAAACACCAATGGTGCCACTGCAACGCGACCTGAGGGAAACGGTCAAGCGGCTGAAGGGCGGGCGCAGCAAGAAGAACGGCAGCTACTTCCAGCAGCACAGCGAGGAAACTCCACTAAACCTGGACTTGCGCACACCCCTCCACCTGGAACGCAGCCAACTGCTGCATCGCCTGCGCATCCTCAATGTGGACTGGGGCAAACCCAAGCGCGGCAACAGCGGTCGCGGCACCTTCCATGAGAACTGGACGCTGCAATGGCTGCCAGAGTTCGAGATTCGCCTGATTGAGCACAGCATATGGGGCAATACCATCCCGGATGCGGCGACCAACTTCGTGATTGACCGGGCAGAGAACGCCAAAACACTGCCGGAACTCACGGAACTCGTGGACAAAGTGCTCAATGCAGACCTACCCCAAGCGTTTGATCGGCTCATTGCGCAGTTGCAGGCAAAGGCAGCGGTCGCTTCCGATGTGAGCCACCTGATGGATGCGCTGCCCCCGCTCGTCTATGTGAAGTACGGCAATGTGCGGGGCTTCGACCTGAGCGACCTCACTACTGTCATTGATGGGCTGGTGACACGCATCAATATTAGCCTCGTCAATACGTGCTCGTCGCTGGACGACGACGCGGCAGAGGAGATGTTCAAGCGGCTGGAAGCGGTTCACGACGCCATCACCCGCCTTAACGACGAGGAACACACCGCAAACTGGCTGCACACGCTCAAGCGGCTCGCCGGGGGCACCACCATTCATGGGTTGGTGGCAGGGCGCGCGGCACGCCTGCTGCTGGACGCACACCAACTCACGGTAGAGGAGGCGGCAACACTGCTGCGCCTTGCGATCTCTACTGCGGTATCACCTCCGGCAGCGGCGGCATGGGTCGAGGGCTTCCTGCGCAACAGCGGTCTCATCCTGTTGCACGATGACGCCCTATTCCGCGTAATTGACCAGTGGTTGATGTCCTTGCAGGAGCAGGCGTTTGTGTCCTTGCTGCCGCTGCTGCGGCGCACGTACTCCACATTTGCCGGACCGGAACGCCGCCAGCTTGGTGAGCGCGTCCGCATGACGACGTTGGGCACCGACGATGACCCGATTGCTGTACCCACACCTGCGGGCACTGCCACCGCGCTAGACGAAGAACGCGCCGACGGTGTGCTGCCCATTGTGGCGCAGTTGCTGGGGCTGGACGATACCGAGTAGAGAGGGAAACTCACGATGACACTCACAAATGATGAACTGCAACAAGAACGGTTGCGGCGCTGGCGGCTTTCCCTGGGCGGGGAGCCAGACGGTACAGGCTGCAACCTAACTGGCGACGACAAAGAGATGGATCGCGCCCTGGAAACGCTGTATGGGCAAAAGGGCGGCTTCGGTAAGGGCAAGGGGCAACCCGGCGGCACCGCTGACGGACCCGGCACCGAGGGTGCACCCGGCGGTAAAGGCGACGGGGAAAGCAGCGGCGAGCGCCGCGCAAGCAAGGAGGCATCGAATCCGACGATTGCCCGCTGGCTGGGGGACATCCGTAAGTATTTCCCCACATCAGTTGTGCAGGTAATGCAGCGCGACGCGATTGAGCGGTACAACAAGCGTGAACTGCTGTTCGAACCGGAAATGCTAGACGCCGTTGTGCCAGACCCGCACCTCGTGGCGGAACTGCTTACGCTGAAAGATGTAATGCCCAGTAAAACGCGGGATTCTGCGCGGGTGGTAGTGCAAAAGCTGGTAGATGAACTGACCAAGCGCCTGCAAAACCCCATGCAGCAGGCGGTGCGTGGCGCAATCAACCGGGCAACGCGCAACTATCGCCCACGCTTCCACGAGATCAACTGGCACATGACCATACGGCGCAACCTGAAACACTACCAGCCAGATTATAAATCCATCATCCCGGAAACGCTCATCGGCTACGGGCACAAGCGTAACTCCCTGCGCGATGTGATCCTGTGTATTGACCAGAGCGGTTCCATGGGGGAGTCCGTGGTGTACAGTAGCATCTTCGGCGCAGTCATGGCATCGCTGCCCGCCCTCAAGACGCACATGGTAGTGTACGACACCGAAGTTGTGGACTTAACCGAACATCTCACCGATCCAGTGGAGTTGCTGTTCGGCGCTCAGCTTGGTGGTGGCAACGACGGTCCGCGGGCGCTGCGCTACTGCGAGCAGCTCGTTACACGCCCACGGGACACTATTTTTGTGCTCGTCAGCGACCTCTACGAAAGCGACTACGATGAGGCGGAAATGCTGCGGCAAATCGGGCGGATGCAGGCAGCAGGTGTGCAATTTGTGGTGCTGCTCGCACTGAGCGACAAAGGTGCGCCGTCCTACAAGCACAGCTTCGCACAGTCACTGGCAGAAATGGACATCCCGGCGTTTGCCTGCACGCCAGACCTGTTCCCGGACTTGATGGGCGCTGCCATCAACCGTCAGCACATCGGGCAGTGGGCAGCACGCAACGACATCGCAACGAAGTAGCTGTACCCCCCCCTGGCAGCGTAGCCCCCAAAGCGGTTACAGGCGGTGGTGCGATCTCGCATCACCGTTTTTGTTTACGATATACATTAAGCACGCCTGGATATTTCAATTTAGATCACTGAAATGATTAAAAATTGCAAAGATTTGACAATCCTAACCTTTTTGAGTGACGATTTCGACAAGACACGTTTTGTGAAGATCGTAAAATGGTGTATAGTGATTTGTGTAAAGGCTTTACGAATTTCACATTGATTGAGCAAGTGGAAAAAGTTTGTAAAAGCAAATCGTTGCAAACACGCAGAATGCCTTTAGAATAAAGCTAAATTATTTGAGCAATAAGGCGTTAACTCTTACAAGGTGCCCAAATGCAAGCAGACTTCACAACACTCACAAAAATCTTTGACTTCACACTAGACGAGCTAGATTGCAACCGCGAGGGGATGCTATCCCACTGCCAGCGGGCAATGCTGCAAGCATCTGCGAACAATTGGCGCACCGAGGTGATTACGCCAATCGCCAGCAGCCTGTCGCTGGTGCTGCTACCAGCAGCGGCAATCGCAGCCGTTTATGTGTCGTTCGATCCGGTTGCTAGCACAATGGCACGCCTTGCAATGGTTGTGCTCGCAATAGTTCTGCTTGTAGGTATCACGGTTACGGCACTGCTGACGACACTCGTCCTACGCGACAATCGTGAACGGATGGAAGCGCTGCTCGAAGATAGTCTCGATAACAGTGTTCGCTACATCCACGCAAAGATGCTGCTTGATGAAGCTAGTGACACGATTTACGCAGCAGATGTGAACGGCGCGTTCTTTTTCCACGATGCCAAGCTTGACCTGCTGCCACCCGGACAAGAGTTCATCATCTACTGCACACCCCACAACCACAAAATTCTGTCTGTAGAACCCTATAATTCAGACAACCAGCGCAAGGAACCGCGCTGCCTGCCGCTCCGCCCAGAAGGTGTAGCGCCCCGGTACGAGACCTTCAACAAACCCTACGTGCCCACCGTACCGGGTAAAGCCGCTGTATAAGTGCGGGTGTTGCTCCACCTGCTGGTAGGGAATATCCGTCGGGTCAAAAAACGGGTCGTCTACACTGCGTAGCAAAAGCGTGGGCACCCGTATGCCTTCTAAAAAGTTCTTCGATGATGTGGTGGTGTAATACTCCGTAGCACCGCGAAACCCGTGCAAGGGCGCGGTAAAAGCATCGTCAAACGCCTCAAAGTCGTTCGTGCCATTCAGTAAGGACATGTCAACTTTATCCGCAATCAGGGGTTCCAGCCCGCGCACCTTTGCCTTGAGCGGGCGCAACATGTGCTGTGTGTACAGCAAGCCTGTTCCCTTCTTCATCACTGCCGCGCCTTTCAGCAGGTCGAACGGTGGGGAGATTGCCACTGCTGCTGCCACACGCTCGCGCAGCCCGTCACCGTTCTCGCCCAGGTACTTCAGCAGGATGTTCGCCCCAAGCGAAATTCCCACCAGTCCAAGCGGCGTGTTCGGGAACTGCTGCTGTAGCCAAGTGTGGATGAAGGCAAGGTCTTCGGTTTCCCCTGCGTGGTACAGCCGCCCCGTCCGGTTAAGCTCCCCACTGCAAGAGCGCAAGTTCATGCCCAGGCAGCGAACCCCTCGATGCGACAGATAACGGTAGATGCCACATGCGGGTCCGCTGCGGGCATTGCCTTCCAGCCCGTGGATTAGCATGATAATCGGCTTGTGCTCACCTAGCACAGACCACGGCACGTCGTCCACGTCGGCAAAATCTACATCAATGAAGTCGCCATCGGGTAGCTCCACACGCTGCCGCCGGAACGTGATGCCACCAGTCGAGCGTGCGCGTGCACCCGTGATCGTTTGTGTGTGGGGGTTGCGCATCAGCGGGTGTGGATGAAAAGGCTCAGTTTCGATGTGGGTGTGAGTGTACAGTTCCATAGTTGGCTGCTCGAGTTTATTCTATCCTTTTTCGCAAGTGCCTTCATTGTAGCGGTAATTGCGTGCGCGTGGCAGTTGCGGTCAATTCGTCAGTTCACAAATTCGCCGCTATTCGCTATGGTTAGCGCCGTTTTCTACGCACAGCAAAGGTTCCGTGCAACCATTATGCCAAACTACGCACAATACACCGCAGACTTCCTGAAGGAAACAATCGAAGTTGCACAGCAAATTGATCAGTCCGCAATTGCAAGCGCCATCGAACTGCTTGCCGAGCTGCGCCAACAGGGTGGGCGGCTCTTTATACTGGGGAACGGTGGCAGCGCCGGTAATGCGTCCCATGCCGTGAACGACTTCCGCAAAATTGCCGGGATTGAAACCTATGCACCCACCGATAACGTCTCTGAGTTGACTGCCTGGATCAATGACGTGAGTTTTGACGCGACTTTCCAGGAATGGCTTAAGGTATCTCGACTAGGCGAGCAGGACGCATTGCTCATCTTGTCGGTTGGGGGTGGCTCGGACACAACCTCGCTCAACCTCGTAAACGCCATGACGCTGGCGAAATCGGTCAACGCGAAGGTGCTATCCATCGTTAGCCGTAACGGGGGCAAGGCAAAAGAACTCTCAGACGTGTGCATCCTTGTGCCCGTTGTACACGACGACCGCATCACCCCCCATGCCGAAAGCTGGCAGGCAGTTGTGTGGCACCTCGTGGTTAACGCACTGGTCGCACAGTAGGGAAGTCCGCACGTATGACCACAAATCGCGCTATCTTCCTGGACAGAGACGGTGTACTAAATGAACTGGTTTACTATCCAGATCACGGCGAGGATGAGTCGCCGCGCCGCCCAGACGATTTACGCCTGATGCCGGGTGTATTGGATGCACTGCATGTTTTGCAAGACGACGGTTGGCTACTGTTCATCATCTCCAACCAGCCCAGTTATGCTAAGGGCAAAACCACGCTTGGCAGTCTGCATCAGGTGCATGATGTACTGCTGGCATCGTTACCCGATGTTGAATTTGCTGCCGCGTACTACAGTTACACACACCCACAGGCGACAGTGCTCAGCCACAAAACGGAATCCGTTTATCGTAAGCCTATGCCAGGGTATTTGCTTGAGGCACAACGGGATCATGGGATAAACGTCAGACAAAGTTGGATCGTGGGTGATCGTGACACCGACATTTTGTGCGGTCAGCATGTTCAGATGAACACTGCCCTGATAACCTACCCGCTTTCCAGGCACAAACACGGGCAAAGTAGCCCCGATATAACCTGTAAAGATTTGCCAGACTTCACAGCACAGCTAAAGACCATGGGGGAACACGACACACAATGAAGCTTGAAGACCTCACTATAAAACTCTTTGCAGACGGCGCAGACCTGAACGCAATGCTGGAAATGGCACAAAAGCCCTACATCAAAGGGTTCACCACCAACCCCACGCTCATGAAAAAAGCAGGGGTCGCAGACTACGAAGCATTTGCCAAGTCTGTGTTGGAACACATTACCGACCGTCCCATCTCGTTCGAGGTGTTTAGCGATGAGTTCGATGAGATGGAGCGCCAGGCTAACAAGATTTGCGGCTGGGGCGACAACGTCTACGTCAAGATTCCCATCACGAACACTAAGGGTGAACCGTCGTATGACCTCGTCCAGCGGCTAGCGCACAATGGTGTGAAGCTCAACATCACGGCGATGTTTACGCTGGAACAGGTGCGGCAGGTCAATGATGCGGTGAGCGGTGGGGCACCGAGCATTATCTCGGTGTTTGCCGGGCGCATCGCCGACGCGGGCGTGGATCCTGTTCCCATCATGCGCGACGCACTAGACATCATCTCCGCCACACCGGGCGCAGAACTGCTGTGGGCAAGCCCACGTGAGGTGTTCAACGTGGTGCAGGCAGATGCCATCGGCTGCCACATCATCACAGCGACCACCGATATTTTGAAGAAGCTGCCCAAGCTGGGCAAAGACCTGAACGAATTCTCACTCGACACGGTAAAGATGTTCTATGACGACGCCCAAGCGGCTGGATATACCCTTTAGCGATGTGGAGATACGCCGCTTGCGCCGTCACCGTGGTGAGCCAAGGGGCGTTTTTCCAAAAAAGTTGCCAGAGCTACCCGCAGATGTGGTTCGTGTGCGCGATGAGTTCATGAATGCGTGGTTGGATGAACTGCCACAGAAATATAGCCTGGTGGAGCAATTCAATCATCGCTACCCGCTGCGCAATTTAGACGCGGCGGCAACGTATCGCACGCTTGATATTGGGGCAGGGCGTGGGGAGCACATCGCTTACGAAGACCTGGGCACGCAGGAGTATTACGCGCTGGAACTGCGCCAGAGCCTGGCGGACAAAATCAAGGCGCGTTATCCTGCGGTGCACACGGTAGTGGGCAACATTGAGTCACAGCTTGACTTTGCCGATGGCTTTTTCGACCGTATCCTGGCGATCCACATACTAGAGCACTTACCGAACCTGCCGCGTGCGCTGGACGAAATAAAACGGCTTTTGCGTCCTGGCGGCACATTTAGCGTGCTGCTGCCATGTGACCCTGGTTTTGCCTATTCCATTGCTCGCAATATATCCGCCCGCCCTCTATGGGAGCGGCACTACGACGTACCGTATGATCTGTTCATCGCGTGTGAACACATCAACAACCCGGAAGAAATACGCACGGAACTCGCCAAGCGCTTCACCTTCCAGCACAGTGCCTATTTTCCGCTTTACCTGCCCATCAAAGACATCAACTTGATTATCGGCTATACGTTGACTCACTAGCGATAGGAACCCACCATGACAACAACCCCAACCATTAGCCTCATTCTGCCCGCCTATAATGAAGCGGCACGCATCCAGCAGACCATCTCAGAGGCAGTTGCCTATTTCGAGCAAAAGGCGCTGACCTATGAGGTCATTGTCGCCGCCGATGGCAACGACGGTACCCGCGAGATCGTGGCGGAGATGGCACAAGCAAACCCAAACTTGCGTGTGGTGGGCAGCGAGGAACGACGGGGCAAGGGGTTTGGGCTGCGGCAGGCTGTGCCGCTGTGCCAGGGTCGGTACATTGGGTTCAGCGATGCCGACAACAAAACCCCCATCACAGAGTTTGATAAGGTGCTGCCGCTGCTGCAATCCGGTGCAGATGTGGTTATCGGGCAGCGCCCGCACGACGGCGATCTCATCGAGAAGAAGCAGAAATGGTATCGTCAGCTTGGCTCTCGCGGGTTTAAGGTGTTCATGCACTTTGCCGTGGGGCTAGATGACATCGTAGACACACAGTGCGGCTTTAAGTTCTTCCAGGCGGAAATCGCCCGCGACCTGTTCAACCGCCAGCAAATTGACGGCTACATGTTCGACGTGGAAATTCTTTATCTGGCTGAGCAAGCAGGTTACCGCATTGAGCAAATTGAGGTGCGCTGGCGCGACGACGGCGACAGCCGACTCGATCTCGTCGCGGGCAACATCCGCAACGTGCAGGACACGCTAAGGATCCGTCGCCTGCACGCCAACACAAAACCTGCCCTGCGCCCCTATTCTAGCCGCCAACCGCACTAAACGTCTGCTGCTTCCGTGGTGACGGTGAGCGAGTCGGCGTGCTCTTGCCCCCACACGAGCATCATGTTCAAAATCGGCTCCAGTGACCGCCCTTTTTCCGTCAGGGAATATTCCACTTTGGGCGGCACCTGCTTGTACACCTCGCGGTGAACAATCCCATCTGCCTCTAGCTCTCGCAGGTGCTGCGTTAGCATCCGCCGTGTGACATCCGGAATAAGCCGCTGTAGCTCTCCAAATCGCTTGGTGCCGCTCATCAGCCGATATAGAATTAACGGCTTCCACTTGCCGCCAATCACATCTAGCGTGAACTCCACCGGGCAGCGTCCGTTCGGGGGCAGGTCACTTGGCATGTCCATAAACTTTCTCTCATCTTCCATAGTTACAAAAATGTGCGTATGCGCGTTTTGCGAACACATTGCTAGAATTCTAGCGCACATCCGCTATGACGAAAGGCGAAATGGAAACAGTTTATGAGAATCGACGTATTTCATGATATTGCGTGCCCGTGGTGCCGCATCGGTAAAAAGCACCTACAGCTTGCGCTGGCACAGTGGCACGGTGATGTCGATGTGCACTACCACACTTTTTTCCTCAACGACCGTATCCCGGCAGAAGGCGCGGACTTCCGCAGCTATATGATGGCGAAGGGCGGCGGCACGGTCACCGATATTGAGCAGTTCTTTGCCGCGCCGCGAGAAATGGGGGAGCGGGTTGGTCTCACGTTCAACTTCGAGCGCATCACCAAAGCGCCAAACACGCTGCTAGCACATCGGCTCATCGCGCTCACGCCGGAGTCACAGCAGGTTGCCATGATCGACGCGCTGTACGACGCCTATTTTGAGCATGGGCAGGATGTGGGCGATCTGGACGTGTTGTTAACGGTTGCTGGGCAGGTCGGCTTGGACGAGGCGAGCGTCCGGGCACGCTTGCAAACAGATGAAGCAGAGCAGAGCGTGCTGGACGAGGCACGTGGGGCGAAGCAAATCGGTGTGACAGGGGTGCCGCTGTTCGTGTTTGGCAACACCTTCGCGCTCAGTGGTGCCCAACCCCCGGACGTGATTTTACAAGTGATGAAGCAAACGGAGGACATGGTCGGATGAAACTCGTAATCTTTGGTGCAACTGGCAAAACCGGGATGCCGTTGGTACGCCAAGCGTTAGAAGTGGGGCACGAGGTTGTGGCATTTGTCCGCACGCCCAGCAAGCTGACAAATGAGCACGAACGCTTGACAGTGGTGCAGGGTGATGCCGCCGATGCGGACGCAGTAAGAGATGCCATCGGCGGGGCAGATGCCGTGCTGAGCGCGTTGGGGCAGGTGAAAGAGTCTCCGCATGATATCCAGACAGTTGCCACGCGCAATATTGTTGATGGCATGAAGGCGCACGGCGTGCGTCGGCTAGTGAGTCTGTCTGGCGCGGGGGTGCCCGCCCCACAAGACCAACCCGGCACCATTGACCACATCATTCGCTTTATGCTCAAGACGTTCGGCGGGCATGTGCTGCAAGATGCGATGAACCACGTTGCCGTGCTGGAACAGGAACGTGAGCACATTGACTGGATTGTGGTGCGCGGTCCCATGCTGACGGAAGCATCCGCCAATGGCGACTATCGTGTGGGCTGGGTCGGTGTGAACACTGGTCCGCGTGCTGCCCGTGAGAATGTGGCAAAGTTCATGCTGGTGTGCGCCACGGAAGACAACTATGTGCACCAGATGCCCGTCGTCAGCGATTAGCTGGGCAGCATGGGTGGGTACCGTGAATTCTCTCGCAACATTAAACCCAATCCTTTGTGCAAACCGCTACACTCGTGCGAAATGAACACAAAAGGACAAAACACCATGGGCAGACGACGCATTGAAACCGGTCCGGGGCAGGAATCGGTATGGGACTACCCGCGCCCACCCCGCGTGGAACCCTCCAGCAAAACGGTGAAGGTCGTCTTCAACGGCGTCACCATTGCAGAGACAACCAACGCCAAGCGCGTGCTAGAAACCAGCCACCCACCTGCATACTACATCCCAATGGAGGATGTGCAGATGGAATACCTTAAATCCACGCCGCGTGCCACCTTCTGCGAGTTCAAAGGCAAGGCATCCTACTACACCATCACCGTGGGCGATAAATCCGCACCAAGTGCCGCCTGGACGTACCCCGAACCCAGCCCGCGCTTTGCACCGATTAAAGATCACATTGCGCTGTACCCGGGTAGGATGGACGCCTGCTATGTGGATGATGAAAAGGTTCAGGCACAGGAAGGCGACTTCTACGGCGGCTGGATTACATCTGAAATCGTCGGACCGTTCAAGGGCGGTCCTGGCACCATGGGCTGGTAAAAATCCATAATCGTGCTTGCTTGTGTAGCAAATTCTACACAACTGTACCCGCTCGCGTTGTATACTCCTACTAACCTCATTGCGGTTAACAATGGTCACTAAGGTGGGAGGTGCAGCGCGGTGCGGGCGGCAATCATGATTAGCAGCCTCGCCATGGCGGGTGCAGAACGCAATATTGTCTCCGTAGCCCCTCACATTCGTGGGTTGGGTGTTGAGCTGTACCTGATTTCACTTAACACCCGCCGTGATAGCGCCCTGGCAAAAGAGTTCGCACAAACTGGAATACCCCGCATTGATGTGGGTGCCAAGCACATGACCGAACTTGCCGCGGTGCGCCGTTTCCTGCGGGTGCTGCGTGACGAACAGATCGACCTCGTGCACGCCCAGGACCAGGACACAATTGTCTATGCCGCGCTTGCTCACGCCCAACTCGGTCTGCCCACTGTGATGAGCCGCCATGTCCTCGTTGAGCCGCAAGATACCCTCAAAGAACGCATCCGTGCACAGATGGTGTTGGTAGCGGCACGCAACGGCTTTGACCGCATCATTGCTGTGGCAGAGGCGGTGCGCCACAACTTTGCAGAGCTTGCCGGGGTGCCGCTGCACCACATCGAAACTATCTACAACGGGCTAGACCCGGATCGTTTTCTCGTCAACACGCCAAAATCGGAGTTGCGTCAGCAGCTTGGCTGGCACCCGTACGCCCCGACAGTGATTATGGTGGGGGCGCTGCGGCGCGGTAAAGGGCACGACCTGCTGTTCGAGGCGCTGCCCTACTTGATTGAGCAGGTGCCCGGTCTGCAAGTCAAGTTGGTGGGCGACGGCGAACTCGCAGCGGAAGTCCAACGGCAGGTGCGGCGCCATATTAGCGTGGTGGAGTGGTTGGGCAATCGCCCCGATGTGCCGCGCTTGCTGGCAGCGAGTGATGTGCTCACACTGCCTTCCTGGGCGGAGGCGCTGCCCAATGTGCTCATTGAAGCGGGTGCCGCCGGGTTGCCCACAGTTGCTACAGCGGTGGGCGGTGTTGCAGAAATCGTCATCGACAACGAAACGGGCTATCTCGTTTCCAAAGGGGATGCACACGGGCTTGCCAACCACCTCATCTGGCTGCTGAACAACAAAACCCTTGCAGAAAACATGGGCGTGCGGGCGCGGCTGCGCATCCGGCGCTACTTCTCGTTGGGGCGGCAGGCACGCCAAACCGTGGAGTTGTATCACCGGGTGGTGTCTCGATGAAAATTCTGTACAGCCTGCCACACCCCTCCCATCGGCTAGATACACCCGGTGCCGGGCACACCGTCCGCGCAAATGCACTGCTCAATGCCCTGGAAAACCTGAGCTGTGACGTCATCCGCGACCAAGCAGCAGCACAGCAAACGGGCAAAACTGCGTCGGGCACCTATCGCGGACTGGTAAAGCGTGTGCTGCCTCGCCCGATAGCACTTGCCCTGCGCGACCGGGGGCGAGTCGCATTTGGCAAACAGTACGGTCATCGGCTGGCAGCGCTCGCACAGCAGCACCGCCCAGACGTGATTTTGCAAACACACATCGCCTACAGCTTATCCGGCAAAATTGCGGCGGAAGCAGCGGGCGTGCCGCTTGTGCTGGATGATGTTGCGCCATCTTGGGAGGAGGAGCGTGCTTACGGCACAGGGAGCGCAAAGCTCGCACGCGAAACCCATCACGCCATGATGACTGCTGCCGGGCTGTGCGTTGCCGTGTGCGGTCCCATGCGCCGGGCGCTGGAAGATGACGGTGTGCCGCCGGATAAACTCATTACTGTGCCCAACGGCGTGCCTGATGACGTGCTGCGCACTACCATTGATGCCGATGCCGTGCGGGCACAATACCAGTTCGGCACTGAGGCGGTTGTGATTGTGTGGGTGGGGTCTTTCCAGCCGTACCACCGCGTCGATCTGCTGGTGGAGGCGTTTGCGCATGTTGCTGCGCACCACCCGAATGCACGCCTGCTGCTGGTAGGTGATGGCACTGAGCGCCCGCCCGCAGAGCAGCTTGTGAACAAGCTCGCTATTGCACACCGGGTGACGTTTACCGGGCAAGTTCCCCACGACCGAGTGCCACAACACATCGCCGCCGGGGATATTGCGGTGATCCCCGCGCACGCGACCTACACCAACCCGATGAAGCTGTACGAGTACATGGCGTTAGGTGTTGCCAGTGTCGCCCCGCGCCACGCAACCATTACCGAGATTGGCACCCCTGACGTGGACTTGCTCACATTCCCGCCGGGGGACGCTAATGCGCTGGCAGCAACGCTCATTCGACTAATCCAAGACCCTACGCTGCGCAACCGACTCGGTGCGGGGGCACGCAGCACAATCGCCCAGGGGCACACCTGGCAAGACCGTGCCCACACGCTGCTGCACGCAATGGAGCGGTTGGTATAGGGGTCGCGTTAGCCTGGCGTGGGGCAACCGTACCCCAACCGCCCGCACAACCCCGGCAATTTGCGCATATCATGGTGTTCAAGATGACGAGATAATTTGCCAGGAGCCACACACATGCCCTTCACTCGACGCGAGTTTATTCGGGGGGCGGCGGTTGCATCCGCTGCTGCCCTGCTGCCCACATACCAACTCCAGCGCACGCACGCTGCCCCCGCCAACATCGTGGAGCAGTATCTACAGGCGATGGAAACACCCTACGCCGCCCCGCTCAATCTGCATTTTGAGCGTGTGATCGGCAGCAACAAAATCAGCTTGCTGTTGTACGATGTGAAGAACGCCAGCCTGCTAACCGCACTCGCACCAGAAGACCGCCTGCCCGTTGCGTCAGCGTTCAAAGCACCCCTGGTGATGTACTTTCTCGACCAAATCCCCGAAGATGTGTGGGCAAACGTCCCGGTGGAACACTGGAACGCCGTCAGTGCGAATGACCTGCCAGAGCGTGCCCGCCCCCATTGGCAGCAGCACAACGCCATTCTGCGGGCGCTGCACCAGAGCACCGTCTTCAGTGATAACTACGCCACAGGCGAGGTACTGTCTTATGTCGCGCAGCACAACGGTGCGGAAAACGCGGTAGTCGCGTTCAACGAGTGGGCACAGCAGACGGTTGGCATCTCTCAGCTTTCTGGGCTAAGTGCGTGGGGTGATGGCATCACCGGTGACCTCGCCTACTCGGATGAGCGCTATGCTGGCAGCGGCACCACCATCAACGGGCAAATTGTCACATTTGAAAACCTGATGACCGCCCGCGACCTCGGACTGTTCTACATGTGGATGCTCACAAGCATGAGTGCCGACCAGCAGCGGGCGTGCAAGGCGCTGCTCAGCACCATCCACAACAACCGTGGCGCAAACCTGGAACGGCTTGCGCTCGCACACGATGGCATGCCGTACAGCAAAAACGGCTCCCTTGATACGGAAGCAGGTTACGTTGTCACAGATGCCGGGCTAATCGCGCTGCCGGATGATCGGCTGCTGATGTTGGTTGTGCTCTCATTGGGAGCGCCCACCGTTGTGCCCACACTGTTTGAGGAGCTAAGCCTCACGCTTGGCGGCAAGTACAACGAAGCGCTGCACAACCGGCACACGCGCGTGGTGAGCAACGAGGAACTCCTGGAAGCGTACCGCGCTCACCTGGAAGTTGCCTACCCGCAGCAGGGACTCCGCAACAGCGGGGCATTCCGCTACGGGTTCATCATGCCAGCAGGTGTGAAGGTGTACAGCAGTCCCAACGAAGCAGACGAAATCCACAACCCCATCATCAAGTCCACACGCTTTGGCATTCACCTGCTGATGCAAGGGGCGCTTGCCCGCTATGCACCCGTGAACCGTCGCTGGGTCGAACTGATGCCGGATAACGACATGGACAACGTGCGCTCCCGGTTGGGCACGCGCGTGTTCGTCAAACGGCAGGACGTGTGGGAGATTTCCTTGGGGCACGCACAACCAATCCCCTATTTGGTAGAACCGGACGCGACATCAGTGGATAAATTCATTGTCATCCACTTACAAGCGCGGGAACTTTACGCATTCGAGGGCACAATACCTGTGCTGCATGTGCCCATTGTACTCAACCTGGACTTCACGCCACGCGGTGCGCAGATCATCACCAGCAAGTGGTTTGCCCGCAGTATGCAGCCGTGGGCACCGGGCGTGCCCTTCACCGGGTTCTACGGCAGTGAGGGTTACGCGCTGCACGGGTCGCCGTGGCAGCGGTGGAGCACCACCGTGAACCAGAGCAACATCAGCGGGCGCTCTAGCGCTGGTTGTGTGAACATCCCGGACTGGATGGTGACGACGGGCGAATACAACCGCCCGGCAGATGAGCTGCTGTTCCGCTGGTTGGGCGGCATAGAAAACCCACGCGAGGCAGTGTTTGAGTACCCGACGGAAACCTACCCGGCAGTCCGTATCTTCAACGTGGATTACCTGGACAACCTGCGCCGACACCCGCGCCCGCAAGGGCTGGTTAACCGGGGGCACACCTGGGACGATGTGATCGACCAGATGAGTACACTTCCGCTGCAAGCGCCAGATTCGTTTTTCCTGTAGCGTTTAGGTCGTTGTCAGCTTGGACGCTGCCGCCTTGTCTACCATCCAGCGCAGTTCGCCGTTGGTTGGGCTAATCAACTGCACGGGGTACTTGTGCGGCAGATGTTCACCCTCAATCACGGTACGCAGCATGTCCGCTTTGCCCTCGCCCGCCGCCAGGATGACGATCACGCGGGACGCATTCGCTGCCCACGCCGTCATGGTGATGCGTGGGTGGTCATGTTTGTCATCGCCCGTGGCGATGACGCGGTGTTCGGTTTCTTCCAGTGCATCGGTCACGCCGGGGAACAGCGACAGCGTGTGCCCGTCGCCGCCCATGCCCAGCAGGTGCAGGTCTATGGCGGGGGCACCCCCGTCAAAAAATTCCTTGAGCATTAGCCCGTATTCTTTTGCTGCTTCCTCTGCGGATAGCTCGCCGCGCATCCGGTGCACATTTTCCAATGGGATAGGCACATGGGACAGGAACGCGGTCTGTGCGGCACCATAGTTGCTATCATTGTGGGTAGGTGGCACGGCACGCTCATCCCCAAAGAAGATGTGCACCTTGTTCCAGTCCACCTGGGCAGCATAGGTGTCCGTCGCCAGTAGCTCGTACACGGGCAGGGGGGTGCTCCCCCCCGCCAGCGCAACGGTGAAGTTGCCCTCGGTGTCTGCCGCAAGCTGCACGAACAGGTCTGCCACTGCTTTCGTTAGCGCTTCTTTATCTTTGTAGACTTCGATGTTTGGCATCCGATTTCCTGTGGGCGATTGTTTACATTACCCACGGATTATCCACTCATGTCCCTGACGTGCAAGTAGTTCGTCTGCTTCTTTCGGTCCCCAGGTGTCCGGCTGGTATGTGACCAGTGGGGGCGCATCGTTGCTTTCTTCCCATCCCTTGATGACCGGGTCAACAATCGCCCACTGCGCCTCGATACCGTCGCTGCGGCTGAACAGCGCCGCGTCACCCAGGATCGCGTCAAGGATCAGGCGCTCATACGCCTCCGGGATTTCCTTCTCTTTAAACTGGTCGGCGTACTCGAAGTTCATGGAAACCGTAGCAGTCTCCTGGGATGTATCCGGTACCTTCGCCTCCATGCACAGCTCAATGCCCTCGTTCGGCTGGATGCGGAAGGTGAGCCGATTGGGGTTTACGCCCTTGGTCTGCTCGATGCGGAACAGCATGAACGGCGGGCGCTTAAACTGAATGGTGATCTCGCTGGTTTTGCGCGGCATGGATTTGCCACTGCGCAGGTAAAACGGCACGCCTTCCCAGCGCCAGTTGCCGATGAACAGCTTCAGCGCTGCATAGGTTGGGGTCTGGCTGTCCGGCGCGACGCCCTCAAGCTGGCAGTAGCCATCGTATTGAGCACGCACGGTATCTTGCAGGTTAACGTCGTACACCGCTTGCAGCAGTTTTACCTTTTCATTGCGCAGCGCGTCCGCCTCAAAGCACGTCGGCGGCTCCATTGCCGTAAACGCCAGCAGTTGCAGCAGGTGGTTCTGGAACATGTCTCTCACAACGCCGGAACCATCATAGTAACCAGCACGCCGACCCACATCCACCGATTCCGCCACGGTGATTTGCACGTTGTCGATGTAGTTGCGGTTCCAGATGGGTTCAAACGCGATGTTGGCAAAGCGGAAGTACAGGATATTTTGCGCGGTTTCTTTGCCCAGGTAGTGGTCAATGCGGTACACCTGCCGTTCATCGAACGCGTGGTGAACCTTCTCGTTCAGCGAGTTTGCTGTTTGTTTATCGTAGCCGAACGGCTTTTCGATCACGATGCGCCGCCACCCCTGGTCGCTGTGATTGAGTCCGCTGCTGGCGAGGTTCTCTAGAATAGGTTCGTACAGGAACGGCGCGGTAGACAGGTAGTACAGCCGATTCGACACACCGTTTTCCCGCTCCGTCAGGAACTCGTCTAGCCCACTGTAAAAGCTCTCGTCCTTGGCGTTGCCGGGCACATACCACAGGTTTTGCGCAAAGGTGCGGAACTGCTCTACATCAAAGCCGTTTTTGATGTGCGCTTGCGCAGACTGGGTGATTTTGTCGCGGTATTCGTCGTGGCTGTATTCTGTACGGGAGTTGCCGACGATGGTGTAATGCTCTGGCAGGCGCCCTTTGATGTACAGGTTGTAAAGCGCTGGGATCAATTTGCGTTCGGTGAGGTCGCCAGAGGCGCCGAAAATCACGATCGTTGCGGAGTTGTCCATATTTCTGCGCTGTTTCCTTGTCTTTTGTTGGGGTTGTCAAGATGCGATGCGGTAGGGGCGTGTTATGCCCCTAGCGATGGACTAGTCATCTGCCTTTTTGACCGCGTGACCGCCAAACTGGTTGCGCATGGCGGCAAGCAGGCGGTTCGCGTAGGTGTTCTCACGGCGGCTGTCGAACCGGGCGAACAGCGCAGCGGTAATCACCGGGGCAGGGACGGCACCGTTAATTGCCTCAATCACCGTCCAGCGTCCCTCACCGCTGTCGCTCACATAGCCCTGCAAGCTGCTCAGTTCCACATCCTCCGAGAGCGCATCCGCTGTCAGGTCGAGCAGCCAGGAGCGCACCACACTGCCATACCGCCAGATCTCCGCGATCTGGTACATGTCTAGCTCGAACTCGGCGCGGTTCTTCATCAGGTCGAAGCCCTCGGCATACGCCTGCATCATGCCATACTCAATGCCGTTGTGCACCATCTTGACGAAATGACCCGTGCCCGGAGCGCCCACATGCCCCCAGCCCTTGTCTGCGGCGGGTGCCAGCGTTTCCAAAATGGGCTTGAGGCGGTTAACGGGTTCGTCCTCACCGCCCACCATCATGCTGTAGCCCTCTTTCAGCCCCCACACACCGCCGCTGGTGCCCACATCCACGAAGAAGATACCCTTCTCCTTCAGCGACTCGGCACGGCGCATGGTGTCGTTGAAGTTGCTGTTGCCGCCGTCGATAATCGTGTCGCCCTCGGACAGCACATCCGCCAGCGTGTCGATCGTGCTTTCGGTCGGGTTGCCCGCCGGGACCATCACCCAAATGCTGCGCGGGGCGTCCATCTTGCTTACCAGGTCTGCAAGGTCGGCAGCGCCCGTGACGTTCGCATGATTAGCGGCACGTTCCACCGCCTCTGTGTTCAGGTCTGTAACCACCAGTTGATGCCCGCCCTCAGCGAGGCGCGTGGTCATGTTGGCACCCATCTTACCCAGTCCAACCATGCCTAGTTGCATTGTTGTATTCCCTTCTTATCCATGCTGTGAAAACCTGCGATGCGCCCATTTGTAACACACACAGGGCAAAAAGTCTGTGAGTCACACTACACTGTAGATGGGGCAGACGCGCAATATCGCACGCCTGCCCGTGAAACTTAGGAGTCGATCTTGGTTGGGGTATCTTGTGTTTTTGTCGTGGATTTATTCGCTGTTTGGGCGGTGGTAGATGGCGCGGCAGTCGTGACGGGGGTGTTGAACGTAACGGCATGTTCTAGCGTGCTGCTGTCGAACGAGGGGATACCCTCACGGCTGCTTGCCCCCTTGATGAGCGACTGCTCGGTTTCGTTCTGCGATTTGCCCGCCTGCTGCATCCAAATGACGCGCTCTTCCTCAAAGATACGCTCCACGTTGGTGACAAAATTATCCAGGTTTTCTGGTTTTGCCTGCTCCTCCGGCGAGAGATTCTTCCATCGTGTCACCTCAGAGTCCAGGCGGTTCGCGGTGATTTGATAAATGCCGTAATTGTTCCCGATCAAGTTCAGTTGCAGGTGTGTGTTAATTGCCACAACCGCTGCCGTGGTGATAACGATATACGGCTCTAGCTGGATTGCGGCCAGCACGGCACTCAGCACGCCAATTGCCAGCACGATTTTGCGCCAGTCTTTAATGCGCTCGTAGTCCTCATACACTTTCTTGACGTACCAATCTCGCTGCGGGATGACGCGAAATTGTAGGTAGTCTTCTGGGGTGAGCTTGTTAAAGCCGTTATCATCCTGAGGGTGATAGCGCCCCGGCAGCTTACCGCCTGCGTCAGGTTGTTTTGCGCTCGTCAGGCTGTCCACCACGCCAAAGCGCCGTGGTCTGCGGAAGCGAAATGGCAGCGCAATCCACGCGGCAATCTGACGTGGGCGCGATAGGCTGTATGTTTGCTCTTTGCCCGTCACTTGCAGCGCAGGTGGGGCAATTTCCAGCTTATAAACTTCCGCGTTGGTCGCCTCCACACGCTCAAAAAACGTCTGGCGCTTTTCCTGTGCGGTCTGCTCACCGTTTTTGTAGGCACCCACCCCCATCCGGTACAGGTAAATCTCGCTGCGGATGCGGTCTGCGCCAATGCGGTACATAATCCAGGCACGCAGGGGCGTGAACTGAGAGGCAAAACTCAGCAGTGCGGTTGTTGATGCAGACAGCACCAGCACGAGAATGCTCAGCCCGACGCGGCTATTTTCCGCAATCCAGTCAAAGATTCCCCAGCCAGTTATGTCGGCAATGGCAGTGAGCGCGGCAGCCGCACGAGCGAATACGACCCCCATACCCGGTAGTGTGTTCGCGACTGCCAGCACAGTCGTCATGAAGATGAGCACGATGACATCCTGGCGGATGTTGGCGTTGGCACGCTTTTGCGCCTGGGAGCCACTGCTGTACGTTTCGTAAAGCTCCCAGGCGTAGGCGAGCACCGGGTCTGCCCCAAATGCGTATTCGTCCTGTGCTTCCGCCTTGTTTGGTGTTGGCTCCGGCGCACCTTGTTTGGTGGTGTTGTCTGGTGGGTTGGTCTTCATAAGGCGTTGTCCATTATCGTGTCGTTATTGCCTTGACTGTAGTATAGCCCAATTTTCGACCTTTGCTGCGCGGAGCATTCAACATTGCCGCCCCTGCCGTGTACAATATCGTTATGAATACGACAAACACTCCCATTATCATCGGCGGCGGCATTGCCGGGCTAACGTGTGCGGCACACCTTGCCGAGCGAGGCTTGCGTCCCGTCGTGCTGGAAGCGAACCAGACGTGGTTGGGGGGGCGGCTTGCAGGCGGCGAACCGGAAACGTTCACACACGATGGGCAGGTATGGTCGTTCCCATCGGAGCATGGCATTCATGGCTTGTGGGGCGGCTACGTTAACATGCGTGCCACCATCCGCCGTTTTATCCCCGACGAAACACTACACCCGGTGCCCAGCAGTGGGGAGGTGTGGCTCAATCGCTGGGGAGAGCGAGTTTCGCGGGCGCAGGTGGGCACGGCGGTGCGCAGTGGACGGTTACCCGCGCCGTTCCACTACCTGAACTTGCTCTTTCACCCGCGCTTTTGGGGCACCATCACCCCACTAGATTTCTTGAGCTTGCCCGGCGTGCTGTACAGCCTAGCCTGGACTGCTGGCTACGACCCGCTGCGCGAAAAGTCGGCATTGCCGGGCTTTACTATGGACGATTACTTCCGCCTGTGGACGCCGAACCTGCGAGCGACCATAGAAGGTGTTGCCCGCAACATGCTCGCCGCCCCAGACGAGAAAATCACGCTGACGGGGTTGGTTGCTGCGCTGCGCTTCTACACGATGCTGCGCCGCGATGATTGGCACCCACATTTCTTCCCCGCAAACGCACGAACGAGCATCGTCGAACCGCTTGAGCAGGCAATCATGGCGCGGGGTGGGGTGGTGGTGCGCGGCGTGACCGCACAACGGCTTCAACGCACTCCAGACGGCTGGCGGGTACATGCGCTGGCATCGTCCGGCGCGTCCACACACATTGACGGCAAGCATGTGGTTCTCGCCGTTCATCCCAGCGCAGCACAAACGCTGCTTTGCAATTCCGACGACACACATGACCAAGCGGGCAAACTGCGGTTCCCGCGCACGCTGCGCAACATCGTGGTACGCCTGTGGTTCAGCGCGGACACCGCAGACGAAGCACCGTCCGGTATGTTCACCGGGGATTTCGTGCCGGACAACTACTTCTGGCTTCATCGCATCCACCGGGAGTTTGCAGCGTGGGGTGAACGCGGCGGCAGTGCCATTGAGTTGCACTTCTACGGCGACGAAGACCTGCTCAACCAGCCGAACAAGCATTTTCTTGTTATTGCGCTCAACGAAGTCGTTCGGACGTTCCCAGAGCTGAAAGGCACGTTCGTGCATGGCAGCGTGCGCCGTAACAGCAAGGTGCATACCGCCTTTGAGGTGATGACCGACGACATGCTGCATGTGCAAACGCCATGGTCGCATGTGTACGCCTGTGGTGACTGGGTGGGGTATCCATCCCCGGCGCTGTGGATGGAACGCGCCACTACAACGGGTATTGCGGCGGCAAATGCAATTCTGGCGGCGGAAGCACGACCACCTTTTGAGATTTTCTCCCCAAAGCGCCCGGAATTGCCTGTACGTGTGCTCGGCGCGGGTGTGCGTGGGATTCGCGGGCTGCTTAGCCCCCTGGTATGGGCAGCACGGCGGCTGCGGCGCTGATGCTATGCTTATTATCCCCTTAACATTTTGTGCTACACTCATCTCATATTAATCAAAAAACGTAAACCAGCGTACATTCAGTTTGGCTGAACTTGCGTAGGATGTATGCGGCATGAAACGACTCATCCCCTGCCGAAAAATTGCGGAGAAGCTTATGAACATCAGACACGAACTCATTACAGCGAATTGGTCAGACTTTCCCACCAGGGTTGTTACCGCGCTCATCGGTGCGCCGCTGGTGATTATCGCAATTGTGGTGGGTGCACCGCTGTTCGATGTACTGGTGTGGGCACTGGCAGGGTTAGCTGCCGTAGAACTCCACCGCATGATGCGTCCCGCGCACCGCTTCGGGCAGGTTGCCATCTTCGGGGGCGTTTTCGCAACCATAGCGTTGGTCGCATATTTCCCAGCGCATATGTTTATGCTGCCGCTGTTGCTTGCCCTGTTGGCGTTAGGGTCTGCGATTGCGGCGCACAGCCAAACACAAGACGCCCAAACCGTGTGGATAGAGAACAGCGCATATCCTGTGTTGGGTGTACTCTACGTCGCGCTACCCCTCGCTTTTCTGTTGGTTATACGCAGCAGCGCGGACGGTTTGCTGTGGATAATGGCGCTCACGTGGAACGTGTGGGCAACCGATACCATGGCACTCGTCGGTGGGCGCTTAATTGGACGGCACAAACTGGCACCCCACATCTCGCCCGGCAAAACGATAGAAGGCGCACTCGTGGGCATGGTATTTGGTATCACCATCAGTGTGCTCATTCTTGTGCTTGGCGGCGTGCCAACTGCTGTCGCAATGTCCATCGGTGCCTCGCTGAGCGGTATGGCAGTGATTGGTGACCTGTTCGAGTCCTGGTTAAAGCGCCACTTTAACGTAAAGGACGCAGGTTCTATTTTGCCGGGGCACGGTGGCGTACTCGACCGCATTGATGGTGTGCTGGGCGCCGCACCGATTTTCTACCTTCTTCTGCTGGCGTTCGGCGTATTATAGGGGTACCCTTTAGGCAGCATTTATCGGCGTAATGCAGCGAGAGGGTACACAATGGCAGAGGCAAAGACCTATGTGGTCACCGGGGGGGCTGGGTTCATTGGCTCCCACATGGCGGCAAAACTCATTACGGACGGTCATACCGTCCGCGTGGTAGACAACATGCTCACAGGTAAACAGAGCAACCTGGACTTTCTTAAAACCGTCGGCGACTACGAATACCATCCGGTAAGTGTTGCGGACAAAGCAGCGCTGACCCCCGTCTTTGATGGTGTGGACACGGTTTTTCACTTTGCTGCACTGCCCAGCGTCCCGCTCAGCGTGGATGACCCCATTGCTACCAACCATCACTGCGTAGATGGTACCCTGGGTGTGTTGGTCGCTGCTAAGGACGCCAAGGTTCGCCGCGTGGTCTACTCCGCATCCAGCGCCGCCTACGGCGAAGCAGACGACCCCAATATCACGGAAGATCGCTTGCCTGCGCCCATTTCCCCATACGGTGTCGCTAAGCTGGTCGGGGAATACTACTGCCAAGCCTTCACTGCATCCTATGGGCTGGAAACAGTCATCCTGCGCTACTTCAACGTTTTTGGCAGCCGTCAGGATCCCAACTCGCAGTATGCCGCTGTTATCCCCAAGTTCATTACGCTGATGCTGGACGGCACCGCGCCGAAGATTTTCGGCGATGGCACCCAAACCCGCGACTTTACCCACGTCGATAACGTCGTGCACGCAAACTGGCTGGCATCAACCGCAGAGAGCAAGGCAGTTGCGCAGGTGTTCAACGTGGCAACCGGCACCAGCATCAGTGTAAGTGAGATGCTGGACGCGCTGAACGAAGTAATGAATACGAACTTCGAGCCAATTCACGCGCCAGAGCGCCCCGGAGACATCAAGCACAGTGGTGCTAGCATAGACAAGGCACGCGATCTGCTCTCCTTTGACCCGATTGTGGATTTCCCAACGGGGCTATCCAAAACGGTGACGTGGTACCGGGAACAGGCACAATAGAAACGCGTTAATGGGGTTAAGTGGTCTTTAAAATTGTTATCATTGGTTTAAAATAGCACCGACTTTTCGCTATTCGAATCACTGAGACAACACCATGACCATTGAAATCAACGCGCACGACACGACCGCAGAAAATATCCGACGCATCCTGAGCGATCTTGTTTCGCAGGCGGCAGTAGCACTAGAAGGCGAGGATGTGGACGAAGGCGTCCACCAGGCACGTAAGACCATCAAGCGTATACGTGCTGTGTTGCGCCTCGTGCGGGAACCTCTCGGCAAAAAAGTCTACAAGCGAGAGAACCAATTCTACCGTGATGTGGCACGCGAGCTTTCAGGTGCCCGCGATAGCTACGTGCTGCTGAAAACGCTGGATAAGCTGGTCAAGCGCCACAAAGACCAGATCGACCGCCGACGCATTAGACCCATCCGCACGCACCTACAAAAACAGTACGAGGCACAGCAGGCACAGTTTGACGAAACCGTCGTCGCTCAAACACTGGGGCAGCTGGCAACCGCGCAACAGCGGCTGAGCATGTTAACCGTCTCCGAGGAAGGATTCGATGCCCTGCAAGATGGACTGCGCCGTGTTTACAGTGGGGGGCGCGTACAGATGTGGATGGCACGCAAACACCCCCGGGCAGAGCACTTCCACGAGTGGCGCAAAAATGTGAAGTACATGTGGCACCAGCTTGAGCTAGTACACCCCATGTGGGAGCCTACAATGGTAGTCTTCACGGAAGAACTCCATGCACTGGCAGACGACTTGGGCGACGAGCACGATTATGCTGTGCTGCGCCAAACACTGCTGGAGCTACCGCAAGAAGTGGGCGACGGCGAAGTCATCTACCTGTTATCCCGCCTCATTGAGGCAGAGCGCACCCAGTTGCAGCGGGCAGCATTTCGGCGTGGCGCACGCATCTACGCGGAGGACACTCGCGCCTTCCTGCTGCGTTTGCAGGCGTACTGGGGCGTGTGGATGGACGAAAAAGATGACGCACCCATCCCACACACAGTCGGCTAGCTACGCATCCGGGCTGATTTCAACATGGAAGTCGCTTGGATCGTCACCGTTATCATACCGGGGCACCAGTGCAAGCCGTGCGCGTGCCATTTCCAGCCACGTGCGCAGCGAGTTTAGCTCCAGCATGTACGCTTCCATCAGCAGTTGGCTGTGGAGGGAGATCGTCCCCTCCGCCTCCATCGCCTTGTTGATTGCGTCCTGGTAAAATGCTGATCCCGTGCTGGCATAGTTGGCGGCGTCCAGGTAATTGTTGATCCAGTCCATCACATCTTCGCGGGGCAGTCGCTTCTCCATGAACTGAAAGCGCAGCATTGCCAGTTCGCGCTGCTCATAGAACGGGCGCATTTTGGGCACCTGCCGCAGCCAACCGTCTAATGCTGCTTCACCCTCTAGCGTGAGCGTGTACATTTTGCGTGGGCGGGTTTCGTGCTCAATATCCAGTTCACCCTCAACCATACCCTGCCCCTCCAAACGCTTAAGCATGGGGTAAACCGAGCCGGGGCTGGCGCTCCAACTGTTGTAAGAGTCCTCATCAAAGTAGCTGACGATGCTGTAGCCGGACTGCGGCTCTATGCTAATCAGCCCCAGCACGATGTACTCTAGTGTGGTCTGTTCG
>CAYVGI010000021.1:0-46729 GCA_964451095.1 uncultured Anaerolineaceae bacterium
TTGCACATTTACCTGCTGGTTTTCATTCCATCCCTCTGGCGGGTCTTCTGCCCAAAGGATGCCCAGTTGCAGGTTAGTGAACATGCTGGTGTCGATGGCGGGAGTCGTCAGGCGAACAGGCGCAGGGTCCCCTTCGGGTTCAGCGTCAACGTCCTGTGCTGCGAAGAACCAGTCGCCGCTCCAGCCTTCAAAGCCAGACCCACCGTAGCCCAGATCGATGCCGCTTGCCTCTGTTCCCAGCGTGGAACCCTCAACTCGGATGGCGAAGTCTGCCGCAAGGTCGGAAAATTCGTTGGTCGCGGTGCCGTCGCCCTTGGTCAAGAAGTAACGTGTACCGTCGCCGGGGGTTTCGAAGTCCTCTTGGAAGATGATTGTGGAGGGACTGATGCCAGCGGAGGCGGTAAAAGTCGCCGGGGCGATGAGCAGCGCGAGTGCGGCAAATGCTGCCAGCAGCATCCCCAACGCTCGACGCGAAACAAAATAAGATTGATGCATTGGTTTGTATTACTCCAAGGTTATGAAATCTGTGTTTGTCACGGGGCGGGGCGTCTCCCCGCGGCGGTGCCACCCGTTAGCGAGCGACCCATCGCATTAACATAGCGTTGCCAATCAGTAAGCCTAAAGTGTGTTATGCTCACAATGGCACCTGTAAATGGACGTTTGCATGTCAACAATTACCAAATAATAGTGGACAGGCCTTGTTTACAACAATTATACGATTATTTTCGGTTTGTAAAGCAACTGAACCGTAAATTTGAAAGGGTTTTTCAGGGAGATAACAGGGTTATAACAATTTAGGGCGTGGAGATTACTGGAAAGAAGGATAGATACAACGCGGTTTATAAAGAAAATAAGAGAACGCGAAAAACACGTATGAGTTGCACTTGCAGATGTACAGGCGTCCTGGCACGGACTGCTCGTGAGGATGGGGGTTGGCGGCGCTTGCTCACAGCGCCGCCGTGATGTTGTCATACAGCAGGAACAATGCCAAAACGATGATGAACAGCGCGAACATAAGCTGCAAGCGCTTTGGCTCAATCACCTGCGACAGGCGGGAGCCGCTCATGGTGCCCAGCACCCCTGCCCCAGCGAATACCGCTATGGTCGTCGGGTCAATTGCCATGCCATTCAGGTGCCCCAGCAGCCCGGCGAGGCTGTTCATGGCGATAATCACCAATGAGGTACCCACTGCCTGCCGTATAGGCAGCCCAACCAGCATTACCAGGGCGGGCACGATGAGGAAACCGCCACCTACGCCCAGCACACCCGTCAGCACGCCAACACCCGCGCCGCTGAGCACCACCACCGCGATGCTGCGCGGCTCGGCA
Source organism: uncultured Anaerolineaceae bacterium (assembly GCA_964451095.1). Taxonomy (GTDB): domain Bacteria; phylum Chloroflexota; class Anaerolineae; order Aggregatilineales; family Phototrophicaceae; genus DAOTTY01. The sequence continues at coordinate 1,329 of CAYVGI010000021.1, forward strand.
CGTTCCAGTGTCTCCGCCCGGCGACGCCACAGCATCATGCCACCGACTGCCAGCATTAGCAGCGCAAACGTGACCATTAGCGCAGTGGACGAAAACAAGCTGCTCAGTCCGGCAGCGAAGTACGCCGTCACCATGCCCACACCACCAAACGTCAGTGCTACCCGCCAGTTCATGCTGCCGTGGGAGCGATGCGCAAATGCGCCAACCGCGCTGTTGGTGCCTACAATCATCAGCGAGGCAGTGACCGCCGCCTGTGGGGTTTGCCCGGCGAGATATACCAGCGCGGGCACCGTCAGGATGGAGCCACCGCCGCCTAACATGCCTAGCGTTAGCCCTATGATGAAGCCCAGCAGTGTGTTTAGAAGAAATGTGATCATGTGTGTTGCCTAATATATCTTTCTGAGTTGTTCGTGGCAGGGGTGTTTTCGTATGGGCGACCCATGGGTCGCCCGTACAGATCAATTGCGCGTGTCGGGCATCCCTACACGGTTATTCCGTCGGTAGCGCCTTCGACCATTCATCTTTGGGCGCGTTGAGGTTGGTTACGTTCTCGTACCCGTAGCGGCGCAGCAGGCTAGCAGCGATCTGTGAGCGGTAGCCGCTGGCACACTGCGTGACGATGTGCGCGTTCTGCGGGATGTTCGCCAGTTCACGCGGCAGGTACCCCAGCGGGATGTTCTGCGCCCCGGCGATGTGTTGTTCGTTGTATTCGCTCTTGCCGCGCACATCCAGGATGACGGTGCCGTTAGTGCCTGCACGCTGTGCTAGTTCCTCGGCGTCAATGCGCGGCAGCGCTGCCGTCTCCCCTGCTGTAACGGCATCTGCCGGGAAGTATGCCGGGGTGTTATCTATGCCGATGCTGCGCAGCACCGTCACGATGTCGTCAATGTCGGCATCCACCGGGGCGACGAAGTAAAGCGGGCGCTCGTAGTCCACGAACCAGCCCACGTAGTTAATGTAGCCTGTGCTGGTCGCGGGGATGTTCACGGTGCCGGGTACGTAAGCGCCTGCGAAGTGGTCTGCGGTGCGCAGGTCAATCACGACTGCCTCGTCATTGATTGCAGCATCCAGGCGGGCGCGGTCGGCAGCGTCCGGTTGGGTGGTTTCCGCTAGCAGCGCGGGACCGAGCTTGTTCACCTTCTTCATCTGGGCGAAGTAGGTCGGTGCCTCTGGCTGACCGTCGAGCAGCCACGCGACGAAAGCATCTTCGTTGTCGTGCTGGAATGCCGGGTTAAACAGCTTCTCGTAGCCCAGCGTTGTGGACGGAATCGCACCGAGTGCCTTGCCGCACGCGCTGCCCGCGCCATGACCGGGCCAAATTTGCAGGTAATCTGGCAGGGCTTTGAAGCGTGCCACGCTCTTGAACTGGTCGCGTGCGCCGGGTTCTTTGGTGCCGCCCATGCCCGCTGCTTCTTCCAGCAGGTCGGGGCGTCCCACGTCACCGACGAACAAGAAGTCACCTGTGAACACACCCATGGGCTTATCTGCCCCGGCGGTGTCCGTAATCATGAAGCTGATGTGCTCTGGTGTGTGACCGGGCGTGTGCAGCACATCAACCTTGATGTTGCCCACCATCCAGTTATCGCCATCTTTTACCAGCGTGACGTTCGGCGCGTCGGCGTAGGCGTACTTCCAGTTGGCGTCGCCTTCGTCGCTCAGGTAGATGTGTGCGCCCGTGGCAGCGGCAAGCTCACGGCTGCCGCTTACAAAATCCGCGTGGATGTGCGTCTCGGTTACCTGAGTGATGCGCAATCCCTCGTCTGCTGCTGCATCCAGGTACGGTTGGATGTCGCGGGCGGGGTCTACGATGAGTGCTTCGCCCGTTGCGGCACAGCCCACCATGTAGGATGCCTGTGCAAGACGGTCGTCATAGAAGTATTTCAGTAGCATTGTGGGGTCTCCCTGTCGTTACAATATGTTCGATAGCAGCAAGTGGCGTTTACGCTAACGCTCGATTTCCAGACCTTCACGCATCCAGCCGAGTGTGCCGCCCTGTAGGTTGTACACATCGGTCAGCCCTGCTTTCATGAGCTTGTCTGCGCCGGTGCGGCTGCGATTGCCAGACGCACACACGACAATCACGGGTTTGTCCGCCGAGATTTCCCCAGCGCGTTTGCCAATCGTGTTAAGCGGGATGTTCACCGCGCCGGGCAGGTGACCCTGCGCATACTCCACTGGTGTGCGTACATCCACCAGCGTGTGGGGTTGGTCGTGCTTGACGTAGTCTGAAAAGTAGGCGCGTGCGTTGATGTCCTTGAATTTCGCCATGCTGCTTTTACTCCACTTTAATTATCGCATTGCGGTGCGATCGTGTTTGTTAGGAATCGCTTGTGTGTTGTAAGAACAAGGTCGAGACCCTGGCACACGGACAGGGTCTCCGAGATAGAGACCGAGTGTTTGCATCCGTTCTTTGTGTGAGAGCGAGAACGCTTCTCGGTCTATCACGACAACACGACTACAGTATAGAAGCGAACGAACTGATTTGTTCTGGTCACCTGCCGATGATAAGCCATCGGTTTTACCGATAGCAGCGACGGATGTACTTGCTTTGCTATAATCTGCCAAAAATTTTAACGTAAAGGATTTTGGCATCATGGCAGGCATCTTCATCGGCATCGACGTGAGCACGACTGGCTCAAAGGCAGTGGCGATTGACACAGCGGGTACCATACTGGCATCTGCAAGCTACCCACACGAGCTTTCCACCCCGCGCCCGCTGTGGGCGGAGCAAAACCCGGATGATTGGAGGCGTACCACCCAACAGGCACTCACAGATGTGTTACAGATCGTCAGTGCGGGGGACGTGGGTGCCATCGGGCTGACGGGGCAGATGCTCGGACTGACGGTACTGGATAGCAACGGCTCACCGCTGCGCCCCGCCATCCTGTGGAACGACCAGCGCAGCGGCGACCAATGCAACGCCATTACGCAAACCGTTGGCGCGGACGCGCTGCACCAGCGGGTGGGCAGCGCAATGAACACCGGCATGACGGTGCCCAAGCTGCTGTGGCTGCGGGAGCACGAACCGGATGTGTACGCACAGGTGCGGTACATTCTGCTGCCCAAAGACTATGTGCGCTACAAACTGAGCGGTGCGCTTGTCACCGATGTTTCGGATGGCTCTGGCACGGGGTTGCTGGACGTCGGGGCGCGTGCGTGGTCTGACGATATGCTTTCTGCACTGGACATTCCGCGGGCGTGGCTGCCGGATGTGTGCGAATCGTCGGAGGTGTGCGCCCAGGTAAGCGCAGAAGCTGCCGAGCAAACCGGGCTGCGGCAGGGCACACCCATCGTCGGTGGCGCGGGCGACCAACCCGCCCAGGCAGTGGGCATGGGGATTGTAGGAGCGGGCAGCACCAGCTTGACGGTGGGTACATCCGGTGTGTTGTTCACCGCTGCGGATAAATACGCGCCGGACCCGCAAGGGCGTGGGCATACGTGGTGCCACGCAGTACCCGGTCATTGGGCGCTGATGGGTGTGATGCAGAGTGCGGCGGGCAGTTTGCGGTGGTTACACGACGCGCTTGCCGCACAACACGACTATGACGCACTCGGCGCACAGGCGGAACAGGTTCCCGTCGGGTCTTTAGGACTGCTGTTTGCGCCCTACCTGACCGGGGAGCGCCACCCCCATGCCGACCCATTTGCGCGGGGTACCTATGTGGGACTCACGCTGCGGGCGGGTCTGCCCCAGATGGTGCGCTCTACAATGGAAGGCGTTGCGTTTGGGCTGCGTGACCTGGTGGAACTGGCACGGGCGCAAGGCATCCGACCGACGGATGCGGCGGTCAGTGGTGGCGCGGCGAACAGTGCGGTTTGGCGGCAGATCATCACAGATGTGATGGGCTTTCCGTTGTACACGGTCAATGCGAAAGAGGGTGGCGCATTCGGGGCGGCGATACTGGCAGCGGTGGGCGGTGATGCCTACCCAGATGTGCCAAGTGCGTGCGCGGCAATGATCACGCGGGGCGATGCGACACAACCGGACGCGAAAACTAGCCCCCGCTATGATGAACTGTACGCCATCTTCTGCAAGCTGTACCCCGCACTGCAAGACATCTATGCCGACCTGGCGGCGTTCGAAGCGGGGGATAGTGGGCACAACGAGTAACACACTGGCTAACCACCGATGGGGAGGGAATGCGGCTCGGCATCAGCGCCAAGCCGCACCCAATTCATAGAGCATCCGAGCGGGGTATTTGTGCCGCTTACTCGGTCGGCTCGGCAGTGACTTCTACCGCTTCCACGTCAACCTCCTCAGGTTGAATGCTCTCGGCTTCCGGCTCCACCTGCGGCTGTACCTGCTGTGCCGGCGGTTCGGCGGTGGGCGGCACGAGCGTGCGTGTGGCAGTTGCTTCCTGCACTTCCTCAGTCACCACAGGTTCAATTGCGGTGGATGCCTCCTCGGTCACGACGGGTGCCTCCTCGGTGATAGCAGGCGCAACCGGGAGTGCCGCCTCCTCCGTCACAACGGGTGCTGCCTCCTCCACTACCACGGGTGCGACATCCAGCGTGACCGCTTCCACCTCAACCGTTGCTTCCACTACGGTTTGCTCTGCTGCCGCTTTCACATCGGGTTCAACTGAAGACGCCCCACCAATCGGGCAACTCAGCCCGTTGATACCCGCGTTCGGACGGTACTGTACGCTAATGTCATCAATGAACAGTGCGGGTGTTCCGTCTTCCAGGAACAACTCAAAACTGATGTCAGTCCAGTTGTTCTGCGTCACACCGCGCATGGTGTACGGTATGGCGGGTGCATTCGGCGGCAGTGTAAAGAAACAGAAGATCGGATCGCTTTCATCCGGGAAGTTCCAAAGCCTTAACGCCACCCCTTTTGTCTCTGCTGTCGGGTTCTGCAACACCACAGACACCTCAAAGGGTGTGCCCACAGGCGCGTCAAAGAACATCGGCTGGAAGATTGCCCCCACATCAGTGCGATCCGGCGTATTCGTCGTTGCACGCAGGTAGAGGTCGGTGGCACCCGGGGCAGTGTCGGTCAGCATGGTGCCAAAGGTGCCAAAGAAGGCGTTGCCGTACTCAAAGTCGCCGTTCATCAGCAGGTTACGATCCGCAACTAACTGCGTTTGGCACGCTAGCCCAGTGATGTTGGCATTCGGCGCGTAGGAGAGGCTTACGTTGTCCACCAGCAGCCACGGCTCCCCGAAGTCCTCTACGTACAACTGCACATCCGCGTTTGTCCAATTGGCATTGGTCACAAGCTGCATGGTGTAGGTTTGCAGCGGTGTGTTTGGCGGTACAGTAAATACACAAAACTGCCGGGTCGTCTCATCGGGGAACGCCCACAGGTGCAAGCTCACCAACTTTGTCTCGTCAGACGTGTTGCCCAGGTCAACGCTCGCCTGTATGGGGGTGCCAGCGGGCGGCGCAAAGCGGGTGTTTTGCGACAGTAAAGCAAGCTGAGGGTTGCCGAAGTTGTCGAACAGGGTGCCTCGGGTCATCTCGAGTGTGTTGTTGGTGACGGTACTGTTGACCGCTGGCGATTGGAAGTAGAAGGCGTCCGGGTCACTTGGCAGCAGGTCAAAGCCCCCGTTGACGACCATGTTGTCGTCCGCAAGCAGCGGAGCGTTGCAGCTTGTCTGCGTGACGGGGACGACACTGGGTGCGACAGCGACATTGTCTACCAGCAGCGATGGGTTGGAGAAGTCATCCACGAAAAGCCACAGGTCTGCCTGGTTCCACCCGGTCGGTCCGACATTTGTCTGTAAGGTGTAGGTCGCTAATGGTGTGTTCGCGGGCACGGTGAAGAAACAAATACCGAAGTTGTTGAGGTTGTTGAACTCCCATAGCAGCAACGTAACGTACTTCGGTTGGTTGGAGCTGTTGCCCAGGTCAATCGAGACATCGTAGCCCGTGTTTGGCGGAACCGGACCGCCCGTGTTCAGCGTTTGGGCAAGAATGGCATTGTCTGTCGTGTCTGTGCGCGTCAGTTGTGCTGCACCTGCGACGGAATCACCCGTCAGGTTGTAGGGCAACCATCCGTCAATGTTGGTGTCGAACGTGCCATTGGTGACCAGTGTTGTTGACTGGTCGTTATCCAGGATGGTGACGATGGTGCCGTTGATGGTACCGATAGCAGCGCCGACCGCATCTTCTAGCGTGACGAAAACAACTTCATCGCTCTCGGTCAGGTTGTCATCTAGCACAACTAACGGAACGGGCAGCAGACCGCTGCTTGCCGTACCAATCGGAACCGTCAGCGTCGTGCTGGTTAGCTGGAAGTCACTCCCCGCAACAGCACCGTTGCTTGCAGTGGCGTTAAAGGTCACACTCACATTGTTTTGTGTGGGAAGACCATCGCTGGTGGTGACGATGAGATTGATTGGGGTGGAAGGCGTCGCGCCTTCGTTCACGATGTTGGCGGAGTTCGCAAAAGCGACCGTGATCGTTTGCGGTTGGGGCGGCGCTGCGGCGGTCGCGAAGGCAACCGCATACGGATCAATGAGACCATCGGCGGCGGTCAGCACATCCTGTGGCGCACCGATACCGCGAATACTCCCGCGCTGGATTTTGTTTGTACCTGCATCTGCCCAGTAGACCTGTCCACCGGGGAGGTCAAGCGCGATGCCATAGGGAACATCAAGCCCGTCGGCGCTGGTGAACAAGTCTTCCGGTGCCCCACTGCCGTCGAGGTTACCCTGCTGAACTTTCTGGTTTTGATCATCAGTCCAGTAGATTTTGCCATTCGCTACATCCAGCGCAATGCCGTATGGGTCGTCGAGACCATCGGAGGCGGTGAATAAATTCTCTGGTGTACCCGTGCCGTCGAGATTACCCCGCTGGATTCTGTTCCTGACAGTGTCCGTCCAGTAGACTTTGCCACCCACGACATCAAGTGCGATGCCGCGCAGCGACCCCAGATCATCACTTCTGTCGAACAGCACCTCAACACTGCCACTCCCATCAAGCGCGGCACGCAGTACCTGCCCGTTCCGGTCGGTGAAGTAGATGCGCCCGTTTGTGGCGTCAATGGCGATACCGTCGACTTCATTATCGCCGGGCAGTTCAGCATCGGTGTAAAGCACTTGGACATCGGTGCCATCCAGCCTTGCGGTCATCAACTCGCGGTCATCGCCGTTATTCGACCAGTAGATGCGACCGTTGACGTCATCGACTGCGATGCCCTGCGGGTTGTTCACATTGGAACCGCTTATCAGGGGTTGGGCGTTTCCGCCGTCAATATCGGACGCGGTAATGATGTCCGTACCGTTGTCACCGATGTACAGTTTGCTTGCCACGGGGTTCGGCGGTGGCGTAGACCCACCCCCGGTGATGAACGCTGTGCTAAAGACGTACTCCTCGCCGCCGGGGTCAATGTCTGCCCCGAACAAGCTAGCAGTCCAGCTTCCAGCCTCCGGATTGATAACTGTAATGACCTCCGATGTGTTCGTAACATCACTTATGACATCGGCACTGGTGGTGTCGCGGTCAATCACGCGACCGGACGGGCTGATGAGCGTCATTTTGATGTCACTGCCGGGCCAAGTCGTGGAAAAGACAGCACGTACGGCGTTGTTGGGGGCAACCGCCTGATATTGAATGGTTTGCCCCTGCTGGATAATCCCGGATAGGCAGGGTGATGGCGGCAAGCCGCTGAGCTTGAGCCGGACGTTGGCGAACTCGCAGTTTAGCTCTAATGTCGAGTTGATTCGCACATAGTCGCCGCCTGTGTCATTGGCGATCATTTGCAGCAGATTGTCATCTGCACTGCCAAAGCCAAACGTGAAGATGGGCCAGTTTTCATCCGCGAAACACGTTTGCGGGCTGTCAAAAGAACCCCGGTTGTGCCGCCCATCCGTTAACAAAATGGCAGCACGGATCGAAGAAGCACCTTGGTCTTTCAGTTCTTGGCAGGCGAGTTCGATGCCCTCGCGGATGTTCGTATTGCCGCTCGAAGGGATGCTGTTGATGGCGGATTTAATGGCATCTCGATTGCCACCCACCAGTTGCAGCGGAGAAATAAGCGACGCTGTAGAAGAATATGAAATCACACCGATTTGGTCTGCATCGCTAGATGTGTCTACGAAGATGCGTGAGCCGTTCAACCGCTGTCCGCCACGATCATTCGTTCCCATGCTACCGGAGCTATCGATGATGAGCATGACGTCGAGAGGTTCTAATGTCACCTGACCCGAGTCCGCCACGTAGGAGACAACCAATTCGAAACTGTCGATGAAACCGATGTCAACTGACTCACAATCACTAACGATTAGCGTCCATTGTTGATTGACGAGCGCGCCCTGGAATGCGCTAGTTGCATCACGATTGTATAGTTCAATGTCTTCATCTGCTTCAGCATCGTCGTCGAAACCTGCATCATCAGTGCCGCCATTCCCGTTCCAAATCTGCACAGCATTTTGATCGGCAGATACCAACGTGATCACAAGATCTGCCGGGTATGTGTGCTGAACATTGATGGAGTAGGCTAATCGGCTTACGGTTGCACCTGGCGGTGCACTGTCGATGGTAATTGACGTCGTTGCAGTACCACATACCTCGTTGGCATCTGGTATTGGAACGTCATCGTTGTTTGAGATGAAAATGCTCTGTTCATTTTGTGCATGTGCCAAAGACACTATTGCACTAAAGAGAAATATAATGATGATATTTTTTCGCATACTTGTTCTCCCCATACTGACCGTGAGGTTATTATAATCAAACTTTTTGGGATGCCTGAATATGATTAGCCTATACGTTTGTCAAATAGCAACACGCCGCTAAACACATTGACAATTTACAGACGACAAGACAACCTGCCAATCGATTACACGCACATCAAAACCCACATTGCATAGCAGACCTATGATAACGCTCTCGGTGCCGTGCGGTTTGCGAAGTCTGTGGTTGGTGCCAACTGTGCTGAGCTTGCCGCGTTCGATGCAGGTGATTCGTAGCAAAAACTGCTGGCGAATGGTCGCTCGCTGAGTATGCTTACAGATAGAGGATAATTCAGTGAGAGAGGAAAAATGGCACATGACCACACCAAACCAGGGCATCCCAAACGAGCCGTGGCGCCCATCACGTCTCATTGCACTCGTCGTAATCGCGACACCCGTTGCCGCTGGCGTACTCGCATGGAACTGGCGTCGTTTGAACAAAGAAGCTTGGTTCCGCCCGGCGATGATCCTGTCGTTTGTTCCGATTTTGGTGCTGTTCGCTATCGGTTTTTTCACCCTCGTCACCCTGGACACCAACGCACCGGAACCCGTGTTTATCAGTGCGTTGATGCTCATACTAATCGGTGCGGGCTTTGAATATGGCATGGTGTTCACACAGTGGTATTTGCAGGGCGGCGCGTGGCAGCAATATCAGGACAAACCCAACTGGGAGGAATTAGCGCAGTACGATTATCCGCTGCGCAATGGGGCAATAATGCTGGCGGCGTTCACGATTCTGTTTCCGCTTGCCGTCGGCATACCCATTTTCCTGGATTAGAATGTACGCCGGTTTGGTTGTGAACAGGAACGCACACATGCAAGGGTATGGAGACTACTCATGATCATTATCTTGATGACGATTCTTCGTTTGCTGCACATTTTGCTGGGCGTGGTGTGGATGGGATTTGGCTCGCTTAGCGCGTGGGTTTTGCACCCAACAGCAGATCGTTTAGGTACGCAAGGCGATACGATGCTGCGCACGTTTTACCTACACAGCCGCTTCAAGAGCGTTATGCCAATCGCGGCTATCGGTACCACGCTTGCCGGGTTGATCTTGTGGCCCTTCCGCACGGTGCAAGGCAACCTGCTCAACCTCATCACGTTCAGCACAACGGGTGATGTTGTGATGGTTGTGGGGGCGGTATTTGGGCTGCTGGCGTTTGGGCACGGCGCTGGCGCGACCGGGCGCTTTATCGGCGTGTTCACCGGGGCGGCAAAGCAATACGAGGATGCCCCCAAGGACGAGAACGAGCGAGCGATGCAAGCTGCAAAAGAAAAACTGTACACTCACGCCAACATCAGCGCGTGGCTGACGCTGGTTGCAGTCGTGTGCATGTCTGGGGCACGCTACCTGTGATGACCAGCGGGGAGCGCACAGTGCGACGCGCCCCCTTTGCACCCGGATCACCCTTCTATACAACACTCAGCATAGACCCCGCCCATGCTTAACCTGCACAAACTCATGATCTTCAACACGGTTGCCCGCGAGGGCAGCCTGAGCGCCGCGGCGGAACGGCTTTACATGTCTCAGTCGTCGGTGAGCCAGCACATCCGCGAGTTGGAGAGCAGCCTGGGCGTCTCCCTGTTCGAGCGGAGCAGCAGCGGTGTTAAGCTGACGCCCAAAGGCGAGCAGTTGCACATCATGGCGCGTGACCTGCTGCGACAGGCAGCAGAAATTGAGCGGGCAATCACCGATGTGACGCAGGTGACTGCCGGGCGGTTGCGCATTGGCGCAACACCGGGCGCAGGTGCATACCTCATCCCCGGCTGGCTGCAAACATTCCGTGCCCGCTACCCGAACATCGAGGCGGTGCTGCACACCAGCACAACTGATAAGGTGCTAGAGGACATCACCCACCACGCGATTGACATCGGCATCACTGAGGGCGACCCCAGCACCGCCGTGAACCATGTGCAATATTACCAACTGACTGAGTTCGAGCAGTTTATCGTCGTGGGCAAAGCACACCCCTGGTGGGACGCCGCTGCACTCCCGCTAAGTGCGCTGGATGGTTACTGCATGGTGACGCGACAGCCAGGGAGTCACTCCCGGACATGGCTGGAAAATGTGCTGGCACGACGCAACGTGCAGGTGCAGGTTGCCGCTGCGTTCGATGGTGTGGAGGCAATCAAACAGTCGGTTATCCCGTCAGATCGGTGCTTTGCGGTGCTGCCTGCGTATGTGGTGCAGGGTGAGCGGGCAATCGGGCAGTTGCGGCTTATCCCCGTAGCAGACGCCGACCTGAAACGTGGGTTGTGGGTGGTGCAAGGGCGCGACATGCCGCTGTCACCGTTTGCGGAGGCGTTTGTGGCAACGGCAAAAGAGATGTGTACGGGGAAATTCCCGTAGGGGCGAAATGATCTCGCCCCCACGGTGGGCAATGGGGTTAGGCACACGCCCCGATGGGCACGTTATTGAGGGGCAGCGTGTAGACCGCAATCGGTCGCGTCTCGCCCTCGACAAACTCTCCGAGCGTGTGCACCAGCATGAGTTCACCGTTGATCGTCTCGTCGTCTGCGCTGTCGATGACCAGTGTATAACGGACCATGGATGTTGCGCCGCCCAACCACAATCCCTCTACGTCCAGGGGCGGGGTATAGTTTAAGTCATACGTCGCTGTACTATCGTGATTGTAGACTGCGCCATCTTCGATGGGTTCGTTCGTGCGGATGGCAAGCACTCCCTCTTCAGGCTCCGTCAGTTCCAGCCGCATAAATGTAAAGTCACCCTGCCGCGCGGCACCGACCAACGCCGCCGCTTGTGTTTCGATGCGGTCACCGTCCTCATAGGTAAAACTTGCCACCACTGCGCCGTCCATGGGTACGCCGCATGTGGGTTGTGTCGCGGCACCACACGCCGCCAGAATGGGCAGCAGAATCAGCAGGCTCCAGATTTTGTTTGTCATATGTCTCGCAATGTCTACCAACAAGTGTGAAATGCGTATCAACATTTCGATAAACATTATAGTGGTGTCGGCAAACACTCAAAACTAAAGAGATGCAAAAATCCGGCTGGTGCTTATGCCATGCCCCCCCTGCGGGCACACAATTAAATTGTCGGCGCTTCCGCACCGTCTTCCGGCAGGTAGTCAATTTCGATATGCGCGACAGACTCGAGAATATGGTTGGGGCGGTACGGGTACATTTCCACGTCCTCACGCCGCGTGACGCCGGTTAGCACCAAAATCGTCTCCAATCCGGTCTCTACCCCGGCGATCATGTCCGTGTCCATGCGGTCGCCTACCATAATCGTCTCCGAACTGTGCACACCCAGGTAGTTGAGCGCAGTACGCATCATCAGCGGGTTCGGCTTGCCCACAAAAAACGGCGCTTTGCCCGTCCCCGCCTGGATGAGTGCCGCCGTTGCGCCGCAGCCCAGCGCCAAACCACTTTCCGTCGGACCGCTGACGTCCGGGTTGGTGGCGATGAAGCGTGCCCCCGCGTCAATGAGGCGTGCCGCCTTCACCAGCAGTTCGTAGTTGTAGTGGTTCGTCTCGCCCAGCACCACGTAATCCGGGTCAATGTCTGTAATGATGTAGCCGCACTCATGGATGGGTTCGGTTAAGCCGCTCTCCCCGATAACGAACGCCGTGCCCTCTGGACGCTGGCTCTGTAGGAAGCGTGCCGTTGCCATGGCAGACGTGAAAATGCGCTGCTCCGGGATCTTCAGCCCAATCGTGTTCAGGCGATGGGCAAGATCGCGCGGGGTGCGCAGCGGATTATTGGTGAGCACGAGAAAGTTCGCGTTGGCGTCAATAAGCCGCTGGATGAACTGGTCTGCGCCGGGGATCATCTGCGTGCCACGAACCAACACGCCGTCCATATCAATCATGTAGTTCTTGGGGTTCGCCATCAACATCTCCGTTTCTTGTTGCGCGTTGCTTACACACTAGTGGTACACCACAAAGGTAATTACGGTAGGGGCACAGCGTGATGTGCCCTGGGCGTGGCGCGTCTACGCCGCTACCCGAAAATGATTGTTCTGATAACCTTTGCAGGCAAACACTAGCCGTAGACTATAGCGCGAAAATGTTAAAAGCGGTGCAGGTTGGTGTAATTTATGGTCATTATGCACTCATTCTGTTAGCATAGTGCACAAACGAAAAGTAAACGAAGTACACCAACAGGAGGACATCGCCATGCGATTCAAAATACGGGCAGACGAGAGCTTGCAGCGCGGCAGCATCCACACACCGATTGTGTACGTCAAGCAGAAGACAGCCTGGAAGTACAAGCAGCTTGTGAAGGACGCCGATACCCAACCGACCGAAGCGGAGCTCAACGAACTGGGTGAACAAGGCTGGGAGTTGGTCAGTGTGGCGATGAACGGTGGCAGCAGCTACATGTACTTCAAGCGGTTGGAAGACGAAGCAGAATAGCGGGTATATCATACCCTCACCGGAGCGGGGGTTTCGTGCGGGTCGGAACTTAGGGGGTGGCTGAGCCACACAATTGCGCTGGTTAGGGGGTTGTTAGGCGCGGCAAGTTACACCGCGCCCGGATGCTACTGGACTGTTACGCCTGCTGCTCGCGCATCAGTTTCTCCAGCGCGGAGAGCAACAACAGCACGTTTTCTTTGCGAGACGAGTAGCCCATCAGACCAATGCGCCAGACGGTGCCCTTGAGTTCACCCAGACCGCCGCCGATTTCGATGTTGTAGTCGTGCAGCAGCGTCTTGCGGATCTTCACCTCGTCAATGCCGGAGGGAATGCGAACGGTGGTGAGCGTGGGCAGGCGGTACGGTTCTTCGACGTGCAGCGTCATGTCCAATGCCTCGAGTCCGTCCCACAACAGTTGGGCGTTATCGCGGTGGCGCTGCCAGCGGTTCTCCAGCCCCTCCTCCAGGATGATGCGCAGGCTCTCGTAGATGGCGTAGTTCATGGAGATGGGCGCGGTGTGATGGTAGCTGCGCTCGCTGCCCCAATAATTGCCCAGCATGGTTACATCCAGGTACCAGTTGGCAACCTTGGTCTTGCGGGCACGGACGCGCTCCAGGGCGCGGGGGCTAAATGAAAGCGGGCTGGCACCGGGCGGGCAGCTTAGTGCCTTTTGACCACCGCTGTAGCACACATCAATGCCTACTTCGTCCACGCGGACGGGTAACCCACCCAGTGACGTCACCGTATCCACGATGATGTAGCCGTCGCGCTCGTGCACCAGCTTGGCGATGTCGTCTACGGGCTGCATCGCACCCGTGGATGTTTCCGCGTGGACAATGCCGACGATAGAGGCGGGGTGCTCGTCCAGCGCCGCCTGAACTTCTTCTACGGTGAACACCTGCCCCCACGGGCGGCTAATCGTGCGGACGTTGGCACCGTAGCGCTCTGCCATATCCACCATGCGATGACCAAAGTAGCCGTTAATGCAGATGAGGATGTCGTCGCCCGGCTCGATGAGGTTGGCAAATGCTGCTTCCATCGCAGCGGAGCCAGTGCCGGGCACAGCAAACGTGAGTTCGTTCTCCGTCTGCATAATCTTACGCAGCATCTCCTGCATGGTGTTCATCAGTTGCAGGAACTCGGGATCCAGGTGACCGACGAGCGGCGTGGACATCACCTTGAGCACACGCGGGTCTACCAGGCTGGGACCGGGACCGAGCAGCACACGGGGAGAAACGTTAATTTCCGGGTAATTTGCTTGAACCATGAAGAATACTCACTTTCAAAAGCGGGTTGTTTTGAGGGTAAGTGTAACGCATTTGTGTGGGGGTTAAACAGGCGCGGTGAAGGAAACCCACGCGATGACGATGTAGCATATCAGCAGCACGGATGGCACGATCTTTAGCGAAGATGATGAGCGACCTCGCTGAACTGCAACCTCTATGCTGACCACTGTAAAGGCTGCCACAAAGCCCGCTGCAGCGCCCCCCACACCGACTGCCACAAAGCCCACTACAGTGTCCACCATATCATCCGTTACAGCGCCCGCCACCCAGACCGCAAGAGTGGCGGTCACACCAACTGCCACACCGACTGCCGCAAAGCCTGCTAAACCGACTGCCACACCGACCGCCGCACCGCCTACTGCAACAAATCCTGTGTGACCAAATCTAATACCCCTCATAACGCCCACCAAAACGGCCCCTACACCGCCTGCCACAACACTCGCCACTATACCCACCAAACCGCCTGCCACAACACCCGCCAGCCCAAACGCTAAATCGTCTGCCACAACACCCGCCAGCCCAACCGCTACACCCAGTGTTACTAAACCTTCCACTACAGGATTTGCTAAAACACTGTCTGCTACTATACCCGCTACCACAGCTCCTACAACAACGACTAGCATCCCACCAAACGTACCAAACGCCAGACCACCTGCTACAAAGCTGACCACACCGAATGCCACAACTAACGCAAGAACACCGGTCACAGAGATCGCTATACTGTCATCTGGTATCAGAGACGCTGCGATAGTAATTAGCAGTGCAGGTATGATGACAGCCAGTGGGAAAGCCATGCCATAGAGTTCAAATGCCGTTTGCGCCCGCCATGCTGCCGCCAATTCGGGGCGCAATGCCAGTGCCATAGATGGAATGAATACTGGCATCCAAGTTAGTGTTGTCGCCAGCCAGTTGCCCGCGCCATGCTTAGCCTCTTGCCCATAGGCATTATCGTGGACGACGATTTTGCCGGGTTGGTAAAACAACCACCAGAACAGCATGAACCCGTGCAGCGGGTTCCACCAGCGAAGGCGGGGTACGTCTACCTGTGGCGCTTGTGTCTGTGGCTCAGGTTGTGCGCGGGGCGGTTGCTGACGCTGTGGCGGTGGGGCCGTCCGTGTGGGCTGAGGTTGCGGAGTGGGTTTTTGTGTCTGCTGCGGGGGCACATCGGTTTGCATGGCACGCACTTTTGCTTCGCGCTCGGCAATCTCCTTTTCCCGCGCTTCCATGGTTGCCCAACGGTTGTCCAGGTCACGCTGCGCCGCCTGGATTTTTTCCAGTTGTGCCTGGACTGCACTCATCTGGCGCTGGGCGCTTTGCTCACGGGTGTCTTGTTGCCTGCGCTGCCGCTCTAAGTCTGCCGCCGCCGCTTCAACTTGCGCCTGCATCTCTGCCAGTTCGCGCTCACGCTGCTGTAGCTTGCGTTCTGTTTCTAGCTGTTCCTCCGTGGGGTCTGCCTCTGCTGCGGCCTGCGCCACCCGGCGCATCACAGCGGGGTCATCGCTTTGCGGTGCGTCCGTCACGGGGACGGGGGCGGCGTTCTGCATCATCCCGCGCAGGCGGGCCATCGCCTCGTTAAAAAACGCCTGCGGCACGGGGATGCCCTGCTGTCGCTCAAGCTGGGCCAGCGTCCCGGTGAGCAGGTGGCGGTAGTCCTTGAACTCAAAGCCGTTGAACAGCAGCGGGATCACATTGCGCCCGGTTTGCAGGGCATATTCCACCTCGCGCCGCAGCCAGTCGTCCGGGTCGGCAAAGCCTTCCAGCGTGCCGGGTGCAAGGATGACCACAAAGTGCGGGCGGGCGGCGACCTGCCGCAAAATCGCTTGCTCGAAGTTGCCTGCGCTGTCCAACCCCTCCACGTCGAAGAAGACATCATACCCGGCGGCACGTAAATCCTGGAATACTGCCCTCCCGATATAGGTGCTGTTCTTACGGCGGTAGGCGATGAACACACGGTTTTGCGGGTCTTTGGGATTAATGATTTCGGCGGCAGTACCGCGTAGTTGGTCAATCAGCGCGTCGATTTGGCGCTGCTTATCGTGTCCCACCCGCGCTTTGATCTCTTCCAGCACCGGGATGATGGCGGGGTCGCCGTCAAGCTCACCGTAGTTGAGTGAGGCGATAATCAGGTTGGAAGCGAAGTCGCGGGGTGTACCTTCGAGTGTGATAGTGTCCAGCAGTGACGTGCCCAGGAATGCCGCCCCCAGGATGGCACGACGTTCACGAACGGTGCTCACGTGGGGGGTGAGCATGTCAATCAACTGCTGGCGGGTGGCGCGGTCGATAATCATAGTGTTCGGGTGAACAGGTCAATAAGCCCCGCAGTTCATTATGCGCGATATTTTCTGGAATGCAAGCAAGCTCACCTAAAAGGTGCATCAACGCTGCCGTGATGTGTTTGGGACGTAGCTATTGAGTATTAACCTAACTAAATGGAAAGATAAAGTTTTCTTGACATCTCTGAGAAGTTGCGTTACATTGCGGAAAACGATTACATTATTTCTTGTCACAAAATGCACAATAAAACACATTACCGAATTGTTCAAATTGCCACAAATGGATTTGTAACCGCCCCCTGTCATTCTTTACCCTGGCGTGATGTAGGCACCTCCCTCAATGCTACGCGGAGGGTATCGCTATGACACGCACCGTCACTATGAAGGATGTTGCCCAACAAGCAGGCGTGTCCGTCGCCACGGTCTCCCGCGTGCTGAACAACACCGGCTTCGTAAGCCAGGAACTGCGCGAGCGCGTCAACGACGCCATGCGCCAGCTCAACTACCACCCCAGCAATGTCGCCCGCAGCCTACGGCGGCAACAAACCCAAACCGTTGCCGTCATGGTTCCGCAGTTAGATCAGCCCTTCTTCAGCACACTGACGCTCGCCATTCAGCAGCGCCTGTTTGAGGAGGATTTCTACGTGTTTACGTGCAGCACGGCGGAAAGCAACGCCAACGAAGCTGCCTACGTGGAGATGCTGCTAGGGCAGCGTGTGGATGGTGTGATTATCGCTCCCACCGGGCACAGCCCAGATAGCCTGCGTCGCCTTGTGCTGGCAAATGTGCCCGTCATCCTGGTTGACCGAGACATCCCGGAGATTGCACCGCTAGACCGAGTGCTGTTCGACAACCGTCACGGTGGGCACACAGGTGCTCGCCACCTGGTGGAGCAAGGGCACAAGCGCATTGCTATTATCGGCGGACCGGCGCACAGCGGTGCGATCAAGCAGCGAATCGACGGGGCGCGTGCGGCATTGCGCCCGCACCCGAATGTGCAACTGGACATTATCACGCCGACCAGCGAGAGCATCAGCCAGTTTGATATTGGTTACAATGCTGCCCAGCGCGTGCTGGCATTTGGCAACCGCCCCAGCGCCATTTTCGCGCTGACAGACACCGCCGCCGTCGGCGTTGTGCACGCCGCACGCGAGATGGGCATCACGCTGCCCCAGGAACTTTCTGTTATGGGGTTCGACAACATCCCGCTGGCACAGTACAGCCTCCCCGCGCTGACCACCGTCGCCCAACCGATCCACGAGATGGGCTGCCAGACGGCAGATATGCTGCTCAAGCGGCTGCAAAACCCAGACGCCGCCCCCTACCTGAAGATGAACCCGGCAAAGCTCGTCATTCGAGACTCAACTTGCTCCCCACAAGGCGAATAACCTATGCCATACCTACTCGGTATTGATATTGGGACGTCCAGCGCAAAGGCGGTGCTCTATGAGAGCGAAACCGCACAGGTTATTGCGGTCGCCGGGCGCGAGTACCCTGTTCACCGCCCAGCACCCGACCGCGCCGAACAAGACCCGCTGGACTGGTGGAATGCCGCTGTCGACGTGGCGCGGCAGGTCACGGCAGAGCACAAGGACATCGCGGGCATTAGCCTGAGCGGGCAGATGCACGGTGGTGTGCCCCTGGGTAGTAACGGCGAGATTGTGCACCCGGCAATCATCTGGGCGGACAGCCGCACGGCGCAGCAGGTGAAAACCGTCCTGGAGCGTGTGGGCAGTGAGCGGTACCCGCAGATTACGGGCACGCTGCCTGCTGTGGGCTTTCTGGTTGTGACATTGATGTGGCTGCAAGACCATCTACCGGATGTCCTTGCACAAACACACCATGTGCTGATGCCCAAGGACTACGTGCACTATCGCTTGACCGGAAACATGACCACAGACCCATCCGATGCGGCGGCAACCGGGCTGTTCGACGTGGCAAACGGCGTGTGGTCAGCGGAGGTCATTGACGCTATTGGCGTGCCCGGCGGCGTTCTGCCGGAAGTCACCCCGTCTGCCAACCCTACTCCCCTTACGGCACAGGCGGCACAGGCACTTGGTCTTGCGGCGGGAATCCCGGTGGTGGCAGGCTGCGCAGACCAGCCCGCCCAGGCACTTGGTAACGGTATCATCGCGCCGGGCACCGTTTCGGTGACGGTGGGCAGCGGCGGGCAAGTGTTCGCGCCGCTAGCAGAAATCCGCACAGACCCGCGCCTGCATGTGTTTAACCACGCCGTGCCGGGGATGTACTACGCGCTGGGCGCAACGCTGTCCGCCGGGTTATCACTGCGGTGGCTGCGTGATGTGCTAAACATGGCAGATAGTGAAAATGGCTATGCGAAGTTGAGCGAGCAAGCAGCAGAAACGTCGCCCGGCGCGGATGGGCTGCTGTTCCTGCCGTACCTGAGCGGGGAGCGCACCCCACATATGGATCCCCATGCACGCGGCGCGTTTATCGGGCTGAGCAGCTATCACACTACCGGGCACATGGCGCGTGCAGTGATGGAGGGCGTTGCATATAGTATGCGGCAGGCGCTGGAAATCACGCAGGGGCTGGGCGGCGATGTGGAAACCGTTATCGGTTCTGGCGGTGCGGTCGGTAGCCCGGTTTGGCGGCGTATCCTCACCAATGTGCTGAATGTCCCCATTCGGCGCTCTTTAGTGCAGGAACAGGCGGGCGTGGGCGCAGCAGTTTTGGCAGGCGTGGGCGTTGGTGTGTATGATAGTTTTGCGGACGCCAGCGGACGGGTAGCGCAGCATGACGACCCGACCATCCCGGACGCGGCACATCGGGCGCTGTACGATACTCGCTACGAGCAGTTCAAAGCGCTGTATCACACATTGCAGGCAGATTTTCATCGGCTTGCCGGGGCATGAGCGAGCGTGCAGCATGTTTAATACACAAAAAATGATTTGTCAGCATTACAAAGGAGCAAAAAATGGTTAAGTTTGGCGCACACGGCTTCATCTGGATTGGAAGCTGGAACACAGAGGACGGCAACCACGCCATCGCAGAAGCGGGGCGTATCGGCTTCGACTTTATCGAAATCACGATGCTCAAGCCCGAGGAGTTCGACGCTGCCGCCCACAAAAAAGCGCTGGATGATGCGGGCATTTACGCTGTTGTGTCACTTGCGCTGCCGCGTGGCAAGCACATGGCGAACAACCCCCAGGGCGCAAAAGAGTTTTTGATCCAGGCGATGGACAAAATGGTGCAGATGGACAGCCACTATCTCGCGGGCTGCATCGCGTATGACCTGGGCTACCTGACGGGCGAGCCGCCCACAGAACAGGAATTAGACACCGTTGCGGGGATGCTGCGTGAAGTTAGCGAAGAAGCAAAACAACGTGACATCATGCTGGCGCTGGAAGCGTGCAACCGCTACGAAACATACATGTTCAACACACTAGGCGACACAAAAAAAACCATCCAGAAGGTGGGCGTAGACAACCTGAAGCTGCACGGCGACACCTACCACATGAATATCGAGGAGCGCGGCTTTTACCAGCCTATCCTGGATACTGCCGACGTGCTGGACTACCTGCACATGAGCGAGAGCCACCGTGGGCTGGTGGGCAGCGGCACCGTTAAGTGGGATGAGGTGTGGAAAGCACTCGCGGAGGTTAAGTACGACGGTGCGCTGGTGCTGGAGTCGTTCGCGGCGATTAACCCGGACCTGCGTGCGGCAACCTGCTTGTGGCGACCGCCCCAGGAAACGAGCGACCAACTTGCCACCGAGGGGCTGGCGTTCCTGAAGGAAGGCGCGAAAGCTCACGGGCTGATATAACACCGTTTTCATTGGTATTCGCTATACTGTGAGGGTGCGTTCGCAGACATCACAAAGGAAGCCTCGATGGACTTAGAACCCATCCTCACCCTGACCATTAACCCCGTCGTTGACAAGAGCACGTCGATTGACCGCGTTGCGCCGGAGATGAAGCTGCGCTGTGATGCCCCCACCCGTGAACCCGGCGGCGGCGGCATTAACGTCTCGCGGGCGATTGTGCGGTTGGGCGGCGCGTCTACGGCGGTGTACCCGTCCGGTGGATTTACCGGGAAGCTGCTGCAAGAACTGCTCGCAGAAGAAGATGTGGTGCAGCGCCCCCTGCCCGTAAAGAACCTCACGCGGGAGAACTTCATTGTGTTCGAGCGTGTGACCGGGCAGCAGTACCGCTTTGGGATGCCCGGCGCGCACATCGCAGAGGCGGAGTGGCGTGCCTGCCTGGACTTTATCGAGACGTTCGACCCCACCCCTAAATACATTGTGGGCAGCGGGAGCTTGCCGCCCGGCGCACCCATAGACTTCTACGCGCACCTCGCGGGCGTTGCAGAGCGCATCGGTGCCCGCATGATACTCGATACCAGCGGCGATGCGCTGCAAGTCGCGATGCAGGAGGACGGCACCTACCACCCCGTTTATCTACTGAAGCCGAACATGCGCGAACTCGCGCAGCTTGCCGAGGTGGAAATCATCGAAAGTGAGCAGGAACAGGAAGATGCTGCCCGTATGCTCATTGAGCGCGGCAAGACCGAAGTCGTGGTTGTATCGCTCGGGGCGGCGGGTGCCCTGCTGGTGACAAAAGATAGGGTGCGGCGCTACCGTGCCCCCACTGTGCCCATCCGCAGTGCGGTTGGTGCCGGAGACAGCATGGTTGGTGGTATTGTGCTCAAGCTGGCGCAAGGTGCCCCCGTGGAAGACGCCGCCCGCTACGGTATTGCGGCGGGGTCGGCGGCGGTGATGACCGAAGGCACGCAGCTCTGCCGCCTGGAAGACACGGAAATGCTGTACAAGCGCATCACGACGGCGGAAGCGTAGCCGCCCATGAAAACGGTTATCGTTACGCCGGAACTGAACCCAGGCGCATACCACAGTGACATCGGGCGCTTTGTGCACCAGTTCACGCGGTTGCTGCGCACACACATGGCACCGACCGATACGCTGCTGTTGATCTACACGGGAGAGATGACACCCGACGCCCAACAGTGGGCAGACGCCTACCGACAGCAGGGCATTGACGTGGTGTACGAACCCGACCAGGGCGATTCTAACCAGCGCATCGGCTACGAGTGGTTTTATCGCCGGGCGGAAAAAGCAGCGAACTTGCTGCCCGATGACGCGGACGTGGTCTACTTCCAAGATCGGGGGGCGAATGGATTTTTGGCGGCGCGGCGCAAGCGCTACCAGCACGGCAAAACACCCACACTGGTCACGGTGCTGCACGGCGGCACCGATTGGCTGCGGGATGCCAACCAGCAGATGCCGCTCTCTGGCTATACCGACCTGACCATCGCCTACGCCGAGCAATATGCCGCCGAACACAGTGATTTTGTTGTCTCCCCCACCCAGCACATGCTAGATTGGGTGGCGCACCACGGATGGACGCTGGGCGAAAGCACGCATGTTGCCGGGTATCCCCTGCTGCCGGACGAAAGTTCCTCACGCACACAAGCCACCCCATCGGCGAGAAAACGCTTGGTGTACCTTGGGGCGCTGGAAACGCGCCTGGGAATCGAGGTGTTCGTTGAGTGTTTGCTCCAGTTGCACGGTGCAAACCCAGCCCAGCTTACACAACTAGAGGAGGTGGTTTTGCTGGGCGAACCCGGTGACAACCGCTACGGTGACCTGAGCGACATTGCCGCCGCACTACGCCCGCTGGATACCCCCGTGCACATCATGGCGGATACATCCTACGAGGACGCACTGGCATATTTGCGCCAGAACGCCGCTGGCACCTTGGTGGTAATGCCTGCCACGTCCGGTAACATGCCGTACACCGCCCTGGATGTGCTGTGCGTGCCGGAGTTGGCGTGCATTATCTCTGAGAACAGCGGCACAGACGAGGTGCTTGGTGGTGATGCAAACGCGCTGACCACGTCACCGCACGTCAAACCGCTGCGGCGCAAGCTCGAAGCGTGGCTACTCGGCGAAACCCTCCCCACCCCGGACTACGACGTGGCACACTATAATGAGAAATGGTTGCAGTTCCATGCAATGGCGGCACAGCACGCCGCCAGTAGCAACCGCCCGGCACCTGCGCCCATCCCTGATGGCGAAATACTGGTGAACGTGTGCGTGCCATATTACAACCTGCCCAAGTTCCTGCCGCAAACGCTACACTCACTCGCCATCCAAACGTGCCCCAACTTCAACGTCATCGTCGTGAACGACGGCAGCACGAACGACGAGGCAAACCGCGTGTTCGGTGCGATGCGCGAGCAGTATGCGCCGCGTGGCTGGCAGTTCCATGAGAAGGAAAACGGCGGCGTGGGGCAAACGCGCAATATTGCGGTCGCACAGGGCGACGCACCGTATATTCTGTTTGTGGATGCGGACAACGTTGCTGCGCCGAACATGGTTGAGCGGTTCCTGGGTGCTATGCTCGCCACGGATGATGACTGCCTGACGTGCTACATGTACGCCTTCGCCGGGGAAGACCCACCCTACGACGACCAGAACGGAGAAATGGTCAACTTGAGTCCGCCTGTGTACATCCACACACCGCTGGGCAACAGCGGTGCCGCCGGGATGCTGGAAAACCCATTTGGTGACGCCAATATGATTATGAAGCGCAGTGTGTTCGAGGCAGTGGGCGGCTTTCGGGAAGATCACTATGTGAGCTTTGAAGACCGTGAACTGCTCACGCTGGTGTCTTTGGCGGGCTACAAAATTGATGTGGTGCCGGAGTACCTGTTCTTCTACCGCCACCGGGAGGGGGGCTTTAGCAAGGTTACCAGCCAGTACCGCAACGAGATGCGTATCCAGCGGGTGTACCGGGAAAAGCTCAAAGAGGTGGGGCTGGAGCCGCTAGCACCGATGGTCTACGGGCTGACGAGCTTTCGCTATCAGCCGGAGTGGGTTGCCAATTACATGCCGATGTCTATGCTGCGGCGTGCGCTGTTGATTAAGGTGGCGAACCGCTTGTTGGCAATGCCAGCGCTGCCCACACCGCTCAAGCGGTGGACCCGCCGATGGAAGTCCCGTTTGATTACGCAATCCAGCACAAAAACAGACCCGCTCTCGATTCTCAATTAGTGCCGGCACACGAGGTTAAGCTGTTATGCGTGCAGACCGCTTGCTATCCATCATGTTGCTGCTGCACGCCCGCAAGCGCATGACCGCCGATGAACTTGCTACCCACCTGGAAGTCTCTGAGCGCACGATCTATCGTGATGTTGACGCGCTGAGCGGTGCTGGCGTGCCCGTGTATACGCGGAGCGGCATCAACGGCGGCATTTTCCTGGATGAAGGCTACCGCATCTCGCTCACGGGTTTATCTCAGGAGCAGGTGTTGTCGCTGTTCGCCTCTGCGGAGGCGGGACCGCTGGCGGACATCGGCTTAGATCGCGCTGTGGAGGACAGCCTGCTGAAGCTGTTTGCCGCGCTGCCCCAGCGCCACCAACATGAGGTTGAACGGATGCGGCAGCGCTTCCATATTGACCCATCCGGTTGGTTCCAGCGCCGCAATGCCACCGCCTACGTTGACGACCTACAGCGGGCGGTGTGGCAGGACTGCCGTGTGCAACTCACCTACCAAACAGTTGAACACGGCATCCACAGCGTGACCGTGGACGCTTATGCGCTGGTGAACAAATCCGATGTCTGGTACCTGGTGGGGCGCAAGCAGAGCGGCGACTACCGCACTTATCGGCTGACACGCATCCACGAACTAACCATGCTAGACGAACAGTTCGAGCGCGATGAGTCGTTCGACCTGCGCGACTACTGGCGGGCGTCGCGGCAGCAGTTCCAGGCGCAGATGGCGCAGTTGTTCCCGCCGTACCCGGTTAGGCTGCGCGTGCACCCACAGATGTTCTGGTATTTTGGCAGCTTCTTGGAGGGGCGCTTCCAGCAGGTGGGGGACCCGGATGAACAGGGGTGGCTCACGGTTCAGGTTGAGTTTGGGGCGATGGAAGAAGCGCGAATGCACGTCATGGCGCTGGGGGATGCCGTAACAGTCATCACGCCGGAGGCGCTAAAGCAGCATGTGCTGGCACAAGTGCGGGTGCTGCTACAGCAGTACGGCTCATCGTGAAGCAACTACGGCGCTAATTTCCCGTCAGTTGTTCCCGGTGCAGCGGGCGGCGTGCCGCAAGCGTCCCTTCTGCCTCGTCCAGTGTGCGAACAAAATACACATCAAAACGGTCTGTCACTGCACGGTAGATATTGGTGAACGCCCTGCCAAGTGCGTCAATGAGCGCATTGGTACTCACCACAACCACCAAACCGGATGTGTTTGCGTGGGCGGTGCGTATTGCATTCGTGAAGTTGGAGAGCATATTCGAGGGGATTTTACCTGTATCGGAGAAATCGTAGATGTGATCGACCAGATAGTCCACGCCATCTTGCATTGCCCACATGTGCCGCCGTGCCGCGAAGTATTCTTCCCAGGTCCAGTTATCGTAGAAGCAGAACAAGATCGTTGACTGTGTTTCGTCATACCAGTCTGCACTTACGCCCATGTGTCGCATTCCCCCGCAAACTCACTCCAACAGCGAATTTTCATCCGTGTGGTATTGTATCCATTTCGTTGCCCATTGCACCTGACAATGTGGCAGGGTGCTGGCACAACAAAGAACCTTAAAACAAATCCTCATCACGCCTTTAAGCACGTCGTCTACACTACGTTGCGCACTTATAAAACCGCAAGGAGCACACACCCTATGGCGCAGATGACGCTGACCGCTGCCGAGCCACGCGACAAATCATTCTTGTATCACCTGCGCCAGCTCCGGGCAGATACCATCGCCTTCCTGGAAGACCTTGCCCAGCAGGGCGACTTTGTAGAAATCTCGCTGCCCGGTCCGGGTGGGATTTATTACGTCAACCACCCAGACTTGGTGCGCGAGGTGCTCGTCACCCAGGGCATGAAATTCCAGAAGCCAGCGGCGGTGAA
The DNA here is from genome assembly GCA_964451095.1 of uncultured Anaerolineaceae bacterium. Taxonomy (GTDB): domain Bacteria; phylum Chloroflexota; class Anaerolineae; order Aggregatilineales; family Phototrophicaceae; genus DAOTTY01. Next base: position 26,839 of record CAYVGI010000021.1, read on the forward strand.
GATCGCGGCGTGGGGCATCTTCGGTTACAACATGTTCACCAGCGATGGCGATGTGTGGCGGGTGCTGCGCAAGGCGGTGCAACCTGCGTTCCACTCATCGCGCATCAACGCCTACACACAAACCATGGTGCAGTACACCCAGGCAACGGTCGAGCGCTGGGAACCGGAGCAGACCCTGGACGTGCCCGGTGCGATGATGGAACTCACGTTGGGCATCACCACCAAGGCACTGTTCGACGCCGACCTGCGCAACAACGCGGCAGGTGATGCGATTGTGCGCTTCATCGAGCTGTTCAATGAGAAAGCATCCAGCGTGCTACCGATGCCGCTGTGGGTGCCCACCGCCGCCAACCGTGAGATCAGGGACTTGCTCAGCGTGCGAGAAAATGTGCTGATGCCCATCATCCGGGAGCGGCGTGAGAGCGGCGAAGACCGGGGTGACCTGCTTTCCATGCTGTTGGTCGCGCAGCAGCAAGACGACAGCGGTATCCTCACGGACGATCAGGTTTACAACGAGATCAGCAACTTGTTCGCTGCCGGGTACGAGGTGGTGGCACATACGACGGCGTTTACGCTGTACCTGCTGTCACAGAACCCGGACGCGGAACAAAAACTACTCGCGGAAATTGACCGTGTGCTGGGCAAGCGCCCCATCACCCCGGATGACCTGCCGCAACTGCCCTACCTGGAAATGGTGGTGAAGGAATCAATGCGGTTGCTGCCCGCCACAACGGTTGTCGCACGGCAAGCGGCAGAGAATGTGAGCGTGGGCGGGCACGACATCGCCAAGAACTCCACGGTGCTGGTCGCGCCGTGGACGCTGCACCGCCGCGAAGACATCTTCCCAAACCCGCTGGTGTTCGAGCCGGAACGCTTTAGCGCAGAGCGCGAACCCGACATCCTCAAGCACGCCTACATCCCGTTTTCCGCAGGTCCGCGGGTGTGCATCGGCAATGCGTTTGCGATGCTGCAACTGCGCGTGACGCTCGCCACGCTACTGCAACACTACCAGTTCGAGACGCCGTCGGGCTACACGTTTGAGCCGATGTACCGCTTCAACACCCGCCCCAAGGACGGACTGCCGATGGTGCTGCGCCCACGCGCGTAATGATTTTTTACATACCCACCAAATTGGCATCCCGTCAGGCTCAATGCTATCTCTAGCCATGTTGTAGCTCCTTCAAGTAGAATGCCTTTCCAAGTTGTTCTTATTCACCAACGGGAAGCGGTCATTCGTGCAAGCGCAAGATCATTTGCAACCTGAACAGCTACAGGCATGGGTGTTCGGGCGGCGTATTTTAACCGATATTATCTCGATATTTCTGTTATTGATGGGTGCTATGCTCATTGCTATACAGCTACGGCTGGAGGTTGCGCTGGGTGCCCCACTACTGGAAGGCGCGGTTGTGCAGTCGCCCGCGCTGTTTGGCGTGCTTGCTGCCGCTGCTATTATTACGCCCTACGCTATCCAGATCATACGGCAGCAGCTTGGCGTTTCGCGCTCGCGCCGCTCTCACTTTATCAGTTTGTTGGTGGCGCTGCTGCTCGCTTTTATGACCATTGCGCTGCTGCTGCCGACCGTTTCTCTGCTGCAACTGACATACTTCGTGACGTTCAGTGTGTTGTTCGGGCTGATTACCATCTGGTGGACACCAACGCTGCCCGGCGCAACCGAGGAAACCACGCTTTACTACCACCTGCGTCAATTATGGGAGCGGCGGGCGCTGCTTAAGTTGTGGACGGTTTCGAATATCGAAGCACGCTACAGCGAAGCAGCACTGGGCATTATGTGGATCGTGATTTTGCCCCTGTCGCAGTCCATTATCCTGGCGGTGGTGTTTTCCAACATCATCCGTGCGGTGGATATCGGTCCTACGACATATGTGGCGTTCTTCCTCACCGCACTAACGTTTTTCAGCTTCTTCCAGCAGGGGGTGCTAACGGCAACAGGCAGCATCATTGGCGCGATGGGCGTTGTGGTGCAGGTCTACTTCCCCAGGGAAATCCTGGTGCTGGTTAAGCTGGTGGAAGCTGCGGTAGACTTGTTCTTCATGTTCCTGGTGATGCTGATTATCAACGCGCTGCTGGGGTCGATCCCCGGCGTTCACATTTTGCTACTGCCTTTGATATTTGCGGTGCAAGTCGTGCTCACACTGGGGTTGATGCTGTTCGTTAGCTACCTGAGCGTGATGATCCGCGATATCCCACAGTTGATCGGTATTGTGATCCAGTTCCTGTTCTACCTCACGCCCATTCTGTACCCCGCCAGCCAAATCCCTGAGCAGTACCGCTTTGCATTTACGCTCAACCCGCTTGCCGGGATTGTGGAAGCATACCGTGCCGTGCTGCTGTACCAGACGGCGCCGTCGCTGGTGAGCCTGTACTACCCGGCGGTGATCGGCGGTGTGATGCTGTACAGCGGCTACCTGTTCTTCAAATCCAATGAGCTAAACCTAGCAGACTACGTGTAGCGATGACGAAAAAAAACGAGCCAATCATTTCTGTTAATAACGTTTCTAAGGTCTACAGCCGCACCAAATACCGCCCCAGCCTGCGGCACGAGGCGAAGCAGTTTGCCAAGCGCATTTTACGGCGCGGCACACCCGTCACCTGGCGCGGCGACGAGTTTTGGGCGCTGCGAGACCTGGACTTTGACGTACATACTAGCGAGGCGCTGGCGATTTTGGGGCGCAACGGCGCTGGCAAAACCACACTGTTGCGGCTGCTTTCTAACGTGACCTCGCCAACGACGGGGCACATTACCATAAACGGGCGCTTTGCCTCGCTGATTGGGCTAGGCGCAGGCTTTAACCCGGAGCGCACGGGCAGGCAAAACATCTACCTGAACTGTGCGATTTTCGGCATGGAGCCAGTGGAAGTGACCGAAATGATCGAGGAGATTATCGCATTTTCCGAGATCGAAGCGTTTATCGACCAACCGGTAAAGCTGTACAGCAGCGGTATGGTGGCACGGCTGGGGTTTAGCATTGCGGTGCACATCCTACCGGACATTATCTTCCTGGACGAAATCCTCTCTGTGGGCGACGCAGCTTTCCAGGCGAAGTGCGAACAGCGCATCTTCCAACTGCGGGAGCAAAACTGCACGATTGTGTTTGTCTCCCACCAAATTCACTCTGTGCTTAAGCTGTGTGACCGGGGCATTGTGCTGCACTACGGGGAGTTAATGTTCGACGGCGATGTGACAAACGCGGTTGCGCTGTATCTGTCGCTTGCGACCCAAACCCCAGAAACCGAAGCGGCGATTAGCGAGATGGCGGGGCGGCGTTCGGCATCCGCCCCGGAGCTGTTCTAGGCGTAGTCGGCGTATTCAGGCTCGTACACTGCGGCAGCGACAGCAGCTTCAATGTTGTCTGGGCGCGGTTGGGTTGCCAAGTCCTTCTCATAGGCGATCTCCGCGACTGCCGTTGCGATCTTGACGGACACCCTGCGGATGTCTGTTAGCGGCGGATACAGGCGACCGAGTGCGAGGTCGCTTTCGCCCACCAACCCGGCAAGTATCTTGGCGGCGGTGAAGAACATTTCGTCGGTGATGATCTGTGCGCCGCTGACGACCACACCTAAACCCACCCCTGGGAACACGTAGGCGTTGTTCGCCTGCCCCGGCACAAACACCTCGTCGTCCAACGTCACGGATGGGAACGGGCTACCGCTGGCAAAGATGGCGCTCCCCTCGGAGTAACGGTAGGCGTCCTCTGCTGTGCATTCGCTGCTGCTGGTGGGGTTGCTCAGGGCGAGGATGAGCGGGCGTTTGTTAATCTTTGCCATGGCATTGATGATTTGCGGTGTGAAACCGCCCCCCTGCCCGCTCGCACCGATAATCGCCGTTGGGCGCAGCACCTCAATCGCGCTCAGCAAGTCCGGAACCGGGTCATAGTCGTGGGCAAATGCCATCTTGTGCACGTTCAGGTGGTCGCGCCCGTGCACGACCAACCCCCGGCTGTCCACGAACCAGTTTTGACGACGCGCGTTTGCCTCGGTCAGCCCCTCTGCCTTCATCGCGCTGACGACCAACTCCCCGATGCCCAGACCCGCCTCACCTGCGCCCAGGTACAAAATCTTCTGGTCGCGTAGTTCGGTGCCCGTTATGCGGGCAGCGGAGTATAACCCAGCGAGTGTGACGGCGGCGGTGCCCTGGATGTCGTCGTTGAACATGCAGACAGTGCTGCGATACTGCTCCAGGAAGCGGAACGCATTACGGTTACCGAAGTCCTCAAACTGGATGAGTGCCTGCGGGTACATCGCTTGCACTGCCTTTACGAACTCATCCACGAGCGCAAAGTACGCCTGCCCGCGCTCACGGCGGCGCTTGATGCCCAGGTAGAGCGGGTCTTCGCGCAGCGCTTCGGTATCGGTGCCCACATCCAATGTGACGGGCAAGCACTGCGACGGGTGCACACCCGCACACGCTGCGTACAGCGTCAGCTTGCCCACGGGGATGCCCATGCCACTGGCACCCAGGTCGCCCAAGCCCAAAATGCGCTCGCCATCCGTCACGACGACAACCCGCACATCGTCGTTGTGCCAGTTCGCCAGCACATCGCGCACACGCCCCTGGTCTTTGAGTGAGATGAACAGCCCACGCGCCCGACGGAAAATGTGCCCGTACTCCCGGCACGCCTGCCCGACGGTGGGCGTGTAGAGGATGGGCATAAACTCCTCGATGTTATCGATTACAACGCGGTGAAAAAGTGTTTCGTTGCGGTCTTGCAGGCTGACCATGTAAATGTATTTTTCGATGTCAGTCGGTTTGCGGCGCACGTTCTGCAACACGCGGGTCACTTGCTCTTGCATGGTGGAGATGTGCGGGGGCAGCAGCCCATTCAGTCCAAGCGCGTCGCGCTCTGCCTGGGTGAAGGCAGTGCCCTTGTTGAGTGTGGGATTGTGCAGCAGCGCTTCCCCGGTGGGGAGCGTGCGGGTAGATTCGGGTGCGTGATTCATGGCAGCGGTTGCTTTCGGCTAAACTTCCGAACATACCCATATCTTCCCCACTCCCCGCCGCCCCGCACAGTGAGGTTCATCACACGAAAGCGAACGATTATCAACTGGGCAACGCACGATGTGGCGAACGTGTATATGGACGCAGGTCACAGAACGTAACCAGCAGCAAAAGCAGCACACACTGTACTATAAACTGAGCTATTTCAAACAAGCTTTAAAGATAAGTAAACCATGAGTTTGTGCAAAGTGTCACACATAGAATTCATGTCGTTTTGGCAAATGTCATTACACCGAAGTGACATTTGTCACCATAGCGCACAGCGAACACAAAAATAATTGCTCAGATATGAAACTGTCGTTATAGTAACATGAGAATGTCATGAGAGGCATTGGCACCAATACAATGCACTACGCGTCAGGTCAACATAGCAACAACCGACAGCCTTAAGCAAGTCGTGTTGGTGATATTTGTCACAATATGTCATGACACACATTCGTAAGCTTTTGCTGCACTATATTACAGAGTGATGTACCTGAAAGGGAGTTGCTAACCGGATGAATCGAATCGCACGTTTGGCACTGCTGCTAACACTATTTGCCGGGCTGATTGCCGGGTGTGGGCGGCGGTTGCCAGAAGAAGGGGTAACGAGCGCGGCAACCACTGCCCCAACGGCAGTTGCCGAAGCACCAGAGGTCGCAGAGACCGAGCCTGTTGCGGCAGAGGTCGAAGCAGAAGTCGCGGAGACTGAAGCTGCTGAGCCTGCTGAAGCAGAGGCAGAACCCGCAGAGAACGACCCCGTTGCCGTTGCCATCGCAGAGGGGGATATTGCGCTGGGGCAGCAGGTGTTTAACCAGCAGTACGACACTTCCGTCGGTCCGTGGATTTGCGCAAGCTGCCACTCCGTTGATGAAGCACGGGTTCGGCTTGTGGGACCGGGCTTATGGGGCATGGCGGAGACTAGCGAGACGCGCATCACAGAAAGCGGCGACGCCGACGCTGTGGAGTACGTATACAACTCCATCGTGAACCCGATGGCGTACATCGTGCCTGCTGACCAGGGGGGCGCGTACCCGGAAAACCTGATGCCGCCGAACTACGCGGAGGTGCTCAGTGAGGAAGAACTGGACGCGGTGGTTGCGTACGTATTGTCACTGCAATAGCTGCTGTTCTACTTTTAGCGGATTGCTACAGTGCATTTAGTTTTATTAGGGAAGGGTTTTATGACAGACCAGGACGTTGTTCAGAAAAGCACGGAAGTCGAAGCACCTGCGGAGGCACCGGTGGCAACCGAGGCACCCGCGCCCGTAGGAACTCCCGTGAACATCAAGATGGAAACACCCGTGAAGGTGGAAACCATCACTGAGGAAGAGGCAAGCTACCCCAGCCCACGCGGTGCCTTCATGTTTGTGATGATTTTGCTGGTGTTCTACGCGCTGTACTGGACACTCGCCTATTTTGAAATATTTGTCCTGAGGGGGGCATAACCGATGCACATCCATATTGACCCATACGAGCGCCGATGGATTACCGCACTTACCGTGATGTTGGGGGTATTTTTCGCTACGCTGATCGCAGGTGCGGCACTGTTCAACGTGCGCCCGACGTTGGAGGGTGGTTTTGTCCGCCCAGATAAGCTGGAAGAAACCATGTTCGCCTCGCCGGGGCTGCGCCACATGGGTGACGAACGCTACGAGGCAGTGGTCCTCGCACAGACGTGGTTCTTCCAGCCGAACGAAATCCGCGTGCCGGAAGGCGCAGAGGTGACGTTCTACGTGACAAGCACAGATGTGATTCACGGCTTTTTGATCGAGCATCACAACGTGAACTTCGAAGTCGTGCCGGGGCATGTGTCGCGGGCGCGGGTGCACTTCACCGAGGCGGGCGAGTACAAGATGCTGTGCGCCCAGTACTGCGGACGTGCCCACCAGAATATGTATGCCACCATTATTGTAGAAGAAGCGGACGCGCAGAGCGTCGCAACCGGGGAGTAAGAGACCAATGGCGACTTTACAACCAACATTTGGCGGCGCGGAGTCCGCATCGAGTAAGCCCCTGCTGAATCACCCGATTAGCAAGCTGATGGAGCACGAGCGCTACCAGGTGGGGGCACACCTGCTGGTGGCATTCATCGCGCTGCTGGTCGGTCTGCTCATGGGTCCGTTCCAGACGTTCCGCCGCAGCCCGTGGCTGCAAGATGTGTTCGACGGGCAGATCACCACGCCAATTTTCACCTACTACTACCAGGCACTAACGCTGCACGGCGTGCTAAACGCGCTGGTGTTCACCACGTTCTTCATCATGGGTGTCAGCTACTTTGTGGTGCAGCGCAGTTTGCAGCGCCCCATGCGCAGCACGCTCGCAGTGTGGGTGTCTTTCTGGATGATGGCAGTGGGACTGCTGCTTGCCGGCTACGCCATCGTCAGCGGTAACGCGAGCATTCTGTTCACGTTCTACCCGCCGATGCTGGCGCACTGGTCGTTCTACGTGGGTCTGACGCTGGTAGTGGTCGGTAGCTGGGTTGGCGTGTTCAATACGCTGTTCACTTACTTTGCATGGCGCAAAGACAACCCCGGCGTCAAGGCACCGCTGGCGACCTACGCCGTCATTGCGAACTTCATCATGTGGTTCACGGCAACGCTGGGTGTGGCAGTCGAAATCCTGACCATGCTGCTGCCGATGTCCCTGGGCATCATCGACACGACTGACCCGCAGGTCGCACGTATTTTCTTCTGGTTCTTTGGGCACCCGCTCGTGTACTTCTGGCTCATTCCGGCGTACATCTCCTGGTACACCATGCTGCCAGAGCAGCTTGGCGTGCGCCTGTTTAGCGACACCATGGCACGCATCGCCTTCCTGACGATTGCAGTGGTCTCCATCCCGATTGGTGTGCACCATCTGTTCCAGGACCCTGGTGTGAGCGAGATTGCGAAGATCTACCACAGCGCCCTGACGTTCATCGTTGTAGCACCCAGCTTGCTCACTGCGTTTAATGTCGCCGCGACTATCGAGCGCAACGGGCGTAAGAACCACGGCGCAACGGGCGTGCTGGACTGGATGTGGAAGCAGCCCTGGGGCGATCCCGTTATCGCCGCGCAGTACTGCGGTATGTTCCTGTTCATCTTCGGCGGCATTAGCGGCATCATGAACGCTTCGTACAACATGAATACCGCGCTGCACAACACAACCTGGGTAGTTGGGCACTTCCACACCACGCTGGGCGGCGCTGTCTTCCTGACGTACATCAGCATCACCTTCTGGATTATGCCGAAGATCACCAAACGGGCGCTGTGGCAGCCCAAGCTGGCGCTGGCACACGTTTACACCTGGTTCTTTGGTATGGTGCTGTTCGCTGGCGCGATGGGACGTGGCGGACTTGCTGGCGCTACCCGCCGCACGGATATGGGCGCACCGGGCGCATACTTCAGTGACGCGATGGCATACTGGATGAACTGGTCTGCACTTGCCGGGTTCATTCTGCTGGTTAGCTCCATACTGCTGTACGCTGTGCTGCTGGGTTCGCTGTTCATCTCCAGCAAGGAAGAAGATGACTCTAAGGTTCCGGTTGCGACCGACTCCCCCAAGGACGAGTACGCACCGCCGTTCCTGGAGAACTGGCGCCTTTGGGTGACAGTCATCATCATCTCCAACGTGATTATGTGGGGACCGGTGCTGCTGCAAGCGCTGGACTTTACATACGGCTTCTGGGTGACTGGACGCCCGGATATTGTCCGCTAATTTGCCCCACCACATGTGTAGGGACGTTGCGTGCAACGTCCCGCACATGAATAAAACGGGGACACAAGGAGGGTAGAAACCATGGTTGAGTACACTCAACGCGAGATTATCGACGGCAGAGACTACGGGCTGTGGCTGGTAACGGTGCTGCTACTAAGCATGGGCGGGATGCTGCTGCTGTTCAGCACGGCGTACATTAAAGACCTGAACACGCTCGCCGCCGTGCCGGATGCCATCTGGGACGCGATTTGCGGCAGACCCAACCCCGAAGGCATGACCCTGCCGATTTTGCTGACGGCAACCACGCTGAGCTTCATCAGCGCTGGGGGAGTGTACATCTGGAAGCAGCTTCGTCTGCGCAGGCTGGCAAAGGGGGGCGAATAGTGGCAAACCAAGCACTTGAGCAGCAACCGCGCTCAACATCACGCTTCAACTTTATATTGGGTGGGCTGGTGGTGCTTGCCGTGGCATTGGCAGGCGCCCTGCTGATCGTCTTCAGCGGGCTAACGGAACGCTATGCCCCCAAGCCCGCATCTTTCGTAGAGGTGGCACCCGGCGGTGCATCCGTGCTGAACCCGCCGCGCCAACTGCCGGACTTCACGCTGACGGCGCACACAGGCGAACCGTTTAGCCTGAGCGATATGCGCGGCAAACCTGTGTTGCTATCGTTTGGCTACACCTACTGCCCGGATGTGTGCCCGCTCAATTTGATGGAGTATCGCCGGGTGCACGATGCGCTGGGCGATGAGGCGGCAAACGTCGGCTTTGTGTTCGCTAGCGTAGACGGTGAGCGTGACACCGCCGAGCGGCTGGCGCAATATGTGGCGGTGCGCCATGTGGAGGACTTCACCGTGGCGCTCACGGGTACCGAGGCGGAACTGCGCCGCATGGGTGTGGAATACGGGCTGTTCTTTGAGAAGAACTATCCAGAAGGGTCTGAAGTGTTCTACATGGTAGACCACTCTGCTAGCACGTACCTCATTGACGAAAAAGGGCGCTTGACGACCATTTTTGGCTTCGGTACCGACCACGCCGTGATCGTAGACACCATCCGCGAACAACTCTCCTGATGCAATAACCTCCTGGGGTGCAATTTATGCGCCCCAAACATGACACCCCTCACATCCTGACATGACCGAAAGCACTGATGCTATCGCTCATCTGCGGTTAAACTAACTCTAACAACAAAACCAAGGTGAATGCACAAACCCGCGGTCACCGATAAGGGTAGGGAAGGAAAATTATTATGATTAAGCATGTACTGGTTCCACTGGACGGATCATCACTGGCAGAGCAGGCAGTTGACGCTATAACCCATGTGCTGCCCGAGAACGGCAGCGTTACTCTGTTAACGATTGTGCGCATTCCCACGACCTATTTCGCCACAGAGGTGCCGCTGCCGATGGTGTACAGCGCCGCAGACATTACCACACTGCTGCGCGAAGAAATGGAGGCAGCCCGCAGCTACCTGGAAGAAACCGCCCGCAAACTGCGCCTGAAGGGCTACCAGGTAACGTGTGTGGTGGAAACAGGCGACCCCGCGCTGGTCATTGTTGACCAGGCACGCTACTACGATGCCGTTATGATGACGACGCACGGGCGCACGGGGCTTAACCGACTGCTGTATGGCAGCGTGACCCAGCAGGTCATTGGCTTGTCCCCGCGCCCGATTATCGTGGTGCCGAACGCACGGCAGGAGGCACTGCCAGGGCAAGAAGTAGTGACAGAGGACGTTCTTAATCGTCATACTGCCACGTAGAACGCCCAGTGTTTGACCGCTTCGGGTGGGGGCATAGCGCTGCTACGCTCAGGGCGTAGCGTGCTGTACCCCTACCGTAAATACCTTTGTGGTGTAGCGCTAGTGCCCACCTGCCCCCACCTAAGACGCCGAGTATGGGTCTGGCGGGCGGGTGGGCGTAGGTGACCGCAGCGGTGTGGGCGACGGCGTGGTGACGTATTCCGTCAGCGCATCACGGATTTCCCGGAACGCCTGAGCGTCTGTTGGCGTTTCGGTAAAGTCGGGTGATGGGGTAAACGTGATCGTGTCCGTGATCGTGGCGGAAACGGTGGTGGTGGGCGTCAGCGTGGGCGTGTTCGACGGTGTCGGCGTGTCGGTTACGTCCAGCGTGGGTGTGTCCGATGGAATTGGCGTTGGTGTGAACGACGGCAGCGGCGTCAGCGTGGGTATGAACGCGGGAGTTGGTAACTCTTGTTCGCTGCTCGCGTTGCAGCCACCTAAAACCAACATCAACATAACACATGAACCTAACAGGAATGTGTATGCGCGTGCAGTCGTGCGTTTTTGGCGTGTTTCACCCATCCGTGCCATCCCGAAGTGCAAACCGAATCGAACCAAAAGCGTGCGCCGCATTGTAGCGCCAATCGTCCGTTAATACAAAGCCTTCAAAATGGGTCTTGGTAGGCGATGACCTGATACGCAATCGTCTGCTCATCAGCCGTGAGCGGTTCCAGTTCCAGGAAGTACAGCAGTGCATCCTGTGCGGGCGTGTTGCCCTCCGGCGTGAGCAGCAGCACCGGGTAAGGCTGCTCCCAGGCGGTGTACTGCATGTATTCAGTGAAGCTGTCGTCCGAGAAGAAGAACAGGTTGTGTAGTGTCACGTCCGGGCGCTGCCCATCCACAAGCTGCGCATATTGCAGCGGCAGCACGTCGCGCCACTTGCCGAACACCACGGCATCTGGTGGCAGTTGCGCCAGTGTGACCCGTGCCTGATCGTAGGCATCATGTGTGCGGTGGGCACGCACCGCCGGGTAGTTGACGACCAGCACAACCAGCACAGCAACCGCCATCACGCCACGCCGCACCCATTGCGGCAACTCCCCCAACAGCCCGCGCAGCCCGAACGCAAACGGCAAGCCCAGCAGCAAGTGCACACCACCCAACATCGTGGGTTTATCCGCCGCGCCGTACCCCGCATAGAAGTACAGCGCGGGCACAATTAGTGCCAGCCACGCCAAAAGCAAGCGCCGCCGCGTTCGCGCCAACACAAAAATTCCCACAGCAATAACGGCAATCCCCGCCCACAGCCAATCTGCTGCCAGCACCGCCGCCAGTTCCCACGCCTGCGCGGGCGTGGGAACGAAATTGAAAAATGACGCAAACTGGGCACCCCGCAGCATCCACCAGATGCCGGGCAGGGTTTGCAAGTCCACAGGTTGGAACACACCCGCGCCGTCATATGTGCCTGCGGTGTTGAACACAGGTTGGGCGGCGTACCGCAGCGGGAAATAAAGCAGCGATACCAGCACAACCAGTGCTGCCAGCACACCTGCGATTAACAGCTTGTGTAGCGGCGCACGTTGCGCGTTCAGCACAGCGATTATGCCCGGCACGAACACCACTGACGCGGGTGCCATTGCCAGCGCTAAGCCGACGCCCCCACCGACGGCGACGAGGTGTGCACCGCCCCGCAGCATCAGCACGCCGACGAGCGCCAGCGTAAGTAGCTGCGGGGCGTAAATTTCGGCGGCGGTACCGGACAGCCACACATGATATGTGAACAGCGTCGTCAGCGTGGCAGTGGCAGCAACCCACCGATCACAAACAAGTTTTGCCAACGTGAGGTAGAGCAGCGGCGCGGTCAGCGTGAGGCACAACATGGACAGCACATTCACGCGAAAGGCGACATCACCAAGGGGTAGCCGTGTGAACCCATGCGCAATCAACAAGTACAGCGGGTAGCCCGGCGCATGGACTATCCCCAGGGTGTGCGCCCCAATGACAAACTCCGCGCTGTCGAAGTAGGCAGTGCTGAGGGAGGGTGCCAGCGTGGTTGCGAAGACGACAGCACACAACGCACACAGCGCCATCGCAACAGCGCCGTCATTTCGGGTTAGCACGGGTTGGGGTGTGGCAGAATGCGGTTAGTCGAAGCTTTCCTGAATGCGGACGGGTGGCACGGTGGTATTGGCGCGGCGAACCCAGCCCGCTTCGCCCTCAAAGATGATGCGTACCCACTCGCCGGACTCATCCAGCCCGCTAACAAGAAAGTCCTGCCCCTCCGCGACGAACAGCCCGGTGCCTGTATTACGCTGGGGGTGCCAGTGGATTTCTGCGTCCTCGGTGATGTCTGTGCGGGTGCCCGTGGGAACGCGCAGTGCGGCTGCCTCTACGGCAAGGGAACCCGCGAATGGGTCATTGGAATCGGCGCTGGTACTGGAACCGCTGGGCTGTTGTGACGTGGTGTTGGAACTGCTGGATTGTTGTGTCGTGGTGTTTTGGTTGTCTTCTGCTTCGACATTTTCCGTCTCCAGTGTGTCATACTGCTGCCCGGAGACAATGGTGAGGCGGGCAAGCGGCAGACGGTTTGCAAGCACGCCAATCCCTAGCAGCAGCAGCACGCCCAGGAACACCAACCGAACTTGCCTTGCGGATACCGTCATGAGTTTGCCTCCAAAGCATCAACGCCAAACGTTACATCCATTATGATAGCCGACGCCGCTTTTGGCGGGTAGTGCCGGGGTTTGTAGGCAAGTTACCGCCCGTGGGGCGCTGCGTGCGTGCAGCGCCCCGGCAAAATCCGGGTGGGGTATTACTCCGGGATGACGCCTGCAAACTGCTGGATAACCGGAATCAGCGCTTTGGGGTCGTCCACGGTGTGCTGTGGGTCAAGCAGGCTGCCCGCGCGGATGCCCTCTCGGGTGAACGGTGTGGTCACGACAACGACGTGCATCCCTGCCGCCTTTGCTGCTTTCACCCCACTGGGCGAATCTTCAATGACCAGGCACTGGTCTGCGGGCACATCAAGCTGCACCCGCACCAGGTTGTAAATTTCCGGGTCGGGCTTGCCGTTTTCCACGTCGTCGCGGGTGGCGACAAAGTCGAACCATGCGCCCAAGTCCAGGATGTCCAGCACCTTGGTTGCCTGCTCACAGTGAGACATGGTTGCCAGCGCCGTGTAGCAGCCCGTTTTGCGAGCGGTGCGCAGCAGGTCAACGTTGTGTTCCCACTGGTTGTCTACCAGCACATCCGGGTTGGCGAGCATTGCCTCGTAGTAGCTCAGCCGGATTTGTACAAAGCTCTGCCACAGCGTGCCCACGCTGAGTTCTTCCTGGCGTGCCTCTAGCAGCGGCGTGAGCTTGTACTTGTCGATGAGGTGCTCGGCGACCTCTTTGCGGGACAGACCCACAACGTTCTTAAATTCCTCGATGACCTCAGCTTCCGCCACGGTGAACGGGCACAGTTCTACCGTTGCCTGCGCGTAGGACTGTGCCTTGAGCTTTTCGGTCTGGACGAGGGTGCCATCCAAATCGAAGATGACCGCCCGAATGCTCATGCGTCCGCTAGCCCCTGAATACCAGCAACGGCATCTGCAAAGTGGAAGCGCAGCACACGGCGGTCGTTTTCCAGCAGTGCCTGGCGGTCTCCCAGTGACTGCGCCGTCTTGAGTGTGCCGAACGTCATTGCGGAGTCGGTCTTGCCCGCTTCGTCGGGTATATCAACGTCATTGGGCATGTCGTCCGTGATCTGGATAAACAGCCCGCTACCGTCATCCCCCTTATGAAGCTGCCCGGTGCTGTGCAAAAAGCGCGGTCCGTAGCCAACCGTGGTTGCGAGCTTGTAACGATCTCGCAGGGCAAGGCGCAGCGCGTTCAGCGCGTCATCGGCGGCGGGGGTGGGGTGAATGTAGGCGTGAATGCTGATGTACCTGCCCGGCGCTGGCATACTGAGGAACTTCTTCAGCATGTCTTCGGGGCTATCTGCCTGCACATCACCATAGACGCGGGTGTCGTCGGTTGTCAGGCTCGGTTCGAGTTCCGGCAAGGCACCCTTTTCTTCGTACTCGGCAATCATGGCGCGGGCGGCGTTCTTCGCGGACTCTACGTTGGGCTGGTTAAACGGGTGAATCCTCAGGCGGTAGCCCGCAACCGATGTAGCGAACTCCCACAGCATGAACTGCCCGCCCAGGTCATACGCATCGCTGAGGGGAATGCGGGCGACCGGGTGCCCGGCGTCCTGTAGCGCCTGGATTTGCGTGTCGTAAGTGTCGTCGCCGTCTAGCTGGATGTAGACGAAGAAGCGGTCGGCACTGTACACATCGGGGGTGCCAAGTTCTTCACCCACCACAGGCAGGATGCCGCGCCCGCTCTTGCCTGTGCTCTCCGCAATAAGCTGCTCAACCCAATCGCCAAAGCTGAACACACCCGGCGACAACACCAGTGTAATTTTGTTGCGCTTGAAGTTGGCAAGCTCGCCCATGGCAGCGCCCAGGATGGCGGCGTTGTTTTCGCTGGGTGCTTGCTTGCTGTTTGCTGCTGCTTCGTCTGCGCTGGCGAACAGCTTTTCCAGGTCTACGCCGATGAGTGCCGCCGGAACCGCCCCAAAGAAGCTGAGCGCACTGTAGCGCCCGCCGATGTTCGGGTCGTTCTCGAATGTCTCGCGGAAGTTGTACTGCTTGGCGAGGTCAACGAGCTTGCTGCCGGGGTCGGTGATGGCGACAAAGTGTGCACCCGCGCTGTCCGCGCCGACCTTGTCGGCAGTCTGGTTATAGAAGTACTTGAACGCGGAGAGGGTTTCTGCGGTGCCGCCGGACTTGGTGGCGACGATGTACAGCGTGGTCGCCGGGTCGAGCGATTCGGCGTATTCCAGCACATAGCCGGGGTCGGTGCTATCGAGCACAGCGAGGTTTAACCCGTCGGTCATGTCGCCGTAGGTCTTGCTGAACACCTCCGGTGCGAGGCTACTGCCACCCATGCCCAGCAGCAGCACGTCGGTGTAACCGTCCGCCTTGACCGCATCCACTAGACCTGTGATTTTGTCCATGTGCTCGCGCAGAAAGTCTACGCTGGTGAGCCAACCCAGGCGATTGCTGATCTCGGTGGGGTCATCTTGCCAAACGGTGTGGTCAATATCCCAGATGCGCTGCACGATATTGCCCTGCGTCATCTGCTTGAGTGCGTTATCCACGTGTTCCTGGTATTTGCCAAGTGAAAGCTGCATTGTTTGTCCTTTTCGTGTGCGTGGGGAGGAAATAAGGGGTCGGTGTGGGGCGAGATGAATCCCGCCCCAACGGATGTTGGTGGTGCCTGTTAGCTGGCGGCGATCTTCTCGCGCTTCGCCTCAATGCTTGCCATCAGTTCTTTGAACGGAGCAATGAACTTGTCCACACCTTCGTCCAGCAGGGCAACGGTTACTGCGTCATAGTCAATGCCTGCCGCAGCAAGGTCGTCCAGAATCTTTTGCGCGTCTGCCGCGTCACAGGTGGTGATGATCTTCACGTTGGCGTGGTCGTTGAGTGCGTCCAGCGTGTCCGGCGGTACGGTGTTGACGGTGTGCTCGGCAATCAGGTTATCGACGTAGAGCGTGTCCGGCAGGTCGGGGTTTTTGGTGCTGGTGGATGCCCACAGGGGACGCTGTACGCGTGCACCCTGCGCGGCGAGCTTGTCCCAGCGGTCACCGCTGAACGTCTCGCAGAACTTGGCGTAGGCAACCTGTGCGTTGGCAATGCCGGACTTGCTGAGCAGGTCGGTGTTGCCCTTTTCATCCAGCAACTTGTCCACCATCACATCCATGCGGCTGACGAAGAACGATGCCACAGAAGCAACCTTGCTCAGGTCGCCGCCGCTGGCACCAAGCTGCTCCAGCCCGGCGATGTAAGCATTGGCAACGTCAATGTACTGCTGGATGGAGAACATCAGCGTGACGTTCACGTTGGTGCCCTCGCCAATTAGCGTGGTGATGGCAGGCAGACCTTCCTTGGTGGCAGGTACCTTAATCATCAGGTTCGGGCGGTCAACTGCTTTCCACAGCTTACGCGCTTCAGCGACGGTGCCGTCCGTGTCGTTTGCCAGTTCCGGGCGAACTTCCAGGCTCACGTAGCCATCAATGCCGTTGGTCTCGTCGAAAACCGGGCGCAGCACATCGGCGGCACGCTGAATGTCCTGGATGGCGAGCGCTTCGTAGATGTCGTCTACGCTCTTGCCCGCGTCAATCAGCTCTTGCATCTGCGCGTCGTAGTCGTCGCTATCGGCAATTGCCTTCTTGAAGATCGCCGGGTTGGAGGTTACGCCGCGCACGCCGTTGTCTACGGCGGTTTGCAAGCCACCATCTTCGATGAATTGGCGGCGGATGTAATCTAGCCAGATGGACTGTCCGAGCTTGTCGAGTTCGTGTGCCTTGGTCATAGGGTGGAAGCTCCTTCGCTAAAGCGTGCTTTTGGGTTTTTTGAGCATAACACCTGGGGTTGCCAGATGCTATCTATTGTGATGCAAAACGGTGTGTTCGCTGTAATGCGTCTCACACAATAGAGAGGTCTGTATTGGGTTATCGTACCTGCCAAGTGTTAAAGCTGTCATATATTCTGTTACAAATCGCGCAATACCGCTGCGTGCGCAGCAATCGACCTGGGGGCGCTGCTGGTAAGAGGAAAGAGGAAATGAAAAAGGGAAAGGGACAACGGCTGCCATTGGTTGTCCCTTGGGTGCACATGTGCGTGTGTTTTTCCACTGGGGCGCGTCCGCCACGGGTTCGTCCTCTACCGTGTTGGCACGACTTCGCCTATAATCCAATGCACTGTGTTGTGTACCTGTTGGAGTGTGTTGTAATGCACTCCTCAGGTGGCATTGAACCACAGGTTACGCGCTGTCCACGTTATTGGACGACACATACAATATAGACTATTTTTCGTTCCCTGTCAATACATTGCATAATTTTTAGGCATTTTACCACCCGAACAACCCCTCCTCCAAACTGTAGGGATGGGGCACGATCCATTCATTCACCCGAAAGCCGCCTCCCTATGCCATTTCGCACCGCCCGTTTGATTGAGTTACGCAAATCCTACGAATTAAATCAACACGAGCTTGGCGAAGCACTTGGGCTGTCCCGTGGGCAAATCCAACGCTACGAAAATGGTGAATCTAGCCCCAAAGACGACGCGCTCATTGCTATGGCGGAGTACTTCAACACGTCAGCAGATTACCTGCTGGGGCTGTCGAACGTTCCGCACCCCGGCGCAGAACCCGAACCCGACCTACCGCCGCCGCAGGCAGAACTGCTAGACATGGTGCGCCAGCAGCCCGAACCCGTGCAGCGCCTCATCGTTAATGTGGTGCGGGCACTGCTGGACGGGCTGCGTGATGTGCGTTAAAAATAGGCGCTAATTACCCAACCACGGATTAATCCCCATGACATTACAAGTCGGCATTGTTGGCATTGGCTACGGGCAACATGTGCTGCTGCCCGTCTTCCGCGCGGATGTGCGCAGTGAGGTGCTGGCGCTGTGTGCCTCGTCACAGGAGCGGGCACGGAGCGTCGCAGATGAGCACGGTGTAGAACGTGCCTACGGCGACTGGCGCGAGATGATTGCCGACCCGGACATCCACATTGTTGCGATTGCCACCCCCCCACCGCTCCAACCAGAGATTGCCATTGCCGCCGCGCAGGCGGGCAAGTCCCTGTTCTTAGAGAAGCCGCTCGCTGCAACCCTGGCAGACGCCAGCGCTATGACAGACGCTATCGAAGATGTGCACGCCTACAACGTCGTGGATATGGAGTTCCCGGAGATTGCTGCGTGGCAGGTCGCACGGCAGATATTGCACAGGGGCGGCGTGGGTGAGCTGCGCCATGTGGAACTGGTGTGGGATGTAGAAAACTACGCTAATCGCAACCGCACCACCAACTGGAAGGCGGAGTTTGGTGTGGGCGGGGTACTGTTTAGCTACGTGTCCCATGTGTTCTACAACCTGGAGTGGTTCGTGGGCAAGCGCATCACGCGGTTGAGCGCCCGCCTGACCAAAGCGCCATCCGACCCGCGCAACGGCGACAGCATCAACGTAATCACCGTAGAGTTTGAAAACGGGCTGGTCGCTAGCGTGACGGTGAGCGCCCATGCGTTCATGGGTAGCGGGCATCGGTGGGCGTTCTACGGCGACGATGGCACGCTCGTGCTGGAAAACACGACGAAAGACTATGTGTATGGGTTCACGGTGCAGCACGCCACCCGCGCCGATAAAGCGTTCCAGCAGGTGCCGCTGCCCGCAGAGGACACGAGTGTGGACGGCCGACGGCTCGCCGCCGGGCGCATCGCGGACAAGCTGTTATCCTGGATGACGGGCGGTGAGCCTGCCCGCCCCAGCGTGGCAGATGGTTTACGGGTGCAGCAGTTGTTGGCAGCGGCACAGCAGTCTAATGAAGAAGCGTGCTGGGTGGATGTTTAGGGGGTTGCCAGCCGCTCGCACACCCGCTTCAGATCATCCATGTCTGCTTCCAGTGCTTTTTGGGTGCTGCCCTGCATCAGGGATGCCAGCGGAGACATGAGCCTGGCAGCAAGTGTGATAGGTGTACCGATGAACACCATCTCGACATGTGTGCCGCCGTCCTGCTCAGTGAAGGTGTAGATGGTGTGGTAGTCCATGCCGTGTGATGATGCGACCACCTCGTAGGATTGGCTGGGCGTGTAGGCGCTGATTTCCATCTCCTCCGTCGCCTCCCGCCCGAACATCACGCGGGTCTCGCGCCAACGGGTACCCCCACCGTGTGTAACCTCGGACAGAATATCCACTTTGTTGATGCCCTGGATACGCTCGGCAATTTGGGTGACATCGGAAAAAACGTTGAAGGTAACGTCAATAGGTGCGGCAATGTGGCGGCTAACGCGGACTTGCATGGATGCCTCCGTGGTTATGCTGACGATTATAGATGCTGTTGGTCAATTGATTTGACGGCTATCGGCCCTCATCCCCCAGCCCCTTCTCCCGACCGCTGCGCTAGGAGAAGGGGAGAAAAACGCTTTTTAAAGTCCCTCTTCTAGCCGCGCAGCGGCGGTTGGGAGAGAGATTTAGGGTGAGGGCTGAATTCGCCAACAACATCCGTTACAGTGTAGCACACTTTAGAACACATGCACGGCAAAAGCGCAGATGTTCTTTTGTGCCACATTCCTGGCGCTGCTGTGGGAACCTGGGTGGTGGTTAATAAGGTAAGTGGTAGTGAAATGTTCCAAGCCCTATCCCCAGCCCTTCCCCCCGTAAACGGAAAAAGAGAGCCAGAAAGTGCGTGGCATAAGGGTTTGTAGTCTCCTCTCTGCTTGCGGAGAGCGGGTTTAGGGGTGAGGTAAAAACGTTCACATCAAGCTTATCACTTACGATCTAACCACCACCAGAACCTGCAACAGGTAACTCCGTGGGGCTACACCTTGCCGCGCCGCCGCTTTGCGATAAGAATGCACGCTGTTTTATCCG
>CAYVGI010000022.1:0-46419 GCA_964451095.1 uncultured Anaerolineaceae bacterium
ACTCCCTTTTGTTATGTTTGTTCGGATCATCCGTTCAAGTGTCCGGTGGCTAGAAAGGACAGTAGCGTCCCAACCCGCTTAGCCCAGCACATAAGCGCACATTTTTTCTCATTTTTATTGCAAATAGAACAAAAATGCACTATGATTGAGGTGTAGTACGCTTCTTCCCTTTTCTCTTCTTAAAGAAACAGGAGATTTGTTCATGATTCGTCGCATTACCCACACCTCCATTTACGTCCGCGATGTTGATGAAGCGCTGAAGTGGTACACCGATGTGCTGGGCTTTGCTAAGCGCAGCGACAGCCCGATGCCAGAAATGGGCGGCGCTCGCTGGGTGACCGTTAGCCCACAGGAGCAACCCGAGCTTGAAATCGTGCTGGAGTCACCTAGCTGGGCGCAGGACGAAACGACTGTGAAAGCGCGTGAAGCGGTTGTCGGCAAGCAGCCAGGGCTTGTGCTGGAAACCGATGATGTGCGCGGGGCTATGGAAACGCTAAAGAACAAGTGCGTCACGTTCACCATGGAGCTAACCGAGTTCCCGTGGGGTACACAGACGATGTTCGAAGACCTATATGGCAACGCCCATGTGCTCTCCCAGCCGCCGGAACACTGAATCGCAATTTGTGTAGGTGGGCGTGCCCGGGCAACAAACATCTGGGAGTGCAAACCGCCAGCGAGAGTGACCCCATACAGATGACAAAAGTTTTTCGCACACAAATTGACATTGACGCCGACGCGGAGCATGTTTGGGCGATACTGACGGACAGCGCCCGCTACACAGAATGCGACCTGGGGATGCTGCGGCTAGAGGGTGAGATTGCGCAGGGGCAACAGCTAACCATCTACACGAAAGCAGCCCCCAAACGGGCGTTTAGCCCCACAGTCAGCATGTTCGAGCCGCCTCACAAGATGGTTTGGCAATCCGGGATGCCATTTGGCGCGTTTAGTGGTGCACGCACATTCACGTTGCAAGCGCGTGACGAGGGTGGTGTGCAGTTTTCGATGGAAGAGGTGTTTAGCGGGTGGATGCTGCCCGTGTTCGGCGGCAGCATACCCGATCTTACACCGACATTTGAAGCGTTTGCCGCCGCGCTCAAGCAGCGAGCGGAAGAGACAGCACCTTAGGAAGACACAGGGCAGGGCGCGGTCGGTTTCGCGCCCTGTTGCACACAGCGCCTAACGCTCGTTAATCACGCTGAACACCATCGGGCGGCGGCGCGTCTCGCTGTAGAGCATGTGAGAGACGCTGTCCTCCAGTTGGTGCTGTAACTGCCCGCGTGAACCGCCGTTCGCGCTCTTGATGGACGTACGGACTGCTGACATGATCTTGTTCATCAGCTCATCCGCCTCCCGCAGGTACACAAACCCCCGCGAGATAATTTCCGGGTCGTTAAGCAGGCGGTGATTGCGGCGGTCAACATTGGCGACGATAATCACAAACCCATCTTGTGACAGAATTTCACGGTCGCGCAGCACTGCCCGACCGATGTCGCCCACACCGTGCCCATCTACAAACACGTAACCGCCCGGCACGCGCTCCCCGACATGCACACCACGGTTGTTCACCTCAATGACCGTACCGTTCTCCACCACGTAGATGTCACGCGGGTGCATACCGCTCGCCATTGCCAGTCGCTTGTGTGCCTTCAACATGCGCAGTTCGCCGTGCACGGGCATCAGGCACTCCGGGCGTACCAGGTTCATCAGCAGGCGCATATCTTCCTGGTAGCCGTGCCCGCTCACGTGCACATTCTCAATCGGGTCGTACACAACCTCTGCGCCGCGCCGGATGAGATCGTTGATAATGCGCGACACCATCTCTTCGTTGCCTGGGATGGGGTGCGAGGACAACACGATGGTGTCGCCCTCTTGCACTTCCAGGCGGTGCCGCCCGGCAGCCATGCGGCTGAGCACCGCTGACGGCTCACCCTGGGAGCCCGTCGCCATAATGGTGACCTTGCGCGGCGGCAGGTTGTCCACGTCGTTCAGGTCGATAATCATGTCCTTGGGCACTTTTAGGATACCCAGGTCGATGGCGATTTCGGCGTTGCGCTTCATACTGTGCCCAGCGAACGCGATTTTACGGTTGTACTTCTTCGCAGCGGTGACCACCTGCTGAACGCGCGAGATGAGCGACGCAAACGTGGCGACGATGATACGCCCCGGCGCATCGCGGAAGGTACGGTCGAAGCCACCATCAATGACGGACTCCGACGGCGTCCAACCCGGCACCTCGGCATTGGTACTGTCTGCCAGCAGCAGCTTCACGCCGCGCTGCCCGAACTCTGCTAGCTTGGCGTAGTCCGGCTTTTTACCGTCTACAGGTGTGTTGTCAAACTTGTAGTCACCCGTGTGCACCACCAAGCCATAGGGTGTGTTGATGGCGAAGCCGGAGCACCCCGGTATGCTGTGGCACATGTGGAAGCTTTCTATCGTAAAGGGACCGACCTCCAATGTGTCGCCCTCCTCGAAGACGTGCAGCGAAGTTTGCCCCATCAGGTTCGCCTCACGCAGCTTAACCTCCAGCAACCCGGCGGTTAGCTTGGTCGCATAAAGCGGAATCTTCGGGAAGTCCTCCAGCACATGGGTAACTGCACCGATGTGGTCTTCGTGCCCGTGCGTGTACAAGATGCCGTGGATTCGCAGGTCGTCACGTTCGTGCAGGTAGCGATAGTCCGGGATGATGTAGTCTACGCCCAGCATATCGTTGGCGGGGAACATGATGCCCGTGTCGATGATGATAGCGTCGCGCCCCATCTCGAATACGGTCATGTTCTTGCCCACTTCGCCAAGCCCGCCAATGGGGACAATTCTCAAATCTTTTGCCATAAGCAAATACGACCCCGCGCACACAAACAGGTGGGCGGGGTACTTCCTCCTTTGTTGGTTTTTATACCGCTTTTCAATCTCGTAATAATTTCAAAATCACTATTTCGTCTGTTCGTCGTCTTTTCGGTTACTCACGCTGCGGGGCGGTAACCGTTCGTAGCTAAAGGAAAAGGGGTGGTGTTAATTACACGATACCAAAATACACGAAAACCCGGCGCTTGCAAAGCGTGACGTTCCCCTGCGGCATAGGCAATATTTGACGGCACCCCCTGCATGTCCTATAATGTGAACCGACATTTAAGAAAACATCGCAGCCTCTAAATAACATAAAACTTTCTTTTAATGAATGGAGCTTAAAGAATGCACTTCTTCCGCAAAACCAAAGAAGGTATGAGTCGCCGCGAGTTCCTGATGAGCAGCGCACTCCTTAGCGCAGGCATCGGTGCTCCCACTGTCCTCAGTTTGCTAGAAACCCGCCGCGTAAGCGCACAAGACCAACCAATGCGTGCCGCAATGTCCAACGCAGGGCTTGCCGTAACGTGGTGTGCACAGGGTAAAGACGCCGCTGAGATGTGGGGCGAGTTCCTGGGTGTGGAGATTGTCTGGTTCGACGGACAGCTTGACAACAACATCCAGCGTGCTGCTGTAGATACCATCGCTAGCCAGGCAACCGACTTTGACTTTGTCGCACTGCAACCGTTCAGCATCGGCTCCCTGGTAGAGCCACTCACCGCTGTGATTGAGGCAGGTGTCCCCGTTGTTGACCTCGATACGCTCATCGCGCCGATGGACGTTATGGAAGAGATGGGCGTGCTCACGCTCATCGCACCGGACAATGTGTTCATGTCCGAAGCAGTTGTGACCGAACTCGTTACCCAGATGGGCGGCGAAGGCAAGATCGCACACACCTGGGGTGCACAGGGGCACACCGGTGCACAGGGGCGTGCACAGGGCTTCTACAACATCATGGCACAGTTCCCAGACATTGAAGTTGTTGATGACCAGCCCGCAGACTGGGACGTGACCCGCGTTGCAGAAATCTGGGAGAGCGTGCTCAACCGCCACCCAGACCTCAAGGCAGGCTTCCTGCACAACGACGACATGGCACTCGCAGCAAGCCAGGTTGCTAGCAACGCTGGCGCAGAAGTGCTCATCGGCGGTGTTGACGCGATGACCCCGGCAATCGACGCTGTGATCGAAGGTCGCCTGGTTGCAACCGCACGTAACTCTGCACCGCGTATCCACGGCGGTGGCGTGCTCGCAGGCTGGGTTGCCGCAAACATGGGTATGGACGCTGCACGCGAGGAAATCCCCAGCTTCATCCTGGCAGATGGTCCCGCAATCACCGATTCCATCGACACAGACCCCGACCTGGCAGACGAGCCGTGGAAGCTGCGCGGCTACGGTCGCAGCACGGCAGAGGGTCTGCGCTGGTTGCAGGAACAACTGATCTTCTAAGCAACGCCCAAGATTGATTACCTGGAAAGTGGCTCTGTTCTCAGAGCCATTTTCTTATCATTCGGGCACACCCACGTGAGCACACTACCCCGTGTTCACGCCACCCTGACGACGAAGATCAACCACATAAAACACACCCATGAACACAACAGAGAAGTGACCATGAGCGATGAACGACTGCTCGAATTGAGGCAAATCTCGAAGCGGTTTGGCGGGCTGCAAGCGCTAAACAAAGTGGACTTCGACCTGAAAGAGGGCGAAACACACGCGCTGGTGGGGGAAAACGGCGCGGGCAAGTCCACCCTGATGAAGATCCTCTCCGGCGTTTATTCCCAGTACGACGGGGAATACTACTTCAACGGGAAACCTGTGCGCTTTAACTCGCCCAGCGACGCGCTACGGGCGGGCGTTGGCATGATCCACCAGGAACTGAGCGTGATGCCGGAACTGACGGTGGCGGAAAACGTTTTCCTTGGGCGGCAGCCAATGCGGCTCGGCGTGGTGGACTGGAACACCATGAACCGCACCGCCTCCGAGGAGCTAAACAAGCTGGGGTTCGATATTGATGTGCGGCGACCGCTCGGTGAGTACCCGCTTGGGATACATCAGGTGGTGGAGGTACTGCGCGTGATCCTCTCCGGCGCGAAGGTGCTCATCATGGACGAGCCAACCACCGCACTCTCCCCAGCAGAAGTCGACCGCCTCATCCAACTGGTGGACAACCTGCGCAAGAGCAACCGCAGCATCATCTATATTTCGCACTTTTTACACGAGGTCGAGCAAGTTGCCGACCGCATTACCGTGCTGCGCAATGGCAACAAGATCGACACGCTGGAAAATGCAGAAACTGACGTGAACACGGTTATCTCGCTCATCCTGGGGCGCGATGCAGAAGCGTCCCTGCCGTCTGCGGAGGATGTGAGCGACGGGCAGAACATGCTCGTGGTCGATGCGCTGAACAGCGACGTGTTTAATGATATTTCATTCACCGTTGGCGCAGGCGAGATCGTCAGCCTGTACGGGGCGATCGGCGCGGGGCACTTTGACCTGGCGCGGGCGCTGTTCGGCTTATATCGCCTGGACGATGGGCGCATCACGGTAGACAATCACGCCTTCCCACAGCGCTACAACCCCCGCTACGCCATCAAGCACGGCATTGCCTACGCGACCGAATCTCGGCGGCAAAGCCTGATGCTGGACGAGCCAAACTTCAAGAACATCACCATGCCGCACCTGGGGCGCATTAGCAGCATCATCCCACGCTACGGCAAAGAGGTGGAGATTGCCGACGCCGCCATGCACCAGGTAAACGTACAGCCCCACGAGCCGCTCGAAGCGGTGGGCAAACTGAGCGGCGGCAACCAGCAGAAGGTCGCTATTGCCCGCTGGCTGACGTACCCGCCCAAGGTACTCATCGTGAGCGAGCCGACGCGCGGCATGGACGTGGGCGCGAAAAACGAGGTGCTGGGCATTCTGCGCAACTTCCGCAACGAGGGCTATGGGGTGCTGGTCGTCTCGTCGGAGCCGGAAACGGCGCTTGCTGTGTCCGATCGCATCATCATCATGTCCCGGGGGAAGATCGTCACGCAGCTCCAAAATACAGATTCACTCGATAAAGATGCTTTAATGAGGTTAATTTAAATGAGTACGCAAACCCAAACCAACCCGGGCAGTATGCGCGTGAGCGGCGGGGCGAACTGGACACGATGGCTGCGCACGCTCGCCCCAGTGTGGACGCTGCTGGCGCTGTTTATCTTCTTCAGTCTCGCGTCAGATACCTTCCTGCGGGCACGCAACCTGAACAACATCCTGGCACAAATCTCCACGTTGGCAATCTTCGGCGTGGGGCTGACGTTTGTGCTGCTCACAGGCGAGATTGACCTGAGCATCGCGGCGATGGCAACCCTAACCGCCATTATCTCCGCGTATGTGTTCGCCCAACTGGAACTGCCAGAACCATACCCGCTGGTGCTTTCCCTGAGTGCGGCGACAGCGCTGGGCTTCATCAGCGGGCTAGCAACGGCAAAGTTCCGAATACCCTCGTTTATGGTCACGCTGGCGATGTCGCTGATTGCGTCGGGTCTGGCAATTTACATCAGCCAGGGGCGCATTGAGTTCAACATCTCGGAGACGACACAGTTCCTGGGCAGCGGGCAAATTGGCGACACAGGCATCAGAACGCTAACCATTGTCGCCCTCATCTCCCTGTTGATCGGCTTTTTGGTGCTGCGCTACACGCGCTTCGGGCGTTACGTCTACATGACGGGTGCCAACAAGAGCGCCGCCCGGCTCGCAGGCGTGAACACGGACAACATCGTGATTGCGGTGCTCACCATCTGCGGCTTTACGGCGGGGCTGGCGGGCATTATCAATATGGGTCGCCTGGGCAGTGCGCAGCCGACCGTGGTCGACAGCTTCCTGATTAACTCCATCGGTGCGGTGGTGCTCGGCGGCACGTCGCTGTTCGGTGGGCGCGGCGGCATCCTACAGACGGTTGCCGGGTTGCTCATCTACGGTACGCTGGTGAACGGGCTGGACAACATCCCGCAGATTGACCCGTTCATGAAAACGGCGATCACAGGCATTGTGCTGTTGGCGGCGCTCGTCGTGAACACACTGTTCGGTGGCGACAGCAAGCGCGACAAGACATAATAGCGCACCATAAGTATTTACACATGCAAGACAAGGGTTTCATTTTTGATGTCTGACGCAGCGATCCAAGAATATTATCCCTTAGACACGAAAACGGTCATTGATTACGTGTGGACACGTCCCGAACTGTTGGACGTGTTCCACAAGGATGACCAGCTACAGGCGGAAGAGGTCGGCGACGGCAACCTGAACCTGGTGTTCAAGGTGTGGGCAACTGCCGACCCCAACCGCACCGTTGTGATGAAGCAGGCACTGCCTTACGTGCGGCTGGTGGGGGAAAGCTGGCCCCTGCCGACCGACCGCGCCCGCATCGAGGCGCAAGCGCTGGCAGTGCACTACCGCCTCGTGCCGGAGCACACGCCAAAGGTGTACTTCTTCGACCCGGTGATGTACGTCACCGCCATGCAGAACCTCAACCAGCACATCATCATGCGCTATGGGCTAAGCGACGGCATAAAATACCCGAACTTCGCCAAGCACATCGGTGTGTTCATGGCACGTACACTGGGCGCAACATCTGACCTGATGCTGGATTACCGCACCAAAAAAGAGGAAGTCGCACGCTTCATCAACCCGGAACTGTGCAAGATCACCGAGGACTTGGTGTTCACGGAGCCATACCGCGAAACTGAGCGCAACGCCTTCAACGAGGAGGTGCGCCCACAGGTGGAGGCACTACAGGCGCGTGACGACCTGCGGGCGGAGGTCGCCGAACTGAAAGAGAAGTTCATGACGCAAGCACAAGCGCTCATCCACGGTGACCTGCACACGGGCAGCGTCATGGTCAACCAGACGGACACCTACGTGATCGACCCGGAGTTCGCGTTCTACGGACCGATGGGCTTTGACGTGGGCGCGGTAATTGCCAACCTGTTCCTGAACTACGCCGCACAAGAGGGGCGCATGAAGGACGAAGCACAGCGCCAGGACTTCCAGCAGTACCTTGCCGATTCGGTCGTTGAACTGTGGCAGGTGTTCACAGCGGAGTTCGAGCGGGTGGTGTGGAGCAAGGTAGACACCATCAACATGCCGCAGGCATACCGCGAGAACTATATGGCACGCCTGCTGCAGGACACATGCGGTTTTGCGGGCTGCAAGATGATGCGCCGCGTGATTGGCTTGGCGGGCGTGGCAGACATCCGCGCCATTGACGACGTGACCGATAAGTCGGTTGCGGCAAGCCTGGCACTGAACATCGGGCAGGCGCTGGTGATGGAACGCCACAACGTGAAGACCATTGAGGACATCGTCTCTATTGCCCGCCGCGAGCGCCCGCAGTACCCGTGGCAGGGCTAAGCACAAAGGGGAAAACGTGAACGTCAACGGACAGCACTACCGCACCGTATGGCTGCACCCGGGCGACAAAACCGTCGTCCAGGTGATCGACCAGCGCCACTTACCACACAAGTTCATCGTCGCAGACCTGACCACGGTTGATGAGGTTGCCATCGCCATCCGCGATATGTGGATTCGCGGCGCGGGCTGCATCGGGGCGGTGGCGGGCTTCGGCATGTACATCGCCGCGCTAAGCGCCCCCCGCACAGACGCAGCAGCGTTTGATGCGTTCCTGGCGCAGGCGGCAGAACAACTCAAGGCGACCCGCCCCACAGCGGTGAACCTCGCCTGGGCAGTCGATCGGCAACTTGCAGCAATGGCAGCAAGCACAGACATTGAGGGCAAAATCGACATTGCGCTGGCAACCGCGCAGGAAATCGCCGACGAAGACGCCGACTACTGCCGCCGCATCGGTGAGCACGGCGTTAAGCTGATTCAGGAGATCAGCGAGCGCAAGGGCGGGGAAACCGTCAATGTGCTCACCCACTGCAACGCAGGCTGGCTGGCATTTGTGGACTACGGCTCTGCGACAGCGCCCATCTATGCCGCGCATGATAAGGGCATTGATGTGCATGTGTGGGTAGACGAAACGCGCCCACGCAACCAGGGTGCCCGGCTCACGGCTTGGGAACTAAACGAACACGGCGTGCCCCACACTGTGATTGCCGACAACGTGGGCGGTCACTTGATGCAGCACGGCATGGTTGATCTGGTCATTGTCGGCTCGGATAGAACCACACGCGCCGGGGATGTTGCCAACAAGATTGGCACCTACCTGAAGGCGCTTGCCGCGCACGATAACGGTGTGCCCTTCTATGTCGCGCTGCCCTCGTCCACATTCGACTGGGCGATCCGCGATGGACTGAAGGAAATCCCGATTGAGCAGCGCGGCGCGACCGAGGTAAAGTACATCAACGGGCTGCACGAGGGCGAGATCAAACCTGTGCTGCTCACACCAGAGGACAGCCCTGCTGCCAACTACGGCTTCGACGTTACCCCTGCGTGGCTCGTCACCGGGCTAATTACTGAGCGTGGGATTGCGGAAGCATCCGAAGCGAGCATTATCGGGCTGTACCCAGAGCAAAAAGATTAAGGTTAGCATAACGGGCGGGCGCTCCCCCGCCCTATTTCAATATTCAAACAAAACCCAACCGCATTTTCACAGCACAAAACATGAGAGTTCTATAAACTTGGCTTAGTTATCCTGTTACCGTAACGAGGTCTACAATGGGGCTTAGAGCTAGGTTCAATCTCGCGTTCGTTCTTATTTTTGGCATTGGTTTGGTGCTCACTGGCATCCTGTTTTACTATGCCGAGACCCAGCAGGCGCAGGAAGAAGTGCAGCACCAGGCAGAACTGCTGCTGAGCAGTGCGCTTGCCACCCGCAACTACACGGTTTCCCAGGTGCGCCCGCTTATCTCCGCCCAAAGCGCAGATAACTTCCTGCCGCAAACGGTGCCCTCCTACGCCGCCCAAGAGACATTCCTCGTGTTCAACGAGGACTTCCCGGAGTTTACCTACCGGGAGGCAGCGCTAAACCCGACCAACCCGCGTGACCTCGCCCGCAGTTGGGAAGTTGACATTATCCAGGAAATGATTATAGATGATTCCGGCGAGCAAATGATCGGCAACCGCAACACCGAGGACGGGCGAGTGCTGTTCTATGCACGTCCCATCCGCATCACCAACGAAGCGTGCTTGGTGTGCCACAGCACACCCGACGTCGCGCCTACCAGCATGATTAGCATCTACGGTGCCGATGGCGGCTTTGGCTGGGGCATGGACGACATCATCGGCGCACAAATCGTGACCGTGCCTATGTCGCTGTCTATTCAGCGGGCGCAAGAAACCACGCTCACGCTGGTGGGGGCACTGTTCAGCGTGTTTACGCTGGTGCTCGTTGCCGTGAACATCCTGCTAGACCAGGTGTTTATCCGTCCGCTGCGCCGCATTGCCCAGGTGACGGAGCGCTACAGCCGGGGTGAGGTGGAAATCGGTGAACTGGACGGCGCTCGTGGCGACGAGATCGGCAGGATTGAAAAGGCAATGAACCGCCTGCGCCGCAGCCTGGAAAAAGCGATGCAAGTGGCAGAGACGCGCAACGAAACGGAACGTGCCTGATGTTGGTGTTGATATTTGCGGTTATTGCCGCCGTCCTGGGGCTGTTCTACAGCTTTTTGGCGAACCGCCCGGAACTCACCTCGCCGCTGTTGCAGCAGTACCTGCTTGCGCTAACGCTGGGCGCGTTTGGTGTCGTCGTCATCCGCCTCATCAGCTACATCTTTATTGATGTGCTGTTCCGACGTTTTAGCAGCAAGCAGCCGTCAGAACTCCTGCGGCTGATTATCTCATTTGTGCTGTACGGCATTAGCGCGGCGGCGATCTTCCGCTTTGTACTGGGCGCAGATGTAGCGGCGCTACTGACGACATCCGCCGTGCTGACGGCGGTGCTGGGTTTAGCAATGCAGGCAACACTGGGCAACCTGTTCGAGGGACTGTCCATTCAGGTGCACCAGCCGTTCCACATCGGTGACTGGATTGAAATTGACCAGTATTTTGGTCGCGTGGAGTCGCTCACATGGCGGGCGGTGATGGTGCTGCAAGAGGACAACACAGTGGTCGCCATCCCCAACAACATGCTGACGCAGGGGGCAATCCGCGTGTTCCGGGCAGGTGAACCCTTCCGGGCAGAGGTTTCATTTCCCGCACCCGTCGATGTGCCGCCGCGCCGCGTGGTCAAGATCGTGACCGACGCCGTGACCACCAGCCCGGACATCAGCCAGTACCGCCGCCCAGAGGTCATCGTGCACGAGATTGCCCCGGCAGATGGTGCGCTCAACTACATGGTGCGCTTTTATGTCACGAGTTCGTTCTCGCTCACGCGCACCCAGGGGCACATCCGGGAGCGCATCTGGTATGCGCTGGCACGGGCAGGCATCCCCATGCCAGTGAGCATTGAGGGTGAAGTAAGTGCGTTCAAAATCTCACTGCTGCGCTCTCGGCAAGAGGCATTGCTCACAGAGCAGGACGAGGTGCGCCTGTTGGGTACGCTGTCGCTGTTCCGGGGCATCAACCAGGAAGTGATTCGCCAGTTGGTAGCGATGTCCACGCGGTTAATCTTCGCACCGGGTGAGCTAATTGCCATGCGCGAGGGCACACAGTCGTCGTTGTTCGTTGTAATACGCGGTTTGGTAAGCGTGCCATATGACCACGAGGTGGAAGAGGTGGAACCATACGCCGCTACAAACGGCAACGGCACGCATCATCACTTCTACTGGCAGCCAGAGGTGCTGGAAACGATTCGGCAGCAGTACGCCGAGTACATGGGACCGATGTCTGGCTATCTGGTGCAGGCGGCAGCACGCCTCACGCCAGATCCATACCATCTGTATCGCATCCTGGCAGAGGACATCCCTAACCCAGTGGAACGCGAGGCTTTTATCAGCCTGGGTCCAGACACCCCCTCACGTGAGATTGAACAGGGGGACTTCTTCGGCGCGGAGGGGGCTCTGCTGGGCGAGGCGTTCTCCACACGCTCCCCGCGTGCAATGAGCGAGGTCGAACTGATTGAAGTGGGTGCAGCAGCACTACACCATGTACTAACGGAAAACCCCACACTGTTCACCATCCTCAGCCAAAACCTGTACGACCACCTGCAACAACAGCTAGACGCGCCCTACCACTACAGCACCCCCGCCGACGTGGAAAGCAAGATGCGTACTATGCACCTGTATTAACAAAATGGCAGATAGGCAGCGCGTGGGGTCTTGGTGCTGCCTACGAAGCCCTTACGTTAAATCTAATGAAATAAATATGATGTTTTCTTAATTTTCTTCCAAAAGTCTTTAAAACCTGTCTGTTACAAGCATTAACATCCCCGCGCTAGTTTATGCATCGCGTCCACGGGCGTATTTCTCTTACAAGGTATAAACTTCAGAGGATGTAGTAGATGAACAACCGTAAGTTTGTTGCACTTTTTATGGTGCTCGTACTTGCTGTGCTGGGTGCATTCCCGGTACTGGCACAGGATGAGCCGATCGAGATCGAAGTATGGATCGCTTTCACTGACCACCGCCTGCAATGGGCACAGGACGTTGCAGAGCAGTTCAACGCAGACAACCCCCAGTACCAGGTTGTCATCCAGGAGTACTCCGACTACGAGCCGCTTATTGACGCATACACGCTGGCACAAGAGCAGGGCACCGCTCCTGAAGTGATCCAGTTGTTCGAAGTCGGCACGCAGTTCGCACTGGACAGCGGCTGGTTCAAGCCTGTTGCTGAGATCATTGACGGTCGTGAGGAAGTTCTGGGTCAGCCGGTAGACTTCGACGACATCGTGGCTCCGGTTAGCGCATACTACACCATCGGCGATCAGTGGTCCTCCGTAGGCTGGAACAGCTCCACGCCCATCCTCTACGCAAACCGCACCATGATGGACGCTGCTGGCATCGAAACCGTACCGACCACTTGGCAGGAACTGGAAGCAGCTTGCGCAACCCTCGCAGAGAGCGACGTAGAAGCTGACGGCTGCATCACCTGGCCGAACCACGGCTGGTTCTTCGAGCAGTGGCTGGCACAGCAGAACACCAACCTGGTTAACAACGAGAACGGTCGTGCAGACCGCGCAACCGAAGTTGACCTCACCAGCGAAGCAGCGCTGAACATCGTACAGTGGCACCAGGACATGTTCAACAACGGCTACTACGCGTACAGCGGCGTACAGCGCGACTGGCCCGGCACCGTACAGGCATTCTCCACCCAGTCTGTTCCGTTCATCATGACCTCCTCCGCATCCGCACGCGGCATCGTGGAGAGCGCTGCCGAGAACGGCTTCGAAGTTGAGACCAGCAACATGGTTTACGACGCAGAAGTAGGCTGGACGGGCAACATTATCGGTGGCGCAACCATGTGGATCACCGACGGGCTGGAGACGGAAGCAGAAGAAGGCGCACTGGCATTCCTGCTGTACTTCTCCAACACGGAAAACGCAGCTTCCTGGCACATCACCAGCGGCTACATCCCGCTGCGCGACAGCGCAATCGGACTGCTGGAAGACATCCCGGCAGACAACAACCTGGACTGGGACTTCGAGAACGGCTCCCGCATCGCTGCTGCTGAGGGCAACTGGTTCGAGCAGAACCCGAACTTCCTGACGGCTTCCACACAGCTGGGCGAGAGCGAAATCACCACAGCAACCCAGGGCGCAATCTTCGGCACCTTCATCGAGACCCGCAACATCATCACCCAGGCTATCGAAGACGCGATGCTGACCGGTGGCAACGTTGAGGAAATCATGGCTGCTGCTGAGGAAGACGCAAACGTACTGCTGGAAGAGTACAACCTGCTCTACGTTGAGTAAGGTTTCTCTACTTAGCTAGACACCACTTCACAGGGGTTGGGGGGACGGCATGTGCCCCCTGCCCCTGTTTTGTTTGTGCGGCAAGCTGCCGCTTATTGCCTTTACAGGTTGCAGGTAAAGGATTTGCAATGTTTGTTGTGTCACCACTCGTAGTTGTACTCATTGCGGCGGCGCTGGGCGCAGCAGTGATGGCGTTTTTGTTCCAGCGCAATCGCGTAGGCGCGGCGTTTTGGGGCGGCGTGCTGGGCACCGGGGCGGGCGCTGCCGGGGCACTGGCGTTCATGGTTCCGCTAAACTTTTGCACCTTTGTTGTAGACCCCGAAGCAGAGGTACCGCTGGACAGCGAGAAAATACTCGAACTTATCCTGGGCGCAAGCCTGATTATCGTAGGCATTGGGCTGGTAACTTGGGGCATATATTGGGTTGCGAGCCGCTTACTCAGTGGGCAGTCGCCCATCCCAAGCCCGGAAACATACCCCGGTGCTTTTAGCGGTACATGGGCGGGGATCACCGCGATAATGCTGCTGCTGCCCACGATTTCGATCCTGGCGATCTTCCACTACTACCCAATGGGGCAAACCTTCCGCCTGTCTACACTGCTGGCACGCCTGGGTGCGCCGCGCACGGCATTTGTCTGCCTCAGCAACTTCACGCGCTTGTTCACCAACCCGGACTACTGGAGCAGCGTGGGCTTTAGCTTCTTCCTCGCTGTGTCAATCGTCTTCCTGGGGCTTAGTCTGTCGCTGCTCATCGCGGTGATGGCATACCAGCCCATCAAGGGCGCACGCATCTACCGGACGCTGCTCATTTGGCCCTATGCGCTCTCCCCAGTGATTGCCGGTATCGTGTTCCAGTTGATGTTCAACAACACGGCGGGCATATATAACTACGTGCTGGAAAATACGTTTGGCTTCACGGTGGCATGGTTGCTCAGCCCGCGCATCGCCCCCTGGACGATTGTGGTCACCGCCGTGTGGAACATCATGGGCTACAATATTTTATTCTACATCGCCGGGCTACAGAACATCCCCAATGACCTGCTAGAAGCGGCATCAATCGACGGCGCAAATGTGTTCCAGCGGTTCTTCCGCATCACGTTCCCGCTGCTATCTCCCATTACGTTCTTCCTCATCGTGACGAACACCACCTACGCCTTCTTCGATTCATTCGGGCTGATCGACTTCCTCACGGGCGGCGGTCCGGTGAACTCCACCACATCGCTAATGTACGAGGTGTTTGTCGTGGGCGTGGAAAACCGCAACCTGGGGGCGGCGGCGGCACAGTCGCTTGTGTTATTCTTGATCGTGATCGGCGTGACGATTATTCAGTTCCGTGCCAGCCAAAACCGCGTGAACTATGGAGGATAGCTAGACCATGACCAGCATTTCCCAAGAACAAACGCAAACGGCAATCGTCCGCCCCACGGTGAGCAAACCCCTGTGGCAGCGCATCCTGCCCAAGCGCTGGTACGCCCACCTCATTCTGTCCATAGCGGTGGTGTTTATGGGCATTCCGCTGCTGTACGCGCTCATCGTCAGCACGCAGGGCAACGCGGAGGTGTTCTCCTACCAGTTCACACCGGGTGACAAGTTCGCACGTAACTGGCAGGTGGTGATGGAACAGCGCAACTTAGGTCGCTACATGCTCAACAGCGTGTTTATCTCCATCACGATGACGGTTGGCAAGGTCATTTTCTCGCTGCTAGCGGGGCTGGCGTTTGTGTATTTCCGCTTCCCCGGCAAGTGGCTGGTTTTTGGCTTTGTGCTGCTCACCCTGATGATGCCAACAGAGGTGATGGCAATCGCTTTGTTCCGGCTCATCTCCGGCATTGGCTGGGGCGATACCTACACCTCGCTGCTGGTGCCGTTCTTTGCCAGCGCGACGGGCGTGTTTTTGTTCCGGCAGCACTTCGCCAGCATCCCAGCAGAGCTATCTGAGGCGGCGCAGCTTGACGGCGCGAACCCGCTGCAATTCCTGCTGCGGGTACTTATCCCCATTAGCTGGAACACAATTGCAGCGCTGTTCGTCATCCAATTTCTATACGCCTGGAACCAGTACCTGTGGCCCCTCATGATTATGCAAAACCAGGAGCGGCAGGTAGTGCAGGTGGGCTTGCGCACACTGGTGAGCGGCATTGAAACCGGGGACAGTTTCGGTCCGCTGATGCTGGGCGCGGTCATTGCGTCGATTCCGCCGCTGCTGGTGTTTATCTTCCTGCAAAAGCAGTTCATGAGCGGCTTTGCACTCACACGCGACAAGTAATCACACGCTCTGGCTATGTGGGGCGTAAGTTTACATGCCCCACCAGCAAACTCCTTACGCTTTCCTAACGTTAACTGCATATTAAAAACGCTAAAATATGTGGGGACGGTCGCCCTACTCACGGCAATCGTTTTCACAAGCAGATCAAGCGTTGGAGCGCCTGGAGACTTTCTACATGATGCACATCTTAGGGATCGACATCGGCGGCAGCGGCATTAAGGGGGCGCTGGTTGATGTCCACACGGGGACGTTGGCAACAGAGCGCCATCGCATCCCTACCCCCCAACCCGCGAAACCCGACCCGGTAGCAGATGTGGTCGCGCAAATCGTGACCCACTTTGACTACGACGGACCGATTGGCATTACCTTCCCGGCAGTGGTAAAGGGCGGCGTCACGTTAACTGCCGCCAACGTAGACGACGAGTGGATCGGCATTGACGCGGAGGGGCTTTTCGAGGAGAAGACGGGCAAGCGCGTGCTGCTGCTCAACGATGCCGACGCAGCAGGCATTGCGGAGTTCACGTATGGCGCGGGGCACGGGCACTCTGGCACCGTGATCGTACTCACCTTCGGAACAGGGATCGGTAGCGCAATCTTCGTAGACGGACGGCTCATCCCAAACACGGAATTCGGTCACATCGAACTGCACGGTATGGACGCGGAAGACTACGCCGCAGACGCGGTGCGCAAAGACGAGGATTTATCCTGGAAGAAGTGGGCAAAGCGCGTCAACGAGTTCCTGGAGCAGATGGACACCCTGTTCTCGCCAGACCTGTACATTTTTGGTGGTGGCGTGAGCAAAAAGCACGACAAGTTCTTTGAATACCTAAAGACCACGACGCCTGTGGTGCCAGCGGCGCTGCTCAACGAGGCAGGCATTATCGGCGCTGCACTCGCCGCCGCAGACTTGCTCACTGAGCTAGACACGCCCTCTGTGGTGGATCATCATGTGGTGAAGCAGTTGCTAGAAGGCAGCGCCGATGCCACCGACGAGGAAACCGATACCTCAAGTTAGCGATGGTACGGACCCTGCGAGAATATGCCTGGGAGCGGGATGAAAAAATGACCGAAACGAATAACTGGAAAACCTTTTTCGACCGTCACGCGCCGGAATACATGGACGAACCCTTCGTCCAAGGAACAAAGGCGGAAGTCGATTTTCTCATTGGGCACCTGCAACTGACGCCCGAGCAGCGCATTCTGGATATGGGCTGTGGCACCGGGCGGCACGCGCTTGAACTGGCACGGCGCGGTTACACCGTCACAGGCGTTGACCTATCCGACGGGATGCTGGCGCAGGCGCAACAAATAGCAGCAGCAGAGGGACTCTCGACGGTTACATTCCAGCAGGCAGACGCGACACGCTACACGACCGACGACCTGTTCGACCGGATATACTGCGTATGCGAAGGCTCGCTCGGATTGGTTGGCGCGGGCAGCAGTCCGCAGCAGCACGACATGGCGGTGCTGCGCAACCTGTACAATGCCCTCAAACCGGGTGGGCGAATGCTGATTACCGTGCTAAACGCCATGCGGCACATTCGGCTTTACCAACAATCGGACGTGGTGGCGGGGACATTTGACCCGAACACGCTAACCGAGATAGGGACGCTGAGCACAGGCGAGGACGAGGAGCGTATCGAAATTCAGACACGCGAGCGGGGCTTTGTAATCCCCGAACTGCGATTGATATTGGAAGTGACGGGCTTCGAGGTTGAACACATTGGCGGCGGCACAGCGGGTAACTGGGGCATCCGCCCAGTGGAGCTTGATGAATACGAGTTGATGGCAATTGTGGGCAAAGCAACAGCGTAGCGAATCCGCGCGGGGGGGAGAGCGAACTTCCCCCCCATGACAATGCAATTGCTTACACCTTGTCCATGTTCTCGATGATGCGGGTGGCAAACTCGCTCGTCTTCACTTCGGTAGCGCCGTCCATCTGGCGGGCAAAGTCGTAAGTCACGACCTTCTCGTCCAGTGTCTTCTCGTACGCCTTGGTGATTAGCTCACCTGCCTCGAACCAGCCCAGGTGCTCCAGCATCATCACACCGCTAAACAGCAGTGAGCCAGGGTTGACCTTATCCAGGTTGGTGTACTTGGGCGCGGTGCCGTGCGTTGCCTCGAACAGCGCAATCTCATCACCGATGTTTGCGCCGGGGGCGATGCCCACACCGCCAACCTCCGCTGCCAGCGCGTCGCTCAGGTAATCGCCGTTGAGGTTCGTCGTGGCAATCACATCGTGCTCGCGCGGGCGCAGCAGCATCTTCTGGAACATAATGTCCGCGATGGTGTCCTGAACTAGGATTTTGCCCTCTGGCACCTTGCCGCCGTGGTTTGCTGCCACATCATCCCAGCCAATCGTCTCATCGGGGAACTCTTCCTGTGCCAGTTCGTAGCCCCAGCGTTGGAACGCGCCCTCGGTGAACTTTTGGATGTTGCCCTTGTGCACTAACGTGACGCTTGTGCGGTTGCGCTCAATCGCATACTGGATTGCCGCACGAATCAGACGCTTGCTGCCGAACTCGCTCACCGGCTTGATGCCCAGCCCGGCGTCCTCGAAGAAGCCCGTTGCGTTCATTTCCTCGCGCAGGAACTTCGCCAGTTTTTTGTTCTCCGGCGTGCCTGCCTCGAACTCAATGCCCGCGTAGATGTCCTCCGTGTTCTCACGGAAGATGACCACATCCACATCTTCGGGCTGCTTTAGTGGGCTGGGCACGCCTTTATACCAGCGCACCGGGCGGATGCAGCTATACAGGTCGAGCACTTGGCGCAGCGTCACGTTCAGGCTGCGGAAGCCGCCGCCTACCGGAGTCGTCAGCGGTCCCTTGATGCCAACGAGGTACTCCCGCAGTGCGTCGAACGTTTCCTCCGGCATGTAGTCGCCGTCGTAAATGCCCGCTGCCTTCTCACCTGCGTAGATTTCCATCCAGCTAATCTTCTTGCTGCCGCCGTACGCCTTTTCTACGGACGCATCCCAAATGCGTTTGCTGGCGGTCATGATGTCGTAGCCGATGCCATCCCCCTCGATGAACATCAGGATCGGATGATCGGGTACGTTCAGCTTACCGTTCTGTGCGGTAATCTTTTCGCCCGTCTCCGGCACGACAATTTTGTCGAAACCCATAATAACCAATACTCCTTCGGAAAGTCCAAATCTGCCGCCGGGATTATATCATGCACGGCGGCACCACACAGTCCGAAACGCCACTACTGCGGCATGTCCAAGCGGATCCGATAGTCCACACGCTCCACACGGTCGTCAAAGTATGTCGCAAACGGGCTATCCCCCACTGTGAAGATGAAAAAGTCACCCGTCCTACCGTCCAGCCCAATCGCACCACTGCGTAGTTCGCGCCCGCGCAGCGTGCCAACGCTAATCATCTCACCAGCTTCCACACGGTATGCCTCAATTTCCGGTTCCATCTCACCGTTGGAAAACTCGTAGGTGACGCTAAACACATCATCTTGGCGGACAAGGTAGTAGTTGAGCACTTTGTTGTTCAATGCCGCTTCGTTGATTGTCTCACCGGGGAAGAGCGTTTGCGGACTGATAATGCGCAGGCGGTAGTCCCCAATATCCTCACCCGCACGTCCGTCTCGGCGGGTGGCTATCAGTCGATAGTTCCCTGTGTATGGCATCTCAAACGCAATAATTGCTTCCCGAAAGCCAAAGTGGGAGAACGTATCGAAAAGCACGTTCTGCTCCGCATCGTACAGCACCAGTTCGGGGCTGCTCAGGTCGGAACTGTCTTCGATTGCGATCATCTCCAGGACGACAGTTGCGCCTGCCTCCCCACGAATCGTGTAGAACACCTCGAAGCGCTCATCTGTGATGCGGTCTTGTACGACATCACCGAACGTGAGCGTATTGTTGGCACGGAACTCCTGTGCGCTAACCTGCGCAGAGAAACACAGGGCACTCAGGGTTAGCAACAGCATTGTATGTTTGAACATGGTCTTATCCTTGGGTGATATTTGGCGGATTGCCGCCAATTAAGCTTTCACCCAGCATTTTAGACGAAAACGGCGCGTCCGGTAAACCGAACGCGCCGCTAAATTGCTGCAATGTGCCGCAGAAGGCTACATCATCGCCTGCATAATCTTGTCCAGTGCGGACGCAGGCGGGCGCAGTGTCTCTTCTTCCAGGTGCGCCAGCGGTTCTGCCACGAGGTTCTGCTCTTGTGCCAGCGTGATGCGCGGCTCTTCGTAGTACAGCAGCCCGGTGATGAACAACTGCTCACGCTGTGCCCGTTCCAGCGTGGTAATCGCCTGTTCGCGGTTGCGCGGGTCGTAGTTCTTGTCGGTCTTCTTCAGGCGCACGTAGGAGCCATCGTGCATCTTCACCGTGTAAACTTCACCCTCAGCGACGGCGCTGGTGTCGATCTCGATCTCGTCCCTGCCCTCAACAAAGTCCGGCGCGAGGTACTGAATCTCGTGCAGGGAAATCTGGTGCTCCTTGCCGTAGGCGTAGCTCTTGGAGGAGTCGTCCTTGTTGTTGAACGTCACGCACGGGCTGATGATGTCCAGTACAGCGGTACCCTCATGGCTGACCGCCGCCTTGATAAGTTCCTGCACCTGGCTGGCATCACCGCTGAAGCCACGCGCCACAAACGTTGCGCCACCGGCAATTGCCTCCAGTGCAAGGTCAATGGGTGGTAGTTCGTTCTTGCCGTAGTACTTCAGGATCTGGCCTTCGTCTGCCGTCGCGCTGAACTGCCCCTTGGTCAGCCCGTACACACCGTTATTCTCGATGATGTATACCATCGGCACGTTGCGGCGGATGATGTGCTTATATTGCCCCAAACCGATGCTGCCCGTGTCGCCGTCGCCGCTCACCGCAATCGTCTTCAGGGTACGGTTTGCCAGGTGTGCGCCCGTCGCAACAGACGGCATACGCCCGTGGATGGCATTAAAGCCGTGGGAGCGCCCCAGGAAGTAGGCGGGCGTCTTGGAGGAGCAGCCGATGCCGCTCATCTTGATAACCTGATGCTGCGGCAGCCCCAGGTCATAGGCAGCGCTGATGATCTGGTTGGAGATAGAGTCATGACCGCAACCGGGGCACAGCGTGCTCTTGCGACCCTTATATTCGTTACGGGAAAGTCCGAGCGTGTTTGTCTTCGCCATGATTTGCTAACTACCCTTCGTGTTCCATAATACCGTTTACAACGTAGCTGGGTGTCATTGGCAGGCTGTCGCCCAGTGCCAAGGACGTAACGTGTTCTGTGCTCTTGTTGGTCTCGCTGCGCAGGATGTTTAGCAATTGTCCGTCGAAGTTGTTTTCGATCACGTATACGCGCTTGTGACCAAACATAAAGTCGTAGACCGACTGTGACACCGGCAGCGCACGCACGCGCAGGTAATCCGTCTGGATACCCTCTGCGGAGAGGCGATCACGTGCTTCTTCAATGGCGGCGTCGTTGGTGCCAAAGCTGATGATGCCAATCTCTGCGCCGTTGTCCTTGATGATCGGCTGCGGCAGCTTGTCGCGCATGTCGTTGAACTTGTCCCGTAGGCGGGTGAGGTTCTTCACCCAGTCTTCGCCGCGTTCACTATACACCGCCATGTCATTGTGCCCCGTGCCCCGTGTGAAGTAGGCAGCGAGTGCGTGGTCGGTGCCGGGCAGCGTGCGGTACGGGATGTTGTCGCCGTCAACATCCTTGTAGCGTCCCCACAGCTCGCCGTGCTTCTCCTGGAAGCCATCCAGCTCTTCAGCAGAGAGCACCTTGCCCTGGTCGATCGGCGTATCCGGGTAGTCAAACGGCTCAGACATCCACATGTTCATACCCAGGTCGAGGTCACTCGCCACGAACACCGGACCCTGGTATTCCGCCGCAATATTCAGCGAGCGCCAGCCGAACTCGAAGCACTCCGCCACGTTACCCGGCAGCAGGCATAACTGGCGGCTGTCACCGTGACCCAGGTTGTAAATGAAGGTGATATCGCCCTGAGAGGTACGCGTTGGCAGCCCCGTGGACGGACCCATACGCACAATGTCCCAGATGACGCACGGGATTTCTGCAAATTGTGCTAGCCCAGCAAACTCAGCCATCAGGCTAATGCCCGGACCGCTGGTTGCCGTCATGGAGCGTGCACCTGCCCAGCCAGCGCCGATAATCATGCCAGCAGCGGCGAGTTCGTCTTCCGCCTGGACGATGGCAACGGTGTCCTTGCCGTCCT
The DNA here is from genome assembly GCA_964451095.1 of uncultured Anaerolineaceae bacterium. Taxonomy (GTDB): domain Bacteria; phylum Chloroflexota; class Anaerolineae; order Aggregatilineales; family Phototrophicaceae; genus DAOTTY01. The sequence goes on from CAYVGI010000022.1 coordinate 22,073, forward strand.
CGGTCTGGCGAATCTTCTTGTGCTTGATGATGCCGTCAACAACGCTGGTGGACGGGGTAATGGGGTACCATGCGACCATATTCACACCGCCGAAAATCGCGCCCAGCGCACCGGCTTCGTTGCCATCAATCAGGATCTTGCCCTTGGTCATGTCCATGGGTTGGAAGTGGTACGGATCGCGCTTCTCGTGGTTTTCCTGGAACCAGTTGTACGCCATTTCCACCAGCGGGAAGTTCATGTCCGCCAGCTTAGCACGCCCACCGAAGTTGTCTAGCAGTGCGCTGTAGATGCTTTCCAGCGAGATATCGAAAAGCTGTGCTACTGCGCCCACATAAACCATATTCGCAATGCGGTCTTTAAACGCTGCCGGGACGCCTGCTTCCTTCATCAGTTCTTTCACGGGCATCTCATAGTAGACGATGTCGTCTCGGCTTTGCGTCCACTTCCACTCTGCGGGCAGCAGCACCACGCCGCCAGCAGGCGCGTTGGCGATGTCTTCCGCAGCGGTGTCCGGGTTCATCGCCACCACGATTTCGGTCTGGTCGCGGCGGGCAACATAGCCGTCCTTGCTCACACGAATGGTGTACCATGTGGGCAGCCCCTTGATGTTGCTGGGGAACAGGTTTTTGCCGTTGACGGGGATGCCCATCTTGAACAGTGCACGGATGAGCACACCGTTAGAGGTCTGGCTACCGGAGCCGTTCTTCGTGGCTACAGTAAAAGCGAAGTCGTTGACAATGTTGCCATCGACCCGGGTCTTGTTTTGGGGTTGTACGTTAATTGCCATAGGTTTGTGACGGCGCTTACGCGCTGGTCTCCCTTCTTAGTACAGTTAGATGGTACATAACGTTACAAGCTATAATTGATAGAAATTTGCGATCAGTCTTCATCGCCAGCAGTCGCTCTCACCTCAGCTTCTGCCCCTAGCTGCGCACCATTTTGCACACCATGCACGCGCAGCAGCTTTGTGTGCTCCACGAACAGCACCCGCGCTGCGCCGTAGTTCCCTTGCTCAATCTCGTTGAGGATGCGCTCGTGGTAATCCCACACCTTTTGGTGGTAGGCATAGTCAGCATAGTGGTTGAACTCCACCGCCTCGTATGCGTCCCAATATGCCTCCAATAGCCCGGTGACGAATGGGTTCTCCAGGTTTTTGAAGACCGCCATGTGGAACTGCCGATGCTCTTTATGGGGAATTTGAATCCAGCGGGTGTTGGCGAGCTTCTCCTGTGCATGGGTGACGCAGTTGCGCATCGCCTTGAGGTCTGCCTCGCAAAGTGTTTCACATGCTTCCTGCCAGTAGGCCGTTTCGATGTGTACACGCAGCGAACCGAAGTACTCGAAGTTCTGCACATCCAGTGCCAGCGCATATAACAAGCTAAGGCTGACCGCAGGGGTAAAGCTGAATGCCTTCTGGCGCATCCCTGTTCTTGAACGTACCTCCACCAAGCCCAATGCCCGGGCAACTTCGAGCTGCTCCCGAATTTTGCTGATGCTCAGGTTGAGGTGGTCTTCGCGTTGTAGCTCGCTCAGCGTGGGGAGCCGATCCCCGGGTTCAAACTTCTGCCGGGCGAGGTAGTTCAACAGTTCAGAGGATAGTTCAATCACAAGTGTGTGCCAATACTCACATTCATCTGATGAATCAGATTAATCACATTCAAGATTAGGGTAGCATAAACAAACGCCCGATGTCTACCGTTGTGAAGTGTTTCTAACATGGATGTGAAACCCGTCACAATATGAGCGCCGGGTGAGAAGATGAATGGCAGGTTTGTAAGCAGCAGGGCAGCAACACCTGTATTAGAAGTGCGTAGGATTTGGGTAGATAACGCCTGTTTAACCCCACCTGCGCTATACTGAAGGGCACCATGCGAACCAGATTAAAGGTAACTGATGGCTGAGGCAATTAACATCTGGGAAAAGCCCGATGTGGACGAAATGGTAATGATCGCCGGGTGGCGGCAATGGGCAGACGCAGGCTCATTGTCGTCACTGCTGCCCAAATACATCATGCAGCAGACGGACGCCCGCAAGGTGGGCGAAATCTCGCCGGACGGCTTCTACATGTTTCAAATCCCCGGTACACACGACTTAGTGCGCCCGGTGGTGCAGTTCCATGAGGGCTACCCGCAATCTATGGAGAATAAGCGCAACGAGTTCTACTATGCACAGGTCGGGTCACGTCATCTGGTGGTGTTTTCCGGCGATGAGCCACACATGGACGTTGACCGCTACGTGAATACTCTGCTAGAGGCAGCAGAGCAGTTCGGCGTTAAGCGCATTATCACCATTGCGGGTGTGTATGCGGAAGTGCCCTACGACAAAGAGCGCCCGGTGAGCTGTATTGTTAGCCAGCGGCGGCTGCGCCGGGAACTGCGCGACTACAATGTAGACCTCTCCAACTACGAGGGCGGCGCTAGCATTGGTAGCTACCTGTGCCGCCGCGCCAGCGAAAAAGACATGGAGCACGTCGGCTTTTATGCCTTTGCACCCACCTACGACTTCTCACAGTTCGCCCAGCAGACGAACGGCTTCCGCGTGGAAAATGACTTCCGGGCGTGGTTGGGCATCATGCGCCGCGTCAAGCACATGCTGAACCTGGACTTTGACCTGCGCGACCTGGAGGAGAAATCACAAGAACTGGAAACGTCCGTTGCGGATAAGATCAGCGAAATGGACGCCCGCCACCCAGAACTCGGCGTAAGTGCATACTTTGCCAGCCTGTCCGAGGATTACGAAGAGGTCATCTTTGACCCGCTAAGCACGGTTTGGGAGGACGAACTGCGCCGCCTGCTGGACGACGACGACGCATAGGGGAGCACCCACGGGGGAGAGAGAACACATCATGAGCTTGAACGTTGTGGGCACTGCTGTGGTAGCGGTGCTGTTCACGTTGGCGCTGTGCACCACAATATACTCATACCTGCTGCACCGCCACGACCAGTCTTTTGTGCAGTGGGTCAACACACGGGTAGATGCGTTCGCCACCCAGCTTTGGGGTGCGCTGGCAACCGCACTGGTGATTACGCTGGTGCTGCTGGCAATGCAGCGCTCCATTGCCAATGACTTCCAGCGGCAGGGGCTGGTAGCAACTGTTGGCGGGGACGACAACCTGCGTGCTGTGCACGCGGTCGATGTGCTGCAAGACCTGGGGTGGCTCAATGGCGACGACGCGGTGCTGCGAGGTGCCCGCCTAAATGGGGGCAATCTCGCCGGGGCGAACTTCACCAGCGCATACCTGCACAACGTAGACTTCGAAGCGGCAGACCTGCGCGAGACACAACTCGGCGGGGCGAAACTGCACGCAGCGAACCTGCGCGATGTGAACCTACAGGCGGCGAACCTGCGCGGCGCAGCACTGCAAGATAGCATCGGGTGGGGCGCAAACCTGCGCGATGCCGACCTGCGTGCTGCTGACCTGCGCCGGGTCAACTGGCAGGGCGCAGACCTGCGCGGTGCAGACTTGCAGGGTGCCAATCTACAAGACGCCTTCCTGGGGGATGCCGACCTGCGCGGCGCAAACCTCGCCTATGCCGATTTAACCGGGGCAACCCTGGCAGACACGCAACTGGATGAAACAACCGTACTACCGGATGCAGAGCTTGTGCGCTGGGAGAGCAACGACACCCCGGTATTCAACGGGCATTGGGAACCCGCCATCGACATCACGCGCTACACCGACCCCACCCACCCACACTACTGGCAACCGGAGTGGACGCACGCCGGCTACCTGGGCTACGACCGCTGGGTTCGTGAGGGCAGGCTAGACGATGTGGCAGACAGCGCGTTCCGCTAGCAGTTACATGCCATCCATGATGCCCTTTAGCTGGTTCTTCACACGCGCCATGCTGTCGATGCGCTGGCTGGGTTCTTTTTGCAGCATCATCGTCACCAGCCCGGCAAGGCGTGGTGGTGTATCTGGTCGGAGCAAGATCAGGTCTGGCAGGGGCTTGGTGAGGATTTCCGCGATGGCGACAGCAGGTGTTTTCCCACCGAAGGGCAGCTCACCGATCAGCATCTTGTACATGGTCATGCCCAAAGACCAAACATCGGCGCGGTAGTCTGCCTTGTTCCCCATGACGATCTCAGGTGCGACGTACGCCAGCGTGCCCAGCACCGTCCCTGGCACAGTCATGGGCGTGGCACTATCCAGGTGAGCGACACCGAAGTCCATTAGCCGTGGAGACCCCTTACCCGTGAACATGATGTTGCTGGGCTTGATGTCCCGGTGGATAATGCCGCGCTCGTGGATGTGTGCGACGGCACTTGCTAGCGCGTAACTCACCTGGACCGTGGGCTTAATCGGCAGGCGCTTGTACTTGCTAATCTGGTAGCTCAGCGTCACGCCGTCCACATACTCCATGATGATGTACAACTCATCGCCTTCGTCCACGATGTCAACAACGGTAACGATGTGCGGGTGGTTTAGCTTGCCGAGCGCACGCCCCTCCCGGATGAAACGCTTGGCAATGTCGTCGCTGTTCTTGGCAATCTCCGGGCGCACTGCCTTGATCGCCACCCGCTCACCGGTGGTTTTATCCACGCCCACATGGACGACCCCCATCGCGCCGTTGCCCAGCCGCTCCCCCACCTCAAAGCGCCCCTTGATTACATCGCCTTGCTGCATTGTGTTCGCTCCCTTCGATTGCAATCAAATGGCAACTCGTGTATGACCACAAATTTGGTGTACCCCTAAAACGCCGGGTACACTGCGTTTTGCAGCAGCAAGTCCAGCCCTTGTAATGTCACCAGGTTGCGCATGGTGTAGCCATACTGAATGTATTCCCCGGTGAACAGCGTGGTACCCGCGTTGTTCGCAGGTGCAGAGGGGTGCACCATGTCGCTGCTCATACCGTAGTTGGGCAGTGGCTGCATTGCCAGCCAGTAGTTGATGACCGAAATATCGTGGGTTTGCGCCACCCGAATAATCGCGTGGTTAAACGGTTTCTCGTCGAATGACGTTAGCAGCAGCGGCGGCACCGTGGAGAGCACTGGCACAATGTCCGCACCAATTGTGACTTCCACAATCTGGTTGAGGTTCGCCTCGAACTCGGTCACATCCATGATGGTTGCATCGTTGGTGCCCAGCATAATGAGCGCAAACGCCGGGCGTTTGGTGCCGTACTCACACGCAAGCGGAGTGTACCCCTGCGGGCAACCGAAACGCTGTGCACGCTTGACGTTCAGCACATCCCGTGTAGACCAGCCTGTGTACACTGCCGCCGATGAACGGTAAAACGCGCTCTCCTCACCCGTGCCGAAGTAGTCCAGCACATGTTGGAGGTGCTCAAACGTGCCCAGATCGTACACACCGTAGCCCAGCGGCGTCAGGTATGCCGGGGAGACAGTGATGCTGTCCCCAACTTTGGCGAACATGTTCATCTGCTTGCCGCTTGCCTGCCCACGCTGGAAGATTGCCAAATTGTGCGGCGTATCAAAGTTCCAGAAGGGGGAGAACTGCAAGATCATTTCTGTATCTGCCTGCGTGACGGGCAGCGCCGCAAGATCATACGCATAGTGCGCCACCACATGCTGGTAGGCAACCCAGCCCACATACCCGTCAGACAAATCCGCTTCGATCCAGGCGTTGTCTGCAGTGCGCCCCAGCGCCGTAATGCGCGCCCCCCCATTGAGCAGCAGCATCAGCGGGGCGTTGGCGTCTGGCAGCACATAGGCGTTCACCGTGTTTGGCGTGTGCACAATCTGCGCCGGGATACCCCGTTCGGGTTCTTGTGCCTGCACATGCGCCGCGCCCAGCAACACACCAACTGCGAGCATAACCGCCAGTAGGCGCGGCATCGGCTAGTTTGTCTCCCCGCACATACGCCACTCACCGCCCTCTTGCACCACACGGTAGGTACTCAGTGGCAGCGATTGGTCTTCTGTGCCGTAGGTGATCACAATATCGCCCGCACAGGTGACACGGGTACCGCCCTCTGTGGCATCGCCCTCTGCTGTGCACGCCATGCCCTCTAATCGAGCATCTAGGTTCACAAATGATGCAACGCGCTCTGCCGCTACTGCTTCCCACTCCGCACAGGTAAGTGAGCGTGCGCTCGTTTCATCACCTGCCACCAGCGCCTCAAAGTAGCCCGTCACGGCGTCCTCCGGCGCAGCGGATGCACACGCCGCCACCAGTACCGCTAGCCCCACCAACATCACTGCCACAAGCCTGCTCATTCTGCCCCCTCAATCACATCATGGTAAATTGTGTCCAGCATAGTCAGCACAGCGAGGTTGTACAGCGTTAGCCCATACTGCGCCTCACGCCCATCAAACGTCAGTCCCTCGCCGCCAATGGTCAGGTGCGCGAAGTCGCTGCCGATGCCGCGTCCTGGCAGCGAGTGTGCCGCCAGCCAGAAGTTAATCAGCGGCACGTTGTACTCCTCCGCCACCTCAATCGTGATCGCGTTCATTGCCAGCACCTGCCCCCATTTGCTCTCGAACTGCGGGGTGTTGGTGAACGTACTCAGCACCGGGATCACGCCAAGTTCCAGCGAGCGCTCAACCGTTTCCGTCAGGTGTTCGCGGTACTGCTCACGGTTCAGCACAAAAACATCATTTTGCCCAAACATGATGAACGCCACACTTGCCGGGTTGTTGCGATACTCGCACAGCAGCGGCGGCTCGTTCGGGTTGCACTGTTCGCTGGTTGCCCAAAGCGGGTCAAAGATGGAAGCCGCGCTGAACCCATCTCTGCTAGCAATGCTGCGGCGGGCGAAGCTGTCTCGGTAGGCGTCTACCACATCGCTCAGGTGGTCGTACGGTCCGACGTCGTACTCGCCCACGCCAAGCGGTGAAAGGAAGTAGCCAGACGCGGTGTTGCAGTCCCCCACCTTAGCGACCGCGTAGGGATCGTTGCCGTTCGCCTGCCCTTGCTCGTAGATCTCACGCAGCCGTTCCACGTCCAGGGACATGGGCAGCACTGGCGTATTATAGAGAACAGCGGGCACACCATTGCCCTGCGCCTGTTCCATGTTGGCATCCGGCATGTTGATGGCGGGCAGTTCGCTCAGGCGCACATCGCTGTTCGCCAGCGGCAGCCTACCCGTCATCACCCACCCAGAAATCGTGTCATCCGTGGCGTGTTCCACGCGCACCCAGTTGCCCAGGCGCGTGCGTGCCTGCACAGTAAACGGTTGGTCTGCGTTAAGCCGTGCAACCTGCGTGTATGTTGTGCCCGGTCCATCGTACAGGTCAACACTCAGGGTTGCGGTCAGGTCATCCTGTGCCAGGGCGGGCACCCCCGGCAAGATCACAAGTGTGAGCGACAGGATATAGAGAAAAACGAGGTAAAAGCGCATAACAGGGTTTGGCACCTCGGTTATCAAAATCATTGTATGCCATTATAGCAACGTCCGGTGGGGGCGGTAGGCACGGTCAGGGTCGCGTGGGGCAATCGTACAGCTTGTGCTTGTGTATAATCGACACGGTAAGCACCGCAACTGGAGGCACTTCCCCGCCATGACCGCGATCACCGTGGAGCATGTGAGTAAAGACTACTTCGAAAACCCGGATGGATTCAGCGGTAAGCGCCTGCGGGCGCTGGATGACATCAACTTCCGGTTGGCGGACGGGGAGGTACTGGCGATTCTCGGTCCGAGCGGGTGCGGCAAGTCCACGCTGTTGAAGATCATTGCGGGCGTGCTCAAACCGGACGAGGGGCGTGTGCTGTACAATGATGTGCCGCTAGCCGACCTGCCATTGCAGGAGCGCGGCATCGGCATGGTGTTCCAGGAGGGAGCGCTCATCCCACACTGGGAGGCAAAGCGTAGTGTGGGCTTCTTCTTCTCGCTGCGCCGCCGCCAGGAGGAAATCCCGCCACGGGTGCGCCAGATCTCAAACATTACGGGCATCGGACTGAATGTACTGCTGGAGCGAAAACCCGCACAGCTTTCTGGCGGGGAGCAACAGCGCGTGTCCATAGCACGGGCGCTCACCCGTGACTTGCGTGTGCTGTTGATGGACGAGCCATTCGCCAACATTGACGCCAAACTGCGCTCGCAGGCACGGATTGAACTCAAGCGCCTGATGAACGAGTTCCCAACGACGGCGATTTACGTCACCCACGACCAGATCGAGGCAGTGAGCCTATCGCAGCGCGTGGCAGTGATGAACGCCGGGCGCATAGAGCAAGTGGGCACCTACCAGCAGCTTTACACCAACCCGGTGAACCTGTTCGTAGCGACGTTTGTGGGCACAGAGAAGATTAACCTGCTGCACGGCTTTGTCATCAGCGGGCGCTGGAAAGGTGACAGTTTCCAGGGGTTCCCTATTCGCAAGGACTTGGAAGAGGGCACACGCGTGGTGCTCGGCGTGCGCCCGGAACACATCACACTCGTAACGAGCGACGCACCAGCGGCGGGCATTATCGGTGAGGGCGTGGTGGAGCAGGTGACACCGTTTTTCGCGGAGCGCTACCAACTGCTGGACGTATATGGCAACGGCGAGCGCTGGCAGATGCACGTCTCACCGGATGTGCGCGTCAGACCGCGCGACCGGGTGCGCTGCACCATTGCAAGCGATCATATTTTGTACTTCGACCCGCAGACGGAGAAACGTATCGGGTAGCTTACCCTGACCGACCGCGCTACTGACCTTCTAACGTTTCTTCCATCATCGCGCCTTCATCCATCGCCCCTTCACCCTCTGCCTGGGCGGGTGCCTGCCCTGTGACGCTGAACGCAACCGGACTGATGCCCGCGCCGCCGTTTACCTGAAGCTGCACTGCCCACTGCCCCGGCGTGAATGCGTAGTCCGTTTGGTCGATAAACGACCAGATGCACGCATTGTCGATGGAAAAGTCGTAGGTGTAGTCGTACGTGTCGATGACCTCACCCTCGCGCGTCCAGGTGGTGGTGACGGTGGTGCCGGCAGGGAACTCTACTGCGTTGGCAACGATGTAGATCTCCGGCGTGCCCTCATCAAAGCTGACCTGGCTGCTGGTGGCACAATCGTCGGTACCCACGGTCGTTGTCAGCGTGGGATTGGTCAGGCGGGCACCTGTGGCGGGCGGCGGCGTGGCGGCAGGCGCACCGCCGCCCCCGGCAGCGTTCGGGTTAACGGGTGCAGCGCCCGGCGGCGTAACGGGCGGTGCCGCTGCCGGGTCAGCAAGCGCGTCCTGTGGCAGCAAACCCTCTGGTGTAACGCCCTGCGGCAGGTTAGCGCCCTGCGGGATGTTCACATCAAAAAAGCCCGCCTCTGTGCCCTGGGCAATAGATGTCGCACGCATCCCTCCCCGATCGTCCAACACAGAATTCACCTCAGTCTGTGCGTGCTCCACTGTAATCATCATGCGGTCAACTTCCACCGTCGCCGTGGAGCGCAGGTCAAAGATTTGTGTGCTCAGTTCATCGTTGCGTGTTTGCAGCGTCATCTCCTGCGCTGTAGGACCCAAAACCGCCCCACACGCACTCAAGAACACGCCAGCAAACGGCAACATAATTGTCAGTTTCAGTCGCATTAATGCAACCTCAATCTCATTTTTACATTTCAGGCGGTTTACTCTATCAACGGATGGGAACGTTAAAAAGGGGAATTCAGGTTAGTCTAAGGTGAGTTTGTTAGCTGGCGTGTGGCAGTGATGCGCAGGTGTGCCGCGCCGATGTCGCTGGGTTCGCTCCACGCCAGGTACAGGTGACGGTCACGATCAATACGCAGCGCAGGCGTGCCCAGCAGCGGGCGCACCGGGGCAATCTGCTGGGTCCCGACCACATCCCCATCTTGCAGGTAGATGACCGCTAAAGTGGTACCCGCTTGCGTCTGCACCTCCGCCGCTACGGGCAGCACCCCGGTTACGCCGCGCATGGGTGCCACCCACGCCGCTGATCGTCCGCCTACGCCCTCGGTTGCAGCAAACGTCTGCCCGGTGTTGAGCGTGGTTTCAAAGCCAGTACCCGCATCCGGGATGACCGTCAGGCGGCGTGGAGCATTCCACGTTTCCGGGCGTTCTGGCGTGCCGCTGGCGAACCACGTCTCATCGGTGCCATCTGCCCGCGTGATGTTGTAGAAGGCGTAGACCCGGTCACCATCGCTGCCGCCCCTTAAAGAGCGCAAACGGTCGCTATCGCGCAGCGTCGGTACCTGCCCCACCTGGCGTGTCGTGCTCACAAAGCCGTTAAAGAACGGTGCAGTGTGCAGGTTGCCATCCGCAATCCACAGCACATAGCGCCCGCGCAGCGTCTGTACCGCTGTTGGGCAGCCCCCCCCCGGCGGGAACTCCTGCCGGCGCACAAGCAGCCCCGTAGGTTCAATCACGGCGGTGCGGAACCCACGCGTGCCCCCCTCACCGCCGTACCACACCGTGTGCAGTGTGCCGTCAGGGTCGGCAAAGGCATCGTAACAGGCGGTACCGTCCTGGCTAACCACCACCGGACCGCGAAATACACCGAGTGTCTCGTCGATGACCGCAGTGTAGAGTTGTGACGTATTCTCGCCGTCTATATCCAGCCACAGCAGATGTGCGTTGTTCTGCCCAGCAGCAGGGAACAGTTCGCTGCGATGTGGGAATGTCGGCGGCAGGGGCAGCGTGACTACGGGTGTTTGCACCCCGCCAACGATTGCTGCCGCGTCTTGCTGTACGCCTGTTTCTGTCGTGCCGACCCACGCAGCGGTCACACGCTCCGGGTTGGCGAGCAGCGCTGGGGCGCTGGTTTGCTCCGCTGTGCCTACCGTCACCACATCTCCCCACGCGGTCGGTCGCGTCGGCAGGGCAGATGATTGCGTTGCGCACGCGCTCAGCAGCAGGCAGGCGCACAGGTTGCGTAGGCTAGAGATCAACAAGCGGGATGAGCGGCGCTATATCGTCTTTGGCGATGTAGCCAATGGGCTGCGGGGCATAGTAGGCAATGGTGTGCAGCACATAGCGTGCCTGGTCTTCTGTGATGTTTGCCAGCACTGCTTCGTCCCGCCCCAGGTACACCCCCAGGTGGTAGCGGTCGCCTGTGTTGACGAACATACCCAAAATCGCGGCGGAAAGCCCGCCTAGCGTTGGCGCTTTCACCAGTTCAACTTCGGTAATCTCGTTCCACCCGACGGACTCCCCATGAATCCGCACTTCGCCCGCGTAGGTATCGAACTCGCGGGTAATCTGAGAGCGTTCTCGGTTGGTTAGTTTGTCGGCGTCCGGGCGGACGTTTAGACGCATAAGGTATGGCATTGCGGTTATCCAAGTTCATTACGGTAAAGTCATCTTCACCAGTACATTATAGCACACGCTAATTTGGGGCGGGCAGGGGCGTCGGGCGCTGCACAACCTCAATCACAATCGTCGTCTCGTCCCCCGGTGTGCCATCCGTGCGATACGCCTTTGCCGTCAGGCTGTGCCCGCCCACGCCCTGTGCCAGCCAGTTTGTCTCTACGCGGAACGATGTTGCGCCGCTCTCTGCGGGTTCCAGCACGCGATACGGTTCACCATCGCCGAGCGCGTCAACAAACAACTCGATCCGGTCAATTCCCTGCGCGTCCTGTGCCAGCAGGTCAATCGTCAAGTCGGCGTTCTCGAAAACCGTCGCATTGTTATCTGGGAACAGGAACTCAACGGTGGGCAGCGTCGGCGGCGGCGTCAGCGTAATCTGCTCGCCAGTTAGCGTGCAGGCAACGCTGCTAAACGCTAGCACACCCACGAACAACAACTGGCGGATTAGGATGCGTTTGCACATGCGGAGAGCTGACCGCTTTCCTCTTCGCCCAGCCACTGGTCAAATGTGAACGTCCACGTTTTGCCAGACGGCGCGTGCTGCACACGCACATTAACGACGTACCAGCCGCTGTCGCCTTCGGCGTTGTCGTGCCCCACACAGCAGCGCGTCAGGTCGCCCAGGTCAGGGATTTGCAGCACAAACTTGTCCGTTTGCCCGCTTTCAAACGCGAAAATGTCTTGCGGGGGCAGGTGCAGCGGGTCTATGTAGCCATCTGCGCCGAAAAGCTGAATAAACACGTTGCTATCGGTGCCTGCAAGGTTTTCCTCACCCGTTTGCACCCAGATGTTGTAGAGCACTGCGTCATCTGCCATGGCGTGTCCCTTCTTGGCGTTGGTTCAGCACATCATACGACTGCGGCAGGGGCGGTGCAAGTTACAATGTCTTCATCAAAATGCCCCGGTGCGGCGTGCAATCGGCGGCGCATTCGTTTTGCATAGAATCGGGTGAGCATTGATGAAATGCGCTACGCTTTGTGATATGCTGTTACGCAAACAAGTGTACATCGCTTCACAAAACATCACTACCGGAACCGAAAACTGAAACGACATCTATGACGTACATCCTTCTTATCCGCCACGCCGTCAACGATTTCGTCAAGACAGGCAAGCTCGCCGGGCGCACCCCGGGCGTACACCTGAACGACGACGGTAAAGCACAGGCAGAGGCACTGGGCAAGCGGCTGGCACCTACGAAGCTCAACCAGATCATTTCCAGCCCGCTAGACCGTACCATGGAAACCGCGCAAGCGGTGGCAGCACATCACCCCCACCTGGAAATTCAACTGAACGACGAAATTGGCGAGGTCGATTACGGTGACTGGCAGGGGGCAAGCATTGGTAGCCTGCGCCACCGTAAAATGTGGAATGTGATCCAGGAATACCCCACGCGGGCGTACTTCCCCAACGGCGAGACCATGCGCAACGTGCAAACCCGCGCCGTGAACGAGATCGAGCGGCTGACGGCGAACCACCCCAGCGACACGATTGCCATTTTTAGCCATGCAGACCTGATCAAAATGGTGGTGGCGCACTACCTGGGTATGCACCTGGATGTGTTCCAGCGCATCGTGATCTCTCCGGCGTCCATCACAGGCATTCAACTGGGGCACAGCCGCCCGTTCATCACCACAATGAACGACACGGCACATGTGCAGGCGCTGGAACAGGAAAAAAAAGTGGCAAAAGCGGAACAAAATGGCAAGACTTAGGGAGCACGATCTATCGTATACTGCAAGGGATTACGATGAGGTAACGATATGCCAAGCGTAGAAATTGAACTGAACCCCGTTGACTTCGTCACCATCGGCACCATTGGACCCAAGGGGCAGCGTGTCTTCCATCTACAAGCAGGTAAAGAGCAGCAGCTTGTGTCGCTCATCATCGAAAAAGAGCAGGCGTGGGCGCTCAGCGAGGCGATTAACGACCTCGTAGACGACCTGGACAAGCAAACCCCGGAGTACAACGATTTCGACTTCAAACGCATGGACATGGACCTGCGCGAGCCGATCCGCCCAGTCTTCCGCGTCGCGCAGATGGGCATCGGCTACGATGAAGAGCGCTCCATGATTGTGCTCGTCGCCCAGGAGATGGTGAACATCGGCAGCGGCGACGAACCCGGTGTGGTACGCATGTGGTGCAGCCGTGACCAAATGCGGGCGCTGAGTATGCACGCCATCGAGACGGTACAGGCAGGGCGGGCAGACCCGAAACAAAACGGACGCCTGGTGTATTACTGGACGTAGACGGTGCCGACAGACAGGCGCTAGCCACCTAACCCCAAATGCTGTTGTGAGTGAAAGTAAGGCGAGGTCATAGTGATGATGGATGAGCCACGTAACCCCAACGATGCCAACGACGAGGAAGACACGTCGCTGGAAGTGACTGCCGAGACCGTGCTGGATGTGCTGAGCAACGGCACTATGGAAGACACACACGGGCTGCTGCGCTATAGTTCCAACTACACGTTCCTGGTAACGATGAAGAAGGACGACCTGTGCCTGCCCGCCGTGTACAAGCCGCGCAAAGGCGAACGCCCGCTGTGGGACTTCCACGATGGCACACTGTGCAACCGTGAGCGTGCTTCCTTCCTGACCTCCGAGGTGCTGGGGTGGGGCATTGTGCCACCGACCGCCCTCGCCGACGGTGCCCACGGGCTAGGGTCTATCCAGTTTTACATTGACCACGACCCCAGCGTAAACTACTTCTCGCTAGACAACACATTTGCGCCACAGTTGGCACGCATCGCCCTGTTCGATGTCCTCGTCAACAATGCAGACCGCAAAGGCGGGCACATCTTGCTAGACGCACAGGGGCAGCTTTGGGGCATCGACCACGGCATTACGTTCAACGAAGAGCACAAGCTGCGAACTGTCATCTGGGACTTCGCCGGACAAAATGTGCCTACGCCGCTGATGGAAGACGTGCAGCGCCTGTGTGAAGCAGCTCAGGACAGCGACGGTGACTATCGTGCGGAACTGCTCACGCTGCTTACCCCCTATGAACTGGATGCGTTCCAGCGCCGCATTGATCGCATCGTGCGAACACGACGCTACCCAACACCAGGACCCGGACCGAACTACCCCTGGCCCGCCGTCTAATCCATTGCTTAGATGAGACTGGTTATCATTAGGCGTTAATTCGCCTTTTGATAACTTTACCCCGTTTTTTTAAACTCCGACATAACCGTCTTTACAATTCCTTAAAACTGATGTGACCTAATGGGGCGCGTCCCCTTACGGATGAAACCTTACTCAACGAGGAAAGGAAAAAGACGAAATATGAACCGCAAGTTTGTTGCTACACTCCTCAGCCTGGCAATGGCAATGATGCTCGTCGTCAGCGCTGGCGCACAGGACGAGGGCTTCTCTCTGCAAATTTTGCACAGCTCTGACAACGAATCCTCCTTCCAGGACCCCAACACACTGGAACCTAAAATTCTGAACTACGCAACCGTGCTGGAAGGGCTGCGTGCCATTGCCCCGAACGAGGGCGAGAACACCATCTACGTGACCGCTGGTGACCACACCCTGCCCAGCCCGTTCTACGAGGCATCCGCTAGCGTAGAAGACCTGGGCGCACCGGGACTGGCAGACATCGCGTTCTACAACGCAACCGGGCTGACCGCAAACGGCATCGGTAACCACGAGTTCGACGGTGGCATCGGCGACTTCGCAACGATGCTCGCCGCAGCAGACTACCCATTCCTGGCAGTGAACCTGGACTTCTCCAACGTGGAACTGCCGGAAGGCGCACCGGAGATTCAGATTGGTGAAGACGGCGCGAATGTGACCGACCTCGCAGGTCAGGTTGCCAAGAGCGCATTTGTTGAGGTTGGCGGCGAGCGCATCGGTCTGATCGGTCGCGCCCCGGCAGACTTCTTCAACGTGATCGAAGACCCAGACGAGAACATCCCCGGTTTGGACTTTGTAGGCGGACGCAACGCAGAAGACAACCAGCCGCTGGAGTCCGCTGTGGACATGGTGGCAGAGCAGGTTGAACTGCTGGAATCCCAGGGCATCAACAAGATCATCCTGCTGGATCACGCACAGGACTTCACCAGCGACCCGCTTAGCCCCGAACTGCTGACCGGCATTGACGTGATCGTCTCCGCAGGCTCCACGGGCTTCTTCGGCGCACCAGAGGCAAACGGTCCGTTTAACCTGCTGCGCGAGGGCGATGAGCCAAACGCAGAGTACCCCACCACCCAGGAAGACAGCGACGGCAACCCGGTACTGGTTGTGAACACCGACCAGCTTTACACCTACGTGGGTCACCTGATTGTGACGTTCGACGAGAGCGGCGTAATTGCTGAAGTTGACGAGCGCAGCGGTCCGGTAGCGAGCACGGAAGAAGCAATCGCGGCACTGTCCGAAGTTGCTGGCATGGAACTGAGCGTACCGGAAGACGTACAGACCATCTACGACAACCTGGTTGGCACCGACCTCATCCAGGAACAGTTCACCGTTATCGGCACGACGACCGCTGAGCTAAACGGCGTTCGCGGTGACGTTCGTGGGCGAGAGACGAACCTGGGCAGCCTGGCAGCAGACAGCGCCCTGTGGTGGGCAAACGAAACCTTCCCGGACACGGGTGTAGACGTTGCCCTGAAGAACGGTGGCGGTATCCGCGCAACCATCCTCGGTCCGAACGTAACCGTGCTAACCGTGGGCACCGCACTGGCATTCGACAACAGCATGGCTGTGGTTGAACTGACGGGCGACGAGCTGATCGCAACGATGGAAAACGCCGTTAGCCGCGTACCGGACGCCGACGGTCGCTTCCCGCAGATCGCAGGCATGTACCTGGAATACGACGCCAGCCGTGAAGGTGTGAGCGACCAGACGAGCATGGACACGCCCTCCCGCGTGGCAACGCTCATCATCACCCGTGCCGACGGCACCGAGGACGTGCTGGTACAGGACTTCGAAGCACAGGGCGACCTGAGCCGCACCTTCACCATGGTAACCAACAGCTTCCTGCTCACGGGCGGTGACGGCTACCAGTCCCTTGCCGCAGCATCCGAAGCACGCGGTTCCGAAGACCCGGGTGTGGGCGAGCGCCAAATCCTCGTGGACTACATCACCGAGGAACTGGGCGGTGAGGTTGACCGCGAAGACCCGCCGATGGACGCACGCATCGTCCGCCTGGACGAGGGCGAATAAGCAACAGTTTTGTGGGCATGGCATACCATGCCCCTACCGCACACCTCACACACACGGGGGCGCACACGCGCTCCCGTTTTGGTTTACCCCACAACCCACCTAAAAAACGTAAATAATTGATGAGTATAAATATTGTGACATTCCCTAAATGATAATGCTGGTAAAATATAAGGCACTTGTTCTATCACATACATCAACAAGGGGATGTTCAGTGTTCATTCATTCCAAACAGTTTCTCGGCAAATTTATACCGTGCTTTGTGGTCATCTTTGCCATGGTCGCGCTCAGTGTTTCGCCACTTTATTATTCAAAGGCAGCACCCAACCTCGCCGTGACAACTTTGCCTGATGTATCAATTAAACTGACGGCAGATGATGGAACCGAATTAGATGGTTTTGGTAGTGCAATGGCAATTGATAGCAACACGTTAGTGATTGGTGTCAAAGATGATGATGACAACGGTGATACGAGTGGATCCGCTTACGTGTTTGCACGCGACAACAACGAGGACTGGACCCAGCAAGCAAAACTGCTTGCTAGCGATGGGGCAATGTTTGACACATTTGGTATCTCAGTGGCAGTGAGTGGGAATACAATTGTGGTAGGTGCCCCTCAGCATGATGATGCTGAGGCAACTGATAGTGGAGCAGCTTATGTGTTTGTACGAGACAACGAGGGGAATTGGACGGAGCAAGCGAAGCTCATCGTTCCCATACCAGCAAGAGGCACCTTTTTTGGTCAGTCAGTGGCAATAAGTGGTAACACAGTCCTAATCGGTGCTATTGGTGATAGGAATAATGGTTTGCCTACTGGATCAGCCTACGTGTTTGTGCGTGACAACAATGGGGACTGGACACAACAGACGAAACTGACTGATATTGATGGAACCTTCATTAATCAGTTTGGTTGGTCAGTGGCACTAGATAGTAATACAGCAATCGTTGGTGACCGCAGTGATGACGGCGCTACGGTTGGCACCAACAGTGGGTCTGTCTATGTGTTCGTCCGCGATAATGCGGATAATTGGACACGGCAGGCAAAACTGACTGCGAACGATGCTGCACAAGGTGATGAGTTTGGATATGTGGTGGCGCTGGATAGCAATACGGCTGTCGTTGGTGCCCGATATGATGACGACATAGAAGCTGGCACTACAGACAGCGGCTCTGCGTATGTGTTTGTCCGCGATAATGAAGATAGCTGGACGCAGCAGGCAAAGCTAACTGCCAACGACGGAGCCACTTTCGATGAGTTTGGGTTTGCGGTGGCGATAGATGGGGACACAGTCGTAATAGGAGCACCTGGTTACAGTGAAGCAGGTGTAGGCTTACATATCGGTGCAGCATATGTTTTTGCACGTACCGACAATACCTGGATGCAGGAGGCAAAGTGGACTGTAGACGATGCTGCACCAAGCGATAATTTTGGTTGGTCAGTGGCAATAAATGGTGATACCGTGGCTGTGGGCGCTATTGGCGATGATGAGCTGGCAAACGGAAGTGGCGCTGTCTATGTCTACGACTTATCAGCAGATAGCACCCCACCCGAACCACCGATTATCACTGGCTTTAGTGTAGACTCCGGTCTCAACACGACAGACAACCTCACCAATGACACCGAACTTGAAGTCACAGGTACAGCGGAACCGAACAGCACCGTCACACTCACATCGGATGTGGACAACGAGGTTGGCAGCACAAGTGCAGACAATACCGGCGATTGGACAATCACCACGAGCACACTAACCGAAGGCGTACAAACGCTCACAGCAACCGCAACCGATAGCGCAGGCAATACCTCAAATCCATCGGAGCCACTGGTCGTCACAATAGACATCACCAACCCGATAGCCCTGTGCCGAAACGCTATTGTTCGGCTGAACCTGAACAACGAGAGAGTGATTCTCAGCCCAGATGTTATTGACAATGGCAGCAGCGACGACACCGCGATTGCATTTCGCTCTGCTGCACCTAGCATCTTCACCACTAATGAGCTTGGGACAACAGTAACGGTCACGCTGCGGGTTGCCGATACCAGCGGTAACCAAACAACCTGCACTAGTGACGTGTTTGTCACGTCTGTATTGGATGTGAACGCAGATGGTATTGTTTCACCATCGGATGCCACCTACGTGATTAACCGCATTGACGCGGATGTCGTCACCAATGCAGAGGCGGACATCAATGCGGACGGCATGATTGACGAAACCGACGTGAACCTCGTAATTAGCGCCCTCGGCACCGTTTACACCGCAGACTAGCACAGGCACTGCGTGGGGCGCGAGTGCGCCCCCACACGTCCTACCCTTCCGTCACCACCGCCAGCGTGAAGCCGTCGTAGCCCTTGCTGCCCACGGTTTGCAGCGCTGCCGCCGTCACCCGTGGCTCCGCCACCATCATCTCGTGCAGTCGCTGCACCCCTTGCACGTCCGGGTCCTCGGTGTGCGCGTTGATGACTTCGCCGTCACGCACCACATTATCCACAAAAATCACTGTACCCTGCCGCCCCAGCTTGAGCGCCCACTCAAAGTACGTCGGGTTATTGGTCTTGTCTGCGTCGATGAAGATGAAGTCGAAAGGGGCGTGTGTGCTGCCCTCCAGCTTGGGCAGTGTCTCCGTGGCGAACCCCTCCAGTACAGTTACGCGCTCCGCCAGCCCAGCACGCGCCAGGTTTTCGCGAGCGACCTTCGCGTGGGCAGGTTCCGCCTCTAGCGTCACGACGTGCCCGTCTGCGGGCAGTGCCCGCGCCATCCAGATGGTGCTGTATGCCGCCAGTGTGCCCACTTCCAGTATCGTGCGTGCACCGCGTATCATCGCCAGCAGCATCAGCAGCTTGCCCTGGTTTGCCGCCACCTGGATTTCCGGTAGCTCAGCGGCGTCACTCGCCGCTAACGCGGCAGTGAGTACGTCATCTGCCGGGATGAGCAGCTTGGTAAAGTAATCGTCTACGGCAGTCCATCGTTCCTGGGTCATGGTGTGCTCCGTGGTGTGTGCGCTTTGCCACAGTGTACCGCGCAACCGCACGCCGCCCAATCGGTTGCACGCGCCGCAACCAGCGATATATACTCCGCGCCAAACTATTCGTTAGCGGTTATGGGATGAGCAGCATATGCGTATTATTATCGTGGGCGCGGGCATTTTCGGCGTCACAGCAGCGGGAGAACTGGCAGAGCGCGGGCACGAGGTCACAATCATTGACCCCGGTCCGATCCCCCACCCGGAGGCATCATCGACGGACATTACCAAGATGATCCGTATGGACTACGGCAGTGACGAGTTCTACTTTGACCTGATGGAGCAGTCGTTTGCCGGGTGGGACGCCTGGAACGCCGCCTGGGGCGACCCGCTCTATCACGAAGATGGTTTTTTGCTGATGAGCAAAGCACCCATGCAGGATGGGTCGTTCGAGATGGAAAGCTACAAACGCCTCACACAGCGCGGCTACGCCCCAACACGCATGGACAGCGCGACGTTGGCGGAAAATCACCCGGTGTGGAACCCTGAACCCTATGTGGATGGCTACCTGAACACGCGTGCAGGCTGGGCACAGAGCGGGCGCGTGGTCGAGCGGTTGGCGAAGGCGCTGCCGGGGCAGGGCGTGGACGTACACGACGGCAAGGCGCTGGATTACTTCATCGAGCGGGATTCCGCCGTGGCGGGCGTGGTCACCACAGACGGCGACACCTACGAGGCGGACATGGTGCTGCTGGCAACGGGTGCCTGGACGCCAGTACACCTGCCCTACCTGCAAGACGTGATGTGGGCAGTGGGCTTGCCCGTGCTGCACTTCGACCCACCGAACCCGGACGACTTCCGCCCACCCGCGTTCCGTCCCTGGGCAGCAGATATCTCAAACACAGGCTGGTACGGCTTCCCGCTGCACCCAACCGGCGTCGTGAAGATCGCCAATCACGGGGCGGGGATGCCGCTAGACCCACGCGACCCGAGGGTACTGCCAAGCGAATGGGAAGGGCGCATCCGGGACTTTCTGGCAGGCACATTCCCGCGCCTCGCAGGTGCACCCGTTGTGAAAACGCGCCTGTGCATGTACTGCGACACATGGGACGGTGACCTGTGGATTGACCACGACCCGAACCGAACCGGGCTGGTGGTTGCCGCCGGGGGCAGCGGGCACGGCGTAAAGTTCGCGCCTGTGCTGGGCGGCATCATCGCCGATGTGGTGGAGCGCAAACCCAACCGCTTTGCAGGGCGCTTCGCCTGGCGCGAGCGCGGCGCGGTGAAGACGGAAGACGCCCGCTTTAGCGGCTAATCCACGTTTGTCTAGCGAACTGGCAACTTAACGACGGCAGCGTTACCCGCGCATCAGCGGAATGGCAAACAGGCACAGGGCACGCTGCCACTCTCTACCCGCGCGGGGGACTTGCCCAACCATCTCCAACAGAATCGGCAACTCATTAAGGAAGATGTCGTTCGGCACCCCTTTGTGCATATCCACCAGGGAGTTGGTGTATTGTGGAAATGCGAGCGCACCCACCACCCAATTGCCCAGCGTATAGGCAGACATAGGCGCCGTGTTCACGTCATAACGCTTCTCTAGCGTGTCCTGGAAGGCAGGTAGCTCACGGTCGTAAATTGCACGAACATCATCGAGCGTTTCTTCCAGCAAATCCTTGTCGACCTCTGCGAGCAGCGCTTGGTAGCTTTCATCAAGGATAATCGCCTCGCCCGTCATAGTAAAAAAGCGTTGAACTTGTCCCGGGGTTGCGCCGGAGTACGTTGCAATTGTTGCTGCATCCATCGTCATACGTGTGGTTTCCCTTGCTTTATGCTTAAGCGGTTGCCCAATTTTAACTGAAGGCAACCGCTCCGTGTAGACGGTTTTTTATCGGACGCTAATCTTTCATCAGCGGGATAGACAACAGGCACAGTGCCCGCTGCCACTCACCACCTGCTTTTGGCATTTCATCAACGATTGCAAGCAGTTCTGGCAGCCCACCCACAAACACCTCCGTAGCGATGTCTGCGTGCATGTCCAGGATTGTGTCCAGATAGTCCGGGAATTGCAGCGCACCTACCACCCAATTGCCCAGCGTATAGGCAGACATAGGCGTGTTCGCCAAACCGTAGCGCTTGCTAAGCTGGTTGCTGAAGTCCGGCAGGTGTGCCGCGTAAGCGGCGCGTGCCTCCGGAAGCGTTTTTTCCAGCAGGTCTTTGTCCACACTGCGCAGCAGGTCAACAAAGCGTTTGTCGCGGATGATCTCTCGCCCCTGCATGGATAGGAGGGAATCAAGAAGTGACGTTGGTGCACCGATGTAGTACGATAATTCATTGACGTTCATTTTACTTCCCCATAGTCGTTTATTTTTTAGCAATGCCTGACTCATACTGCACTTATGTTATGGGGTTGATAAATGCCGCTATAGTGACGAATGTCATTCAACTTGATGACACTGCACACCTGCATAAAGACATCTACAGTACTTCCAGTCTTGTTTGTGCCCAATCAATAAAACGCTTGCGAACGGTCATCGTGTGCACGCCAGGGGTGCCATCACCCAGCACCACATGGTCTATCTGCACCACGGGTAGCACCCAACGGCTGCTGCTGGTAATGAACGCCTCCTGCAAGCGCGGCAGATCGTCTATGCTCACCGGGCGGCGCACCAGCGGCAGCACCCACGGTGCAACCTCGAACACAACCTGCTGTGACGTTCCCGGCAGCACACCATCCAGTGCCGTGTAGAGCGTGTCTCGCAGCACGGCGTAGAAGTTGCTGCTCGTGCCCTCCAGCATGTTTCCCTCAGCATCCAGCAAAATCGCCGTGTGCACATCGTCGGGCAGTCCGTCCTCCAGCGCTTTGCGGTCGTGCAGCCAACCCATATCCTTGGCGGCAGGGTTGTGGCGGGCGGTATTCGCTGCCGTGATGACCTTCACGCCCTGCTCGTAGATACTGTCCGAGTAGTGGGCAAACGGCTCCACGCTGATGATGATGTCGTCGGGGGTACCGCGCGGCACCGTTAGCCGGAACTTGGCGTCGCCGTAGCCCGCAATGTCAATCACCTCACGGACTGCCGCCCGGATTTGCTCGTGTGGCAGGGTCAGTTCGATCCCCTCACGCCGCGCGGAGTCTTGCAGGCGATCTAGGTGGGCAGTGAGCTTGAGCACTGCGTAGGTGTTGCGCGTGTTGGCGACGGTATACACACCGTCGGCGGGTTCGTGTGCCGCCGCCTCCTTCAGGGAGTTCGCAGTGTAGGGAACATCCTGTAAACCGCCCGGCTTTAGCTGGCGGATGGTACATGGCATAAGATTTGACCTTTGCGTTCGTAGGATGATGCATCAGAATTCTACCAGCAGACGTAACCCAGCAGGAACTTCATGCTAGATTGGCTCATTATCGGCGGCGGTGTCATCGGCACCACGCTTTCCAACTATATCGTCAACGCACACGGCACCCCAGCAGACCGGGTGCGCGTGCTCGACCCGCATCCATCACCCCTGGCACAGTGGACGCGCCTGACCGGGAACACCGGGATGCGCTATTTGCGCTCGCCACAGGTGCACCACATTGATGTGGATCACTTCTCACTCCAACACTACATTGACGACCACCCCGAACTCGGCGGTTCCATCCGCCCCTACCGCCGCCCTGCCTACCCGCTGTTCCAGGCGCACTGTACACAGGTCATCCAGCAGCGCGGGCTAAATGCGCTTCGGTTACAAGGCAGCGCGGAGTTTATCCTGTCCACTAAGGGCGGGCTAACGGTAGAAACCTCAAACGGCACAGTGAAGGCACGGCGGGTCGTGCTGGCGATCGGGCGCACAAAAATCAACTACCCCACCTGGGCACAGCAACTGCAAGCGGCAGGCGCACCCGTCCAGCACATCTTTGAATCCGATTTTGACCTGCACACACCGCTTGGCAGCGCCCCGACTGTGGTCGTTGGCGGCGGCATCACAGCGGGGCAGGTGGCACTACACCTGTGCGCCACGCAACCCGGCAGCGTAACCCTGCTCATGCGGCATCCCATTACTGAAGCAGACTTTGACAGCAGCCCGTGCTGGCTAGGACCGAAGTGCAGTGGCATGTTCAAGCGCACGCGCAAGTTCACGGAACGCCGCGCTTTGCTCACGGAGGCACGCAACCGGGGCAGTATGTCGTCCGATATTGCCAAGCAAACCCGACAGGCACTCCAGGATGGCACCCTGCACCGCACCGAGGGGGAAATCGCCAGTGCAAGCTATGCCGATGGGCAAATGACACTGCACCTGCAAGATGGTCGCTCGCACACTGCCGGTCGGGTGCTGCTGGCAACAGGCTTCGACATGGCGCGTCCCGGTGGGGCGTGGCTAGACGAGGTGATTGAGTGGTTCGACCTGCCGCTGGCACGCTGCGGCTACCCCATCGTGGATAGTCGCCTGTGCTGGGGGCACAACATCCATGTGAGCGGAGCACTGGCAGAACTCGAACTCGGTCCGCCAGCAGGCAACATTATTGGTGGCAAGCTTGCCGCGCAGCGGTTGCGGGGGGTGGCTGGTGCTTTCTAGCGCATCCCTTACCTTCGTCCATGTCAAACGAGAGTACAATATGCGTAAAGAGCGCTTTAATTGAAAAGGATTAAGCACATGTTCCTCGCCACCCGTAAACTTCGGATTCGGCATGGGCAAAAGCAGCAGTTCGTGGACACATGGAACAAGGCAATCGGCACCCGGTTACAGCGGCAACCCGGCTTTATCACAGCGTGGCTACTAACCTCCCACAACGACGATGAAGTGCTGGTGATGAGCCAGTGGGAAAGCGAGGCAGATCATCAGACGTGGCGCACCTCCGATACCTATCGCCAGGTGCACGCGCACATTGGTGGGCTGCTACGAGAGCGCATCGGTGACAAGAACTACAGCATTGAGGTCGAAGTGCGGGCAACCAGCCAGGAAAGCGAATAGAGGCTGACCTTCATCGAATGCAGCGATTTGGTTTTTTTCTACAGCGGCAAAATGAGCTGAGTGAGTCGTTGCTCCAAATCGGTT
>CAYVGI010000023.1:0-10797 GCA_964451095.1 uncultured Anaerolineaceae bacterium
GTGGGAGAGGGGTTGGGGTGAGGGCATTGCGATGTCGCCAATAATCTGAAATGCATCCGTTGCAATTGGTACGCTGTACGCCACTGCACGAACGCGGTATGCTGGGAAGACTTGTTTGCAGCACACAACCAAGAGGACACGCCCC
This sequence comes from uncultured Anaerolineaceae bacterium, assembly GCA_964451095.1. Lineage (GTDB taxonomy): Bacteria > Chloroflexota > Anaerolineae > Aggregatilineales > Phototrophicaceae > DAOTTY01. The sequence goes on from CAYVGI010000023.1 coordinate 146, forward strand.
ATGCAGGCAACACCATCCACAGCAGCACCCCCACAGCAGCGCCCGGCAGACCTGCTGCGCAACCGCTATGCGCTGGCGGTAATGTTCTTCATCAACGGGGCGTTATTTGCCAACTGGGCGGCACGCATCCCGGACGTGCAAGCGCGGATTGGGCTGACGGAGGGGACGCTGGGGCTGGCACTGCTGGGTATGTCCGTGGGCGTGGTGAGCGGGCTGCCGCTGGCAGGCGGCATGATCGGGCGCTTTAGCAGCCGTACCGTCACTGTGGTGATGGGGCTGTTTTACTGCTTTGCGATGCCGCTGCTGGGGCTGGCGGGCAGCTTTTGGGCGCTGTGGGCGGCGCTGTTCGCGTTTGGTTTCGGTACCAGCACCATGGACGTTGCCATGAACGCGCAGGCGGTTGCCGTAGAGCGGCGCTACAAAAAACCGATTATGTCGTCGTTCCATGCCATGTGGAGCATTGGCACGGCGCTGGGGGCAGGTGCCGGGGCGCTGTTCGCACAGTTTGATGTGGCACCGCTGCAACACTTCACCCTCGTGACGGCACTCGGCATTGTCGTCGTTGTCGTGGCGGGCTTTGGGCTCATTGGGCACGTCGAAGGCGAGCAAGACGCAGAAGGCACCGTGTTTTCCTTCCCGCCGCGAGCGTTGTGGCTGCTGGGCGCGGTCGCGTTTTGTGGTGCCATCGGCGAGGGCACGGCGGCGGACTGGAGCGCGGTCTACCTGCGAGAGATCGTCGGGGCGGAGGCAGGCGCTGCCGGGCTGGGCTTTACGGTGTTCGCAGTGCTGATGACCGTGGGGCGGCTAAGCGGCGACTGGCTGACCACCCGCTTTGACCCGGCGACCGTCGTGCGGCTTGGCGGCATCTCCGCCGCGACAGGCATGACGCTGATTATCTTCGTGCCGCAGTATGCTATGGTGCTGGTGGGCTTTGCCCTCATCGGTTTGGGGCTGGCAACGGTGATCCCGCTGGCGTTTAGTTCGGCTGGCAACCGGGATGATATCCCGTCGAGCAAGGGCATTGCGGGGGTAGCGACGATTGCCTACAGCGGCTTCCTGGCAGGTCCGCCAGTTATCGGCATCGTCGCGGAGCATACATCGCTGCGGGTGGCGTTTGGCATTGTGCTGGTGCTGTTCGTACTGATGTCGGTTAACGCGCACGCGCTGCGCCGGGGCAAAGCAAAAGTCGCCTAGTCCTGCTGCTCTTCCCAGTCTGCGCGGTCGTAGTCGGGTTCGTCCGCCCAGGCGTCCTCCCCAAACAGTTCCTCGAACCAGTCGCCCGGACCTTCATCGTAGCGTGTGCCGCAGAAGGGGCACTTCCCCCGTGCAAAGTCGGTCGGGTTAATGCGGGGGTTTTGTGCGTCGAACTGCTCTTGCTCCCACGGGGCAAGGTCCAGGTATTCATCTTTCCAATCGCGCCAGCAGTTCCAGCAAAAGGTTTGCTGTGGGGACGTCACGACGGAACCTTTCTGCGGGCGCTATGCCCGCTTGGGCTTGCTGCCCAGTGCATTGGCGAACTGCCCGGTCAGGTGCCCCAATATGGGAGGTCCGAACGCCGCTGGGATGATAGCCCCGATGCCCCCGGTGAGGCTGGAAGCAGCGCTCATGACGAGCTGCACCAGGATGTAGTAGCCGACGTAACGCGCGGTGAGGCTGGTATCCCGCGTGAACATCTCCCATAGCACACCGAACTTGAAGAAGTCGCCAAGCTGTTCTGTTTCTGCATAGCGGATGATGCCCATAGACAGGAACACACTGGCAGCAACCGTGTAGATGAGGAAGACGGGAACCAGCAGGCAGGTTAGCCCGCCCGCCAGCGCTCCGGCGGCGTCTTCCCCGGCAAGTGCTGCTGGCACAAAGAAAATACACGATAGAAGAATCATAGGCAGGAAGTACACGATGCCTGCGATCATGGGCTGTGCACCCAGCGACATCTTCTTGCCGAATTCGTCCCAGTCCGGCATGGGGTTGGGCATATCCTGGCGCACATTACGGATGAGCTGCACCGACCACCCGGTTTGCGCGGCAACGAACACCAGCCCCACTAGAATGGGCAGCAAAAAGCCTGCTGCCAGCCCCACCACTAACATAATACCGATCTTTTTCACCCAATCCGGGTCATCGAAGATATACGTCACGCTCTTTGAAATGTCTAGCATAGTTCTGCCCCTTTGTGCGGCTGCATGTTTGCTTACGTTAACCATTATGCAGCGTTCACCGTTTTTTCACAAATTCCGCGCTCGGTAGCGCCCACCGTGAAATTCTGCCCCGCGCTGCTATACTGGGCGCACATCCGTTAGTGCGTAGGGGAGCGCATGACCGACGAATCCAAGCGCAGTAAACTGGCAGTCCCGTTCACGTTCATTGGTATTCTGCTGATCGTCGGTGTGCTGGTGGCGGTCACGTTCCAGGCACATCGCTTTGTCGCGCCAACGCTGGGGGTATTTACCGCAGACCCAACCCTTGTCGCGCTGGAGATCCTCGCTAACGCCGCCACGCCCCCGCCAAATGTCACAGCAGAACCCACCGACGAGGCAGCGTTCCGTCAGAGCGTGGCGCTTGCCCGCACGCCCGTTGCCAGCAATGCAGACTGGACACCTGTTGAACACAGGTTTGACAGGGTGGTGATGGTGCTGGTTCCTACCGGGTGCTTTGCCATGGGCAGCACAGACCGTAATGCCAACGAAGACGAACAACCTGTGCACGAGCAGTGCTTTAACGCCCCGTTCTGGATTGACAAGACCGAAGTGACGAATGCGCAGTATGGTTCAGTGGGGCGCTACAGCGGCGATAACTATCCCCGCGAGAGTGTGGATTGGTTCGCGGCACAGGAGCACTGCTTACGGCGCGGTGCCCGCCTGCCCACCGAACGCGAGTGGGAATACGCCGCCCGCGGACCGGACGCGCTGGTGTACCCGTGGGGCAGCGAGTTTGTCGCCGATAACGTGGTTCACGCGGAGAATTCCGGTGGGCAGACGACCCCTGTTGCCACCCGCCCGGACGGTGCATCGTGGGTGGGGGCGCTGGACATGAGCGGCAGTGTGTGGGAGTGGATGACTTCTGTGTATGACCCGTACCCCTATGCGCCCAACGACGGACGCGAGGAGCTAAACCGCGCTGACGATCACCTGCGGGTGGTGCGGGGCGGCAGTTGGAGCAGCGCCGGGGCAGACTTCCTGCGCAGTGCTGACCGGGGCTGGAGCGACCCCACATTTGACGACCATTTAACGGGGTTCCGCTGTGCCCGCGATGTTGAATAGCAGGCAGGTGTGTTGTGTGGGGCGCTAGGACGCCCCACACACGCTAGAACATGCCTAACGCGCCAAACACGATCAGGAAGATCAACCCGGCGACGAACAGGGGTGCCCCAAACAACACCAATATGAGCACGAACACATAGTTCACGCCGGGTTCCAAAGCCGCCTGGCTGTGTTTACGCGGGTCAACGTATACCGTCACCGATTTGCCAACCGGGTACTCGTCCAGGCGGCGCTGCACCGTCTCGCGGTCGGTCGTGATGCCATACGGTGCCATTTTGACGCGCCTCGACTCGTAGCGCTGCCCATCTACGGTGTACTCGTAGCCGATAACGGAGGAGTACACCGTGCCCTCGAAGTCCGGGTCGGTTCCTTCCGTCATGCTGCTTTCGATGATCGTCCCGGTAACGGTTTGCCAGCGGTCGCTGCCGCGCTCGTGGCGCCACGTCCGGTAGCCCCACACCATGGACGCCGCACCAACCAGCGTCATCAACAAGAAGATTATTGCTAGCATGGCTTCCCCCCGCTGCCCCTGGCAGTGCTGTTAGGCGATCTCTTCCTGGTCGTCTGCGCTGTCGCCCAGCAGGTCGTTCATCGTCGTGATGAGTTCTGCCCGCTTGTACGGCTTGAGGAACACCGCGTTTGCCCCGACGGACAGGGCGCGTTCCCGGTCTTCGTTCAGGCTGCTGCCGGTGAGCACGATGATAGGCGCTTCTGCATAGACGGCGTGCTGGCGTATCTTCTCGATAAGTGCAAAGCCGTCCATCTCCGGCATGTACAGGTCGGTGATGATGAGATCAACCTGTTCGGACTTGATGTTGAGCAGGTTTAACGCACTAATGGCGCTGTTCGTGGTGGTCGTTTGGAACCCGTAGCGCTGTAACAAGCCCGAGAGTACGAGGTTCCCCTCTTTAAAATCGTCTACAATTAAAATGTGTGCCATATGCTTCACCCTCCGGTGAAATCATGCTTTTATTTCATACAATTACGACTGTGTTCATTATAGGACAACGATTGCGCCGTTGCTACAGGGAAAATATCAAAGTTTGTTCACGCTAGTGTAACGCCAACAGGATGATTGGAAGGTTAACATCCGCTGCGCTGGTGTCAATTTGTCAAAAGTTAACAGATTCAAAACAATTTAACCTGTAATAGAATGGGGCACCCGCAAGAGAGCTTACGAGGGAAATCCCCAATGCACGTTCTGCTGCGCCCGATCCTAGCGCTGACCGCACTGGCATTCATGCTGGTGATGATCGCCGCGAACCTCCCCCAACCCGAGGAAAGTCCGTTTGTGGTTGCCTACACCGGGCGCTGCGGCGGTTTTGCCGATGGCACCTGCCTGAAGGACATGAACACCGGGCATGTTGTGTACTGGTCTGCACATGACCGCCAGAACGAAAGCTGGACCGCAGACATGCAGCACACCGTGGTGCGCTCCAGCGCAGACGACCAGCTTTACCGCTACTCCCGCCAGGATGATCGCATGTCTCCGCTGACGGAACCAGACGGTGTGCGCCGCTACGCGCCGTCGCTCTCGCCGGACGGCGCACAGGTCGCCTATGCTGCCACGCCAGACAACGGCGCGACGATGGAAATCCGCACGATGGACATCGAGACGGGCACCGAGCAAACGCTCTCCTCCATATCGGTGGATGGGCTGCGCTTCGCCCAGGGGTTTTTCTGGTCGCCAGATGGCAAGCGCCTGGTTTATGCCACGGGGGAAACCACAGGCGGCTACAACGGCTACGGCGCACAGCTTGCCCTGCTGGATGTGAGCACCGGCGAAACCCAGACCATCGGCAGCACCACCTCTAGTGATGTGGTGTGGTCAGCAGATGGCAGCCGCGTCGCCTTTGCCGACTCCTACACCCAGGCGTATACCGTGTTCGACACGGCAATCAACACAACGCTGCCCAACGATGACCTCACTACCGACCCGAACGGGCGCAGCTACTACAGCAGCGACGCGGTTTTCGCACCAACGGGCGACCAACTGATGTACGTCGAGCGGGACTACCTCGCAGGCAAAACGCGCATCAAAACGCACGACCTGAACACAGGCGAGGTGACGGAAATCGGCAGCTTGCCCAACGCGGACACGCGCTTTGAAGATGTAACGTGGACGGAAGACGGCGTCATGCTTATGGAAGACCGCATCGGGTCGCGCTCTGCCGATCACATCATCTTCCATCACATTGACCCGGAGACAGGCACTCACACCAAATTGGGCACGCTAGACGCCGAAGACTACCTACGGGTGGCAGAGTGGTAGTGCGGCTGTTGAGCCTGCTGGGGCGGGTGTGGCTGCTGGCGGCGGTGGTGGTCATCGGGGCACTGGCACTGGGGCGCAGCAGGGGCACGCTCACCGTCGCCTATGAGGGCGTGTGTGGCAACGCGGGCAGGGGCGTGTGCCTGCAAGACCTGGGCACCGGGCGCACCTACCTGCACAGCCACATTCTTGGTGCCAGTTGGACGCACGACATGGCGCTGGCGACCGTATCCAGCCAGGGGCGCGTGCTGGTGCAGTCCCCGCGTGGGCAAACACGCCGCCAACTGACCTCATCGGAGCTATACTACGCCGCGCCGCAGTGGGCACCAGACGGTAGGCATGTGCTGTTCGAGGCGGCATACCGTAACCGTGGCATATCGGGCTATGGGCTTTGGATTGCCGATGTGCACGGTGATGATTTGCAACAACTGGCACAAATCCCGGTGCCGAGCTTCACGCTGCGGCTGTACTGGTCGCCAGACCAGACCCAGCTCGTCTACTTTGGTGCGCCGCATGAGTTCGGCTTTGTGGACATGTGGCTGTGTGATATGACCGCGCTCGCTTGCGAGAAGATGCCACTCGCTGCACACCAAAGCGCCAGTTGGTCACCGGATGGCAGCGCGTTTGTGTACACGCCGGGCGGCAACCGCCTGCAAACCCATCACAGCGCAGACGGTGCCCCCGCCGAGGCAATCCGCGTGTTCCAGGCGTACTACGACAGCCTGCTTGCCGCCACCACCCAGGCAACCATCTACTATAATATGATCGAGTATCCCACGTTTACCGCCGCCGGGCTGCTGTTCGCGCATGGGCACGAGCGACGCCTGTACAAATTGGGCGATGACCGCGTGCCCGTGCTGGTGAGCGACGAAAAGTTCGACACACCAGAGCTGTACCCGCTGCCGAAACGGGACGAAATACTTTTGCTTGACCAATACCACACCTTCAGCACAGACCGCATCGAGTTCATGACGCTAGACCCGGCGACGGACACGATTGTGGACTATGGTGCTGCGGAGGCGTGGCGTTTCATAGGAGTTGTGACATGGTAAAGCGTTTGACGGTGTTGGCAGCGCTGATGCTGGTGCTAATCGGTGCCGCAGTGGGGGTCGGGGCAGTGGCACCCGGGGAGATGCTCGCCTACGACGGCTATTGTGCACGAGAGCGGCGGGCGACCTGCCTGCTTGACCTGCGCACGGGTGCGCGGGCGTACTGGGCACCGCACAGCGACACCTACGGCGACTGGCTGCCAGATATGTCCCAGATGATCTACGCGGAGGGCTACCCGGCGACGATCCGGCAGCGGGCGGCGCACAGCAGTGACGGCGTGGATGTCGTCAAGACGGACAGAAGCGTGATTTTGCCCACATGGTCGCCAGACGGCGCATCCGTGGCGTACTTCAGCATGATTGAGCCAGACCAGTACGGGCTGCATGTGATCCCGCTGGGCGGCACACACGAACTGCCCACCGCCATTGCGAATGGCGTGGTGCAGCGCCCGCCGTTGTGGTCGCCGGGGGGAACACACATGCTGTTCTTTACCCATCAGGTGCGCGGCGCGGGCTTTAGCCGGGAAATCTGGCTGTTTGATGTGGCAGGGGCGTCGCTCACACAGGTTGATCGGCTAACAAACGGTGGCATGAGCTGGTCGCCGGATGGCTCGCAGATGTTGTACGCCGTCTCGCGGCGCAGCGGGTCGCTGCTGCGCATTGCCGACCTGGACGGCAACGTCACTCGGCAGATCAACCTGACCGACCCGCCGGAATACGTGATTGAGCCGTCGTGGTCACCGGATGGGCAGCGGGTGGCGTACCTGGCACAACACCAGATCATGTCCGGCATCTCACGGGAGTACCTGGAGGTGGTTGACCTGGAGAGCGGAGAGAAACAACGGCTGCACCCCCAGGCGTTTGACCCGATTGCGCCGCCCACATGGCTGGACGACACGACCATCCTGCAACCGCTCACGTCGGACGCCGTATTCGACCGCTCTACGGGCATTTTGCGCGTGGATGTGGAAACGGGGCAGATGCGCCGCTACGCCATCCCGCGCCTGCGGCAGTACTATGGGGTGTTTAGCTTTTAGGTGAAGCTTCCACTAGCGTGAACGCAATCGCCCAGGTGTCGGCATCTGCTGCGCCCGCCCCGTGGATGTACACCCACGCCGCCAGGAACTGCTCACGGGTGTCGTAGCCCTCGGCAACCGCGTCCGCCGCGCTGATATCTGTCACCTTTTGCCGCCGGATGCCCGTCACGCGGATGCGTGCCACCTGTGGCAGGTTGCGCCCCGGCTGCACCGCGTAGGTTTTGCCCACTGCCCACTTGGTGCGCCCGTTGTGGCGCACGGCGACGATCTGCCCGTCGTCGCCGTACACCGCCGCATCACTCACGGCGGCGCGCCGCCGCGTTTGTGATTTGCGCCCGCTGAGCACCTGTTCAAGTGTGTGCTGGAAGATCATTATTAGTTATCCAGCTGCCCGCCGCCGCAGCGGACGGAACACCCCGCGCGGACCCGCCAGCCGACGATGGTAGATGAACCACTCCAGCATGAGCACCAGCAGCGCCAGCAGTGCCAGCCACCGCCAGAACTCCCGCTGCCCCAGCGCCTCTTCGTCTGTTGCCTCCGTAATGACCGTGCTGCCGAGTGTGATCTGGCTGCGGGTGGAGATGTCGCTCTCGTTGGCGTCGAACAGGTTCACAGCGAACTGCGCAGTTTGCAGCGTGTCGCTGCCGTTGAACACATCCACCGTGTACACACCAAGCTGGTCGGTGTCCCCGTAGATGAGCGCCCCACCGGACAGGTCGAACTCACGGCGGTCGCCGTTGGGCTTGGTCACGCGCACACGGTCGGCACGGGCGGGTGGCGTGACGGTGAGGGATTCGCCTGTGCGAATGTTCGTCTCGGTGAACGACACGGACTCCGGGCGGTACCAGTCCATCAGGTTGTTCATCAGCACCGGGAACGCGATTTGCAGCGGCAGGTCGCTGTCGCCCAGCGCAAACGCGATTACTGCGACCTGCCGCCCGTTGTTCTCACCCGCGTAGATCACGCCGCCGCCCTCTACGGTCACCAGCGGCTCCAGCCAGCTTGCCGTCACCGGGCGGAACTGCCGGATATTCAGGTTGTCCACGTCCAGGAACGTGGTGATTTCGTTATCCAGCACCACTTCCGGGTTCAGTGTCGCCTCGTTCGCCTCCCCCACGGTGAAGATGCCGGGGGATCGAGGCGGGTTGATAATCAGCATGTCGCCGTTGGGCAGGGTATCCGGCAGGTAGCTATCGAACACGTACAGGTCAAACGGGCGGGAGGGCACGCCTTGTTCTGGTGTGCCTGTGATGTGCGTTACGGTCGGCAGGCTGGCGAGCACGCGATCTACGAACACGTTGCCGCCGCTGATGACGAGCGCCTCCACTGCGCCGCCGCCATCACTGACGGCAAACGCGGTGTTGTCGTCCGGCAAAAAATCCTCGGTGTCGCTGCCGCTTGCGGGCACAATGCCCGCCTCGATGACGGTGAAGCCCTGCGGCAGGGCGTTGCTCACGATGGAAACCGTCTCGCCAGCGGGCACGTCGTAGCGCTCTGCCTCGAAGATCTCGCCGTCCACGCTCAGGTCAAACACCACTTCGGCGTCGGTATCGCCGTAGTTGCGCACCTGCGCAAACAACTGCGGCGGGTTGCCGCCCAGTGCGCGGGTTGCCAGGGCGGTGATGGCGACATTGCCGTTGCTGCGTCCCACGGGCACATAGCTGATCTCGCCCTGTACGCCGGGCAGGTCGTCCGCGTTGCCCACGCCACCATCCCCGACGATAACCAGGCTGAAGTCGTCGGCGTCGGCAGTGGCGGTGCCTGCCGCCAATGTGAGCGCGGCGTTCCAGTCGCTGCGGGCAGTGGCGGGTTGTGCGCCCAGGATTGCCTCGCGCAGGGCGGCGCGGTCTTGTGTCTGCGGGGAGAGTACTTCGGGCACATCGGCAACGCGGATGACGGTCATGCTGTCGTCGTCGCCCATGGTGTTGACGATTTCCAGCGCTTGCTCCTGCGCGATGGCGAAGCGGGTGCGCTCGTTGGTGCCATCGGTCGCGTTCATGCTGGCGGAGGCGTCCAGCAGCAGTGCGATTTGCCCGGTGCTCACGGCGGGCACAGTGATGAACGGGCGTGCCAGCGCAAACACCAAAAACAGCAGGATCAGCAGTTGCAGCAGCAGCAGCAGGTTGCGGCGCAGGCGCTGCCACGGGGTGTTCGCCTCGTTGTCTTGCAGCACCTGCTCCCACAGGAATGTAGACGACACCAGCACTTCGCGGCGGCGCAGGCGCAGCATGTACAGCAGGATAATGGGCCCGGCAAGCAGCGCCCCGATAAATGCCAGAGGGGTCAGGAACGACATGGGTCATGCCTCGGTATGGTCAACTGAGTGCCCCCCATGATACAGGATTTGCGCGGTTTGTGTGGCAGTGGATAGGTGAATAATGACGAGCGTGACCCGTGAGAATGTCATGGGTGGGTGAATAGATACGTTTGCGTTCCTTCGTGCTCGTAGGGTTTGCCGCGTCATCGGCGGGTTTTCTGCTTTGTTTGTAGGCAACATAGTAGGCAATTGCCGTGTATGGTTTTACGTCACGGCGCGGCACAGCGCGAGCGCTTCGTCCAGGGTGTACACATGGGCGTAGCGCTGTGCCAGGTGAGGGCGCACACGCAATACGAGATGGATGATTGCCCCCGGCAGCGGGTGTGCGAAAATGACGATGATTTTGGCGAACTTCGGGTGGTGATGGTGGCGGCTAAGGGCAGTGAAGTGGGCGTGTACATCGGGAGGGTGCGATGTTTGGTAGGTGCAGTCCGCCAGGATGTAGACCGGGTATGGCACGCTGTGCAGCATGTGTTCCATTTTTTGGTAGCCCAGGTAAAACTCCGCCCATGTCCAGTCCCCAATGTGAGAAAAGCGTATTTCGCGTCGGCTTCCGTCAAACCAATCCACTACAATCATGATGTTGGTGCCCCGTTGAGTAGTGTTTCGTTTTTGTAACAGCCTTGCAATCACCATTATAGGGCAACATCCGTGCTTTGACTGTCAATGTTCGAAAACATCAACGAAATTATAACTTTCAGATGCATTTCGTATTAAATT
>CAYVGI010000023.1:10897-46289 GCA_964451095.1 uncultured Anaerolineaceae bacterium
AATGTTCGAAAACATCAACGAAATTATAACTTTCAGATGCATTTCGTATTAAATTATCGGGTGAAAAACAGAACCAGGGGGTTAAGTGCTGGTTTTTGCCATCTGGCGGCACAGTTGAACAGCATCCTCAACGGTGGGGCGGTAGAGGGCAGGATGCTGGGGGGCGTCGTGATGGAGCGGCAGGGTGGGTTTCCCCACCCCGCATGAGCGAACCTAGCTACTGTGCGCCGAGCTGCCAGGTGCCGTCCTCTTCGTTGAAGCGGAACGCCTCGCTTTCCAGGCTGAACAACACATGGAAGCCCGGTCCCGCCACGTACTCACCGTCGACGATTTCGCCGCCGGGCACATAACGGTACTGGCTCGTATAGCCGAACTCCGGCGTCACGCCCCAGCCCAGCGCCTCTTGTACGTCCGGGTTCTCTCGCCACAGCTTACCAAACCCGCGCACCGGCTGGATTAGCCCTTCTTCCGGCGGTGTGAGTGAGGGGTCAACTTCGGCGTCTTGTGTTTCGTCAAATGTGTCCTCGTAGACGAGCCACTGACCCGCGCCCTCGTCCTGCACCACCATCACCCAAATCTGGTTCACGGGCTGCACCCAGAACATGCGCCCGCCCTCAAACACCTGCTCTGCCACCAGCACATCCGCCTCGGTGATGGGCGGGAAGCCCTCCGGCAGCGGCGTGGGGGCGGTGCCGTCCGCAGCGATGAGTGCGTCTGCTGTGCTGCCAAGCTGCCACACGATCACCGTGTCGTCCTCGGCACCGCTGGCAATACGGGTACTATCGTCACTGAACGTGACCTCCGCTATGGGGGCGCTGTGCCCTGGCAACGTCACTAAACGGTCACCCGTGTTGCCGTCAAACAGCGTCAGGCTGCCGTCCGTGCCGCCATCGGCGATGAGCGTACCATCGGGGCTAAACGCGCTTAGCCCATAACCGGTGTACGCGAACGAGAACAGCGTCTCGCCCGTGGTCAGGTCAACCACGCGGCTCTCGCCGTCATCCCCCAGGATGAGCAGGCGTGTGCCGTCCGCGTTGAACGCAATCGGCTCGGCAAATTCCGCCTCAAACGTAAACGTCTGCGTAGACGCGCTGATGTCGTCCAGCGGCGCGACCTGTACCGTGCCCGGTGCGTCCGGTGCGGTGTAGGCAACCGTCTCCGTAGCGAAGTTCACCAGCCCGAAGTTGTACACAGCCGGGTAAATGCTCGGTGCTACGTCTGGGTACTGCCACACCCCCAGCAGCCCGTTAAAGTCGAACGTGGCGAAGCGCGTGCCATCGGCGGCGAACCCGGTGATGAGCGCCCCCTGCCCGCCGTCTACATCCGGCAGGTCAGCATCGCCAATGACGGTGATGGTGTCGTCTATGGGCAGTGCTTCGCCTGTTGTGGCGTCCCAGCGGTACAGCACGCCGCCTTCGTCTGTGCTGATGATTTCATCGGCGGCGGGGTTAAACGCAACGTCAAGTACGGCAGCGCCGTGTTCCAGCACCAGCGGGTCGGCAGTGGTTGCGCCATCCGCCCCGATGCTAAACACGCGCACGGTGCCGTCGGCACCCGCACTGGCAATGCGCCCATCCGCGCTGATGTCTACCGCATTCACGTTGTCATTGTGCCCGCCCAGCGTCGTCAGCACAGCAATGTTGGGGGCATCCGGCGCGGTGACGACAGGCGCGTTCGGCACATCCACTTGCAGCGCAGCAGCGGCGGTCGCGGTGGCGTCGGTGATAATCTGCGTGGCGGTCATCTCCTCCGCAGACAGGGGCGGTGGCGGGGGTGTTTCGGTCGGCAGCGGTTCGCCTGCGCCCGCCTGGGCGGTTGCGGTGCGTGCCAGCATCACGGCAGCGTCCACCGTCTGCCCAAACGCTTCCGTGCTGATGCCCTCTGCTTCCGCCGTTTGTGTGAACGCCAACTGGATAGCGGCGTCCAGGGTGGGGTCTGCCTGGGCAAACACCCACGCGGGGATGGTCACAGCGGCGGCGATTGCCATTACCACCAGCGCCATCACGGGTATCAGGGTACGTCCTGGTGTGTTCTTGAACAAAGTGTTGTCCTTTCTTCTCTCTACACATCGTTTCGTCGGTTACAGTTCCTACGATACGGTTTGCGTGTTGTTTTCACAACAGCGGCACATCGGTGTGTGCCAGCGCGTAACTATAAACGAAAGCATCCCCGCTGTGACCCTGCGATTGCCCTACTCAGTGCCGGGCACGGTGGGTAAACTGGTGCGCCGCCACGCAAAACCGCGAGAGAACGCGCAACCTTATGGAACCGACACATCCGCAACCCGCCACGACGCCCAGCAGCAACCCGCTACAGGTTCGGCAGTTCTTGGCGCAGCGCCGCGTCACCACCGCCGCCCTGCTGCTGACTGCCCTGCTGCTGGTGTATACCACCACGCTGCGCCACCCGATTACCGAGTACCTGGACAGCGACTACGGCATTACGCCTGCGCTGTTCTGGTGGGTGTACGGCGTGATGCTGGTCGTGTGCGGGGCAGCTTTCTTCTATGAGCCTGCGGTGCGCCGCGAACTGCGCGAGGCGGGGGCGCTGCCATTGGTGGCGGGCGGCGGACTGGTGGCATGTGTGGCGGGCATGGCGGTGCTGGGCACCCACCAACCGGAGCGCTTTGTGCGCCCGGTGCTGCCGCTGTCGTTCTTGCTGCTGTACCTGACGGCGCTGTTCGGGCTGCTGGTGCTGCTGGCACTGCCCACCCCTACCGCAGCACCCACCCGCCGTATGGGTCGCTATGCAGCAGTCGTGCTCGCCGTGGTGAGCGTCGGCATGGTGGCGCTGCACCTGGGCAGCGTTGGGCACTTTGTGCTGCTGGACGACATCTTCGATGAGGTGTGGGCGGCGAGCACCATGGCAAACTACGCCACCAACGGCGACTTCAGCCCGTCGCTGGGCGGGTCGCCGTTTGGTACGCCAGACCCCGCCGTGACACGCTGGTTTGTGCTCAATGCGTGGTGGGCGCGGCTGCGCGGCAGCACAGACTTTTTCGTGCTGCGCGAGTTCCAGATGATCGCCGGGCTGCTGATGGCGGGTGTGGTGGGGGCGGCGCTGTGGCGCTCCCCCGGTGTGACGCGCCTGGGTGTGCTGGGCGGCGTGGCGGCGCTGCTGAGCATGGTCACGTTTGCACGCACGGCACACAATCTGCGCATGGACATCGGCTTTGGGCTGTACGGCGCGGTGATGCTGCTGTGCCTGCTGGGGTACTTCCGGGCGGCGGGGCGCGGGGCGTTCGCGTGGCTGGCGGCGGCGGGCGCGGCGCTGTACCTCGCGCTAGAAACCATCCCGACGATGGGGCTGGTGTATGGCGTGGGGGTTGGTCTTGTGGTTGTGGGGCGCAGCATACGCCGCCCGCTGCGCGAGACGCAGTGGGCACCGGTTGCCGTCTATGCCGGGGTGAGTGCGCTGGCGTGCTTGCTGTACGTGTGGGTGCACTTCGCCCCGAACTTCGCTGAGCAGTGGGCGAACCTGACGCGCTTTGGCGAAATCTATGCGCAAACCAACTCCGTGCAAACGGGCGCTCCCCACGCCGCCGCGAGCCTGCTGCACCGCTTTGTGATGGTGCTCTCCCCGGCGGAACTGCTGCTGGTGTATGGGGCACTCGGCTGGCTGGCGTGGCGCGGCGGGCGGGATGAACGCACGCTGTTGGCACTGTTCGCTGGCACACAGGTGGTAACGGCAACGCTCATTGGGGGCAGCCTGGGCTACCAGATTATGCACGCGCCGCTGGTGGCGTATGCGGTAGCACGCGCATTGACCGAGCGGGCGGGGTTGCTGGTGTTGGCGTTTGTGGTGCTGCCCGCCGTCGTGACGCCGCCCGCCCGTGACATGTGGGCGGCGGTGCAGGGGCAAAGCAACACCCGCATGATCGCCGAGGTTGATTTGCTCAGTTGGCGCGTGCCGGACGGCGCAACCGTGGTGGGCGACGAGGTGTTCTGGCTGACGCTGCACCCGCGCACGCGCTTTATCAGCAGCCGGGGGATTGCGTTTTACGCGCACGGCAACGACATCCCCACCCAGCAGGTGCTGGCACACCTGGATGCGGATATGGTCATCTGCCATACGGGCTACCAGCAGGAACTGTGCGCCCTCGCCGATGATTACTTCGACGCGCCGCCGGAACCTTTTGACATCACGGCGGGGGCGTACCAAGTCTATGCCCGCTGAATATCGACTTATGGTATGATTCGCATATAGAACGATTAAGGGCATGTCACCCTGACAACTACTGCATTGGAGTGTGTGTAGTGAACTTCCTGCGAAATTTATTTAGTGGTAGCACAAGCGATGGGCAGGACGCAGACGACGGTATTTACATCTACGTACGCCCGCAGGGCTGCGAAGAAGTGATACAGGTACGGCTGAACCCGCGCAACGATTTAACGCATCAGGACGGCGGCGGTTACTTCGTCAAGAAGACTGCACGCGGTAATTATCGCTGCTTTAACCCGGTGGAAATGACACTGCACTTCGATGATTCGCGCAAGCTGGTCAACCACGATGTGAGCGGGGGCGACCTGGTGGACGCCGCCACCTACAAGGCGTGGGAAGCAAAACTTGCCGAACGCAAGCGCACGGTTTCCGCACCTGCGGAAGAATAACACGGGGCAGGTGGGCGGTAAAATGCCGCCCACCGCTGCCACACTCCCTATGACCGAACAAGACGCCCCTACACTCCCGCAGGCACTCTACTTCACCGAAGATGACCTCGCCGCCAACCGTAACGGGCACCTGTCCGACGAGCAAGCGGCGCAGCTACAGGCGCGTGCCGGGTGCAGCACGGTGGGCAACACGCTCGTCACGCTGGCATTCGTTGGCGTCGGGTTCTGGACGATTGGCATCGGGCAGTGGTGGATTGGTGCGCTGCTGTTCGGGCTGGGCGCTGCTGTGTTTTGGCTGGGGCGCACCGGGCGCGTCGGCATCACCACGGAGCTGAGCACACGGGCAGTTGCCAGCGCCACCGGTCCGATCTCGCTGGACGCCAACGAGTACGCCAACCCAAACGGCACTGTGACCGAATACGTGCTGGAGATTGAGGATCAGGCGTTTGTGCTATCGCGGCAGGCATTCGCCGCGTTCGAGGACGGCGACACGTACACGGTCTACTACCTGCCACAGGCACACATGCTGCTCTCCGCAGAGCCAATGCCCCAAGACGTATGACCAACCTTGGCACACCGCCCGCAAACTGGCTACCATAGGGGCGAGACGCAACCAGACCACAGGAGCGGACCCCCACTATGGCTATGGAATACCCCTTTGAGCCGCCGAGCGTGTTGTTCGAGTCCATCGGGATGCCCATGGACACACAAATCGACGCGGGCACACTAACCGAGTTCGGCAAGGTGCTGATGACCATCGTCGGCACCAACGGCAAAATCTCTATGTGGGAGCGCGGCTGGCTGGCGGCGTACCTCTCCGCCTACGGTGCCCCACCATCGGTGATGGAGACGCTGGACGACTTCGACTACGCCCACGCCCAGCTAGACCCGCTGCTGGCACCGCTGCTGGTGAGCTACTACAGCATGTGGGTGCGCCGTTCGCTCATCCAAAGCGCCATCCGCATGTCCCGGGCAGATAACCTGGACGAGATCGAGTTCCGCGAGATTGTGAAGGTGGGGATGCGCCTGGGGCTGGACGAGGAAGTGGTGCAAGAGATCCACGGGTTGGTGAACATCTTCGACAGTGTGAACACCACCAGCACGCAGTTGCTTTCCGCCGCGCAAACCGAGGATGAACTCGGCGGGCTGCCCACGCAGGCAGTCACAGACTTTGACTGGGATGCCGACCCGATGGAGCCAGCGCAGGTGCTGCTCACGGAGGGGCAGTTGGGCTTTGCGCGGGCGGTGGTGTGCATCATGGCAGCGGACGGTGAGATTTCCGACGCGGAGTTGGGCGAATTTGCCGCCTACCTCAAGACGTGGGGGGCGACGACAGATCAAATCGAGGAGATCATCAGGTTTGACTACACCAGCGTGACCGCCGATGAACTCATCGAGGGGGCGAAGCGCTTTAACTGGGGGCTGAGTGCGCTCACGGCGGTGGCGCTGCGCGTCGCCGGGGCAGATGGGCTATCGTCGGAGGAGGAAAACGCCCTGCTGGAACTCTACACGAAGACCGGGCGCAGCCTCACACTGTACTATGCCACCAAGGGGCTAGAGGATGTGCGCCGCATGGCGCTCAACCGCCTGAACGCGCTGTTTGCGGAGCACCACTAGCACCGCTACTGCGGGGGCTGCTCCGGCAGGGTGATAATCTCCCACGATGTGCCCTCCGGCAGGATTTGCAGCACGGTACCGTCGCTGCCGCTGATGTACAGGCTTTCACCGTCGCCCACGGCGGCTGTTTGCACAAAGCCATCAAACGCGAACTCCTGCTCTAGCCCCAGCCCCAGGCGGCTGCGTGCCGCGTCGCTGTTGCGCCACACAAAGCCCAAAATCGCGGCGGGCTGCACGCGCCCATCCGGTACCGGGAAGCCTTCGATAATCTCGTCGTGGATTTCCGGGTTGTAGCGGTTCTGGAAGACCACCCAGCGCGGGTCGAAGTCGTCGTTGAACAGCGCGTAAATCTGGTCTTGCTCCGCAATGTAGACCATACGCCCGCGCACAAACGGCTGCTCAATGATGGTCGTCTCGGTCGGCTCGTCGTCCGGGCACGCCTCCGGTGGCGGCACAAAAAACCACGTCACCGGGCAGCTTAGCGGCAGCGCGAGCGTTTGTTCGGTGCGGTCGGTGCCCTCTCCTACGCTCAGCAGGAAGTCCACCGTGCCCCGGTCCTCTTCGCTCGTGCTCACGGTCAGGCGTCCGTCTGGTGGCACGTTCCACAGTTGGTTGCGCCCGCCTGCGGTGTCAATTCGGTAGATGGTTGCGCCGTCTGCCCCGCGTGTTGACCAGAACAGCGTGACATCGCCGCCAGGGGAAACCGCCCGCACATCCGTGGTGAAGAACTCAATGCGCGGCGCGTTGGGGTTCGGCGGGCGCGTGGGCGTAACGTTGCTGCTGGGTGTGCTGGTGGCACCTAGCAGGCGCGTTGGCGACGGTCCGCCGGTGGGCGAGGCGGGCGGGCGCGTGGGCGTAATCGTCGGCGTCACGTCTTGCCTGCCGGGGGTGCGGGTGGGTGTTACCGTGGGTGTGGGCGTGATGGTGGGGCGTGCAGTCGGCAAAATCTGCTGGGCAGCGGGCGCACACGCCCCCAGCAGCAGGCAGGTCACCCAGGCAGCAAGTATCGCGTATCGCGGCATCGGCAGTTAGTCCTCTAGCAGCTTTTGTACATCAACAGGCTTGCCCAGCGCCGGGGAGTCAAACGTCGCGCCCGGCTGGAACAGCCCCAAGCGCGTGAACGTCCCGTCCGCCAGCGTGAACACCTCCACGAACGGTTGGGTGGTTTGCACCAGCCACAGTTCGCGCACGCCGTGCCGCTCGTAGATGTGGAACTTGCGCTGGCGGTCTTGTGCTTCCGTTGCTGGGGAGAGCACTTCCACCACTAAGTCCGGTGCACCGTACCAGTAGTCGTCATCACCGAGCGTGCAGGCGGTGCTGCCCGCCCGCACCCAGAACACATCCGGTTGCAGCGCGTTCGCCCCGTCCAGGTACACATCCGACGGCGCAATCACCACCTCGCCGTCGGGAGCGTTGTCTTGCAGGTAACGCGCAATCAGCAGTACGGCACGCTGATGCGTGTGGCGGGGCGCAGGTGCCATCACAACCTCTCCTTCAATGAGTTCGGTGCGCTGGGTGGTTTCCGGCAGGGCACGGAACTCGTCAGCGCTCATGCGCAACCGTTCAACGTCTCGGTCGGACATCAGTGGCTATACCTCAATTCGTGTGGTATTGACAATGGCAGCGCGATTGTATCATTTGGCGGTTAGTCCTCTAGCAGCTTTTGTACATCAACAGGCTTGCCCAGCGCCGGGGAGTCAAACGTCGCGCCCGGCTGGAACAGCCCCAAGCGCGTGAACGTCCCGTCCGCCAGCGTGAACACCTCCACGAACGGTTGGGTGGTTTGCACCAGCCACAGTTCGCGCACGCCGTGCCGCTCGTAGATGTGGAACTTGCGCTGGCGGTCTTGTGCTTCCGTTGCTGGGGAGAGCACTTCCACCACTAAGTCCGGTGCACCGTACCAGTAGTCGTCATCACCGAGCGTGCAGGCGGTGCTGCCCGCCCGCACCCAGAACACATCCGGTTGCAGCGCGTTCGCCCCGTCCAGGTACACATCCGACGGCGCAATCACCACCTCGCCGTCGGGAGCGTTGTCTTGCAGGTAACGCGCAATCAGCAGTACGGCACGCTGATGCGTGTGGCGGGGCGCAGGTGCCATCACAACCTCTCCTTCAATGAGTTCGGTGCGCTGGGTGGTTTCCGGCAGGGCACGGAACTCGTCAGCGCTCATGCGCAACCGTTCAACGTCTCGGTCGGACATCGCAGTGTGTTTCTCGTCTCGTGTGCATCTTGCCCAGATTATACCACCGCACAACCGCACCTTGCCCTGCCGCCCGCCGGGACAAATAATACTGCCCCGTGAACCGACAAGCAGACGGAACCCGACCTTATGCAGCAGATCAAGCAGCACGCCCGCGAGGGCATCACCCGCCCGGTGTACCTGTGGACGGCAAACCGCTATCGGCAAGCACGGCGGCTTTTCAGCTATCCGCCCACCGCCAACGTGGGCGTGGTGGACTACAACGCCTACTGGGACGAGAAGTTTGCACAGTATGACGGCGATATGGGCGAGTGGCGGCACAAGCGGGCACAGGTGTTCGCCTCAATGGTGAGCGCAGGCGACCGCGTGCTGGATTTGGGTGTGGGCGATGGTGCGCTGCTGCGCTACATGATCGACCAGGCAGGCGTGCAGGGCACCGGGCTAGATGTGAGCGAGAAGGCGGTGGCGTTCTGCCGGCAGCAGGGGCTGGATGTACACCTCGCTGATGTGAACGCGCCCATCGACCAGTACATCACACAACCGTACGACTACATCGTCATGTCCGAGATCATCGAGCACCTACCCGACCCAGAACGCCTGCTGAACGAGTTGCGTCCGCACGCCCGCAAGGGATTAATCGTCTCTGTACCGAACACGGGCTTCTACCAGCATCGGCTGCGGCTGCTGTTTGGGCGCTTCCCGTTGCAGTGGGTGGTCACGCCGGGGGAGCACCTGCGCTTTTGGACGTACGCGGACTTTTTGTGGTGGGCGCGGCAGATGCGCTATGAGGTGGTGCGGGCGGTTCCGTATGAGGGCACGCCGCTGCTCAAAGACGCGCAGCCGGGGCTGTTTGCAGCGGCGTTCGTCTACTTGCTGCGGGATGCCAGTTAGCTGTCCATCCGCGCCAGCCCTTCAATTACCGGGCGCATTTGCGCCAGCGCCCGCCCCCGGTGGCTGATGTCGTTCTTCTGCTCCGGCGGGATGTCTGCCAATGTGACCGTGTGCCCCTCTGGGATGAACAGCGCGTCGTAGCCGAAGCCGTGCTCACCGTTGCTCTCTGCGGTGGCGATGCTGCCGTGCAGCACACCGCTGGCAGTGTAGGGGGTTTGGCGGGTGGGGTTGTACAGCACAATCGCGCACACGAACCGCGCCCCGCGCCCTGCTGGTGGCACATCCGCCAGTTCGCGCAGCAGCTTGGCGCGGCGGTCAGCATCAGACGCCCCGTCGCCCGCATACCGCGCGGAGTATATGCCCGGCGCGTCGTCTAGCGCGTTCACGCACAGACCACTGTCGTCTGCCAGTGCGTACATACCCGCCGCCTGCGCGTAAGCGCTCGCCTTTAGCTCGGCGTTCTCCGCAAAAGTGCTGCCCGTCTCCTCGACGTCTAGCTTGCCCAGCCCCACATCATCCAGCGTGAGCGCCCGCACGGGCAGCCCCGCCAGCATCTGCTGGTACTCGTGCACTTTGCCTTTGTTCTGCGTGGCAATCAGTAAGTCCATAGGTGCTCCCATTGTTACAGGTGTTCCGGTTCCGGCACGGTGAGGTCGCTGTCCGTCGCGCTGCCTGTATTGACCGTGCCCGCCCGCTCAATCAGGATGAGTTCGCACTCAGCGTCGGCAACGGGCATGTGCTCTGTGCCTGCGGGCACGATAATCATCTCGCCTGCCCGCAGCGTCACATCCCCATCGCGGAAGCGCATGACCATCTCACCCCTGGTAACAAAAAACAGCTCGTCGGTGTCGTCGTGATGATGCCACACAAACGCGCCCTGTATCTTCACCGCCTTGATGTGCGTCTCGTTCACCGTGCCGATGATCTTCGGCGTCCAGTGCTCGCTGAAGTGCGCGAACTTGTCGGTTAGCGCGATCTTGTTGATGGGCATGGGCGTTGTCCTCAGGTTTTCTTTCCAGGTTTGTAACGCTATTGTACTCAGCTAGAGCGCATCCCCCCAATCTTGCGGGGGATATTACGGCGCTTTTTCGCCTACCCTGCTGGAACGCAACTAGGCATCAAGGAGACCAAGCTCACCTAAAATTGTGATCAAAACGGGCGTTCGCGCTGCAAAACCTGCAAAAATTTACAAAATTTACCGCCGTTTGCGGTACGACAGCCCCCGTTTTCACATCCGTGGGTTTGCTTTGCGTTATAATTTCCCCATAGCATACGGTGCTGTGGAGAGAGATTATCATGTTATCAATATTGTCACCAGTTCGACGTTTAGTGCGCCAAATCCATGAGGATGAAAAGGCGCGGATTGTACTCCCTATTCTTTTCTTTATCTTTGTGGCCACCACTGCTTTTTCCTGGTTCATGGAGCCACCAGCGCGGCGTGGCGCAGAGCCGTGCCCGGCGGCAATTGCCATGTACACGGATGCTATCCCTGTCACTGAGGGGGATTCACAGCCCAACCCAGAAGGCGTTAATAGCAGCCCCACCTCGGCAGGCGTGTTTCCACCTGATGGCGTTGCTAGACCCCTCCGTCCGCCACAGCAAGATTCCGATGCGCTTGACAGCGCAGTGCCAATGCAAGAGCGGTTCGCTGGCGAAGAACCCCTGGGCTACATCGTCATCCAGCAGATGGAGCCGCCCCACCCGCCCCCACATCGGTTCTTCCCGATCTTAAGTCAACTACCGAAACCATTTTGGATAGGAGATTGGTCGCAAAACCTGAGCACTGAGATGCTGGGTGCTGTGATGACCTTTATGCTGATTGAGTGGTTTGCGCGCGGGCGCGAGGAGCGGCGGCGCTTGCTGTTGGATCTGTCTGGGAGTGACAATCTCATTGCAAAACGTGCTGCCCGCGAAGCACGGGCACGGGGGATGCTAAAAGATGGTGAGCTAGCCAATAAGGATTTTAGCAAAGCGAACATGGCAGGCATTGACCTGCGCGGCGCCAAATTGACGGGTGCCAAGTTCCGCAAGGCCAATCTTACAGGTGCAGACCTGCGCGAGGTCGACCTGACCGACGGGGAGCTAATCCAAGCAGACTTATCTAGCGCGACCCTGTGGCGAGCAAAAGCACCGCACGCCGATTTCAATCAGGCAAAACTGGCACACACAACCTGGTTCCAAAGCGATCTATCGCATTCGGATCTATCTCGTGCTGACCTGTCTGCCGCCCGGCTGTGGCATGTGGATTTGTCGTATGCGAACTTGCGGAACGCGGACTTAAAGGGCGCTGATTTGCGTAACTGCAAGCTAACCGGGGCGCGTTTGAGCGGTGCGATCTTCGATGAGCAAACCGTTTTGCCGGATTCCGACAATCTCGACTCGGATAAAAACGCGAGCAGCTTTAAGTACTGGACTGTCGATACGGATATGTCCCGTTATACCAATCCGAAGCATCCAGAATACTGGCAGCCGAACCGCCACCAGGACCAAGGTGGGATGAATAGACAGCTACAAGGGTAACTGCACGAACCTTCCGTGACGAGAACTGAACGGGGCAGTATACAACCTGCCCCCGTGCCTCTCTCTGCTAATACGCCGTTGGGTACCTCACACGAACGAGACGAGCGCCCCGCCCTGGGCCGCGCCGTGCCACGCCAGCGCCAGCGCAATCACGGTGTCGTCGTGGGCACCTGCTGGCGCACTGTACCGGAAGCCCCCACCGTGCAGCCGCTCGATGGTGTAGGCGGCCAGCTCGCCCAGCAGCACCGGGTCTGGCAGTAGGGCGACGTCGCCGCGCTCAATCGCCAGTGCCAGGGACTCAATTAGCGGCGGTTTGCTGCGTGCCGTCGTGGTGAAAGGGCGCACGGGCAGCCCTGCCCGCTGTAGCTCCTCAATGTTCACACTGCCAATGCTGTTCGCCTCCGCCCAGATGACCCCCGGACGCCACCGCTCGCACAGGGCGGCGAGCCGGCCCCGCTGCAACGCATAGCCCACCCCCGTGAACCGTTCCAGCGCCACCAACTGCGCTGTCGTCGCGTCCAGCACGGCAATGGCGGTGTAGTCACCGTCGCGCCCCCAGTCTACGCCCATTACGTAGCGGTGGTCGTCACTGCGCGGCAGATTGAGTGGCGCGGTCGCTGCCTCTTGAATGCCCCGGAACACCTGCCCGGCGTCCTCAATAAACTCTGCCAGGTACTCCTCCCGGAACACGCGCTCTGGTGTGGTGCGCTGGATTGCCGCAAACTCCGCTGCGCTGACGAGCGGGTTGGCGGTGCTGGTGTAGTGGAACGCCTGCCAGTCGGGTTCTGCCGGGTCTTGCCCCAGTTGGTACACCTGCCAGAACCAGTTGCGCCCAAACGGTGTACTGAGGAACAACGCCGCCCCGCGCCGCTCCAGCAGCATAGGGCGCACCACCTCTGCCCAAACACCCGGCTCCATGAACGCCGCCTCATCAAGTACCGCGAAGTCCAGCCCGGCACCACGCAGGTTGTCCGGCAGGTGCGTGCTGCGCACCGCCACAAAACCGCCGCCCGGCAGGTCAATCCGTCGCTCTGCCGCTGTGACCGCTGCACCTGGCACGCCGATGAACACCCGGCGCAGGTCGCGCCACACATCGCTCGCCATCTGGTAGGTGGGCGCCAGCCACCAGCACGCCGCCCCGCGCAGCGCCTGCTCTGTGATGGCAATCTTGCCCGTTTCCGTCTTGCCGAAGCGCCGCCCGCACGCCACCACCCGGTACCGTGCCCGTGAGCGCAATATCTGCTGCTGTGCCGGGTGCGGCGCGGGCAAATCAATCGTTGTGGGTCGCATCGTCGGTGCCCTCGCGCAGCCATCTCGGTTGGGCATGGCGGGTGCCGTCCGCGTCCCGGTAAACGATTTCAATCGTCGGCGGGCTGCCCTCAGCGTCGGTGCTGCGCAGCGCGTCCAGCTTCAACAGCCGATCCACCAGCATCCCCAGCGCACTTGCCCGCTGGTTCAGCGGCGCAGCTTGTTCGTCTTGCAGCAGTGTTTCCGCTAGCGTCAGCGCATCGCGTGCCATGTGTGCCTCTAGCTGTGTGAGCACATCTGCGGGCGCGGTGGGTTCACCGTCATTATCAGTAGCATCGCGCCAGCGGCGCAGCGTACTGGCGGAAATCCCCGTTTCGTCGCTGGTGCAGGTGATGTCGTTGTCATTGGCACGCAGCCGTGCCAGTGCGTGCTGTTTTTGTGCTGGTGTGTAGGGCATGTGCTTGCCTCCTTGCGCTTGGTAATTCGCACTGATGTTCAGTCTTCGGGCGCGTCGAGCACATCAAGCACATCGTCGGGGCACTCTAGCGGGTCTTTATCGGTGACGATAAGCCCGCGCTTGGTGCTCTCCACACGATGGATGTACCCCAGGATTTGCAGCCGATCCAGGTGACGGGTGACGGTGCTGGTGGCGATGTGGCACGCATCGGCGATCTCGCGCTGGGTTGGCGGCATCCGTTGAGTGTGGGTGTACCGCCAGATGAAGCAGTACACCCGGCGGGTGGTGTCCATGTTTTGCATTAGGAAATCCTTTTCGTTGTTACAGCGATCAAACGTTCGGGTTGTTATCCTACCACAGCCGCGAATATTTGTTCTATTTAGGGGTGCTTGTAATCTGGTTGGAAAGCCGTTTGGGGTCATTGTGTGGTAGGTTTTGGCAGGGGGGTGGCGCCTATCAAACGCTAATGCCATCCTCCCTTGCCTGCCCTGGCACGTTATGGCATCATAAACAGCAATATTGGGGAGTGGCCAAATGGCAAGGCAGCGGTCTTTGGAACCGAAGATTGTAGGTTCGAGTCCTACCTCCCCAGCACACTCAACACCGCCACCTGTGGCGGTTTTTTGTTTCTGCTGCTTTTGTTGCGCCCATGCCATGCGTGCTAAGTAGGCAGTGATGGTAGCGGTGGGAATGCCTGACCTATCCGCCAGCCACCTGCTGGTACAGGATAATGAGATAGGCGCCATACCCGCCGATGATGACCCAGATCATTACGCTGATGACCAGGGCAATCTTGGGCAGCCGAATCGCGAGCATGGCGAACGGGATCACCAGGGAGTAGAAAGCGATATAGGGTGTGATAAACACCCCGGACATAATCCCTAGCAGCGGGTCTTGGCGGCGGTACGCCCAAATCGCCAGCGCAATGCCAATCGGCACCGATACAAATGGCGTCATCCAACCGGAAGGCGCTGCGTTATAGACGCGCGTGACATGGTCTTCCCACACCTGGAGCATTGCAACAAAGTCCAGTGGCCACAGCCACCACACCACCAGCGAAATCAAGAAGACAGCAGCACCCACCACCGCCACGGGAACCCAGCGCCGCCACGGAAAGCCGAAATAGTAGCCAAACGCGATGTGTGGTTTGATCGCCAGCATGGGTGCACTCCAGCGCAGCGGCACCAGTAACCCCAGCAGCACTACCCACTCCAGGTTCATCTGGATGATGGCATCCATTGCTATGTAGGACGTGAGCACGATAAGCGTAGCCCCCATGCGCCCGCCGAACTTAAAGATGACAGCAGTGAAGATTGCAAAAAACAGCGCCGTTTGTAACAGTGTGCTCGCCAGCAGTGGTACAAAGCGAAAGGGCGCCAGGAACACGACCATCCAGGGGGGCATGACCACCGCCACGTTGTAGGGATGGAAAAAGTTATCTACGACGGGGCGAAAGAAGATTTCTTGGTCTGCCCAAACAAACACGCCAAGTTCCCGCAGGATGATGCCCACCCCCCACCACCACAACGCCAACACCTGTGAGGCAATCAACGCCCGCCGGAAGTCTGGTTGATGCCACCAGCCCGTTACAGGGAAGCGGTTGGGGGTTGGACTGAAAAATCCGGTCAGCGCCATAGGGTTCCCTTAGCTGGAAGTGCACTCAACTCGCAGACGGCAACCACACCGTGAACGTGCTGCCCTTGCCTGCCCCCTCACTGGACACGCTGATCTTGCCGCCATGTGCTTCGACAATCTCCTGGGTGATGGCAAGCCCCAGCCCGTGCCCATGCCCGCGAGACTTGTTCACCTGGTAGAAGCGTTCGAACACACGGGACAGGTCTTCCTCGGAAATGCCCACGCCGGTGTCGCGCACGGTGATATTGACGCCGTTGCCGTTCGGTTGCACGGCGGCGAGCACCTGCCCACCCTCCGGCGTGTACTTCACGGCATTGGAGAGCAGGTTGGTAATCACCTGTGCCAGCTGATCACCGTCCCCGGTGATGGATGGTGTGGGCACCACATTTGTGTGAAGCTGGATGCCCTTCTTCTGCGCGACCACGTCGATTTTCTGTGCCAGCGCGGAGACCACCTCACCCACGTCAAGCTCATCCTGGCGCATCGTGAGCCGCCCCGCCTTCAGCCGCGCCAGCTCGGTGAGCTGCTCCACCAGCCGCGTCAGCCGCCCCGCCTCGTAGAACAAGACGGCGGCAGCTTTTGCCGGGTCTTGTGCGGCACCGTCGACAATTGCCTGGGAAAAGCCCTGGATGGACGTGAGCGGTGTTTTGAGGTCGTGCGACACGTTTTCCAGCAGTTCGCGCTGTGCCTGGTTGTTCAGCTTCACCTGTTTGCTCATGCTGTTGAATGCCCGCGCCACCTCCTGGATTTCGCGGGGACCCTGCTGGGGCACGCTGTGCCCGTAGTCGCCATCCGCGACGGCAGCGGCAGCACCCGCCAAGCGCCGCAGCGGTTGGGCAATCGTGCGCGTGATAAGGACGGACATCACCCCTGCCACCAGAAGCCCCACCCCCGCTGCCTGCAACAGCGGAATGCCCAGGTTGTTGCCAAACTGCTGCAATGCCGTGAGCAGGGGGGTGTTCGGGTGGGTGCTGGCGAAGATGAGCGCGTTGCTACCCGGTGTTGGCGCGTTGCCACCACGGCGTGTGCGCTCACGCGGCTGCGTGGGCTGGAAGGCGAGAAACACCCAGTTTTCGTCACCCTCCCGGAAGACCCCACGCGACACAATGCCCGGTTCTGCCTGTTCAACCTCGCGCAGTTGTATCGGTTGGCGCTGTAGCAATTCTGGCACATCGCCCGGCGCATACCGTCCCGCGCTGTCTTCGATGATAGTGATGCCCCCGCGTGGTGCCCCCTGTACCAGGAGCAAACGCACTCCCGCTTCTTCTGCGGTTTGTGCATATGGGAAGTCGTCCAGGGTCGGGTCGTCGCGCAGCAATGGCGCGACCAGTGAACGCACGGGGCTTCGGTTTACCTCGTCTGCGGCAAAGCGGGCAAGTCGTGCGATGACTTGTTCGTCGGAGATAGCCGGGCGCGAGCTGAGGAACAACACAAACGCGCCCGTCATCGCAGACAGCGTCACCAGCAGCACTAGCACGTACGAGAGCAGCAGCCGCCCACGAATCCCGCTTAGCATTAATCGACCTCCAGCTTGTAGCCCACACCCCACACCGTCTCAATAGTGGGCGTCATGCCATCGAGCTTGTGGCGCAGGTGCGCGACGTGCATATCCACTGTGCGCGTCTCCCCGGCGAAGTCGTAGCCCCACACCACGTTCAGCAGCTTCTCCCGGCTGAACACAATGCGCGGGTTTTGCGCAAACGTGAGCAGCAGGTCGAACTCTTTCATGCGCAGGTCAACTGTTTTGCCCGCAACGGTCACGGTGCGCTGCTCTGGGTGGATGCTCAGGTTGCCGTGCTGCACCGCACCATGGTCTTCATCGCTGCTGCCACGCTGAGGACGCTCTACGCGGCGCAGGATCGCCCGCACCCGCGCCACCAGTTCACGCGGGTTGAACGGCTTGGTGAGGTAGTCGTCCGCGCCCAGTTCTAACCCGACGATCCTGTCTACGTCATCGCTGCGAGCGGTGACCATGATAATCGGCACATCGGAGCGGGCACGCACCTGCTTGCACACCTCCCAGCCGTCGATCTCCGGCAGCATCAGGTCGAGCACAACCAGCGCCGGGTCGTCGTCAAAGATGCGTTCCAGGGCGTGGGCACCGTCCATCGCGCTGATGACCGTGTAGCCATCCTGTTCCAGGTACATCCGTGCCAGGTCAATGATGTGTTGTTCGTCGTCTACCAGCAGAACGGTTGCGCTCATGTGTCCCTCGCTTTGCTTGGTTGTTGGTATTTGGCGTTTTGCTGTTGGCGGTTAGGGGTAGGGCGTGTTCAATCTCGCCGCTGCGACCCCCCCGCGCCGCCCCTACCGCACATCGCAGCGCATATGCACTACGGTGCGCGTGGGGTTGAAGTGCAGCCGCCGCAGCACCCGGCTGACCGCCACATCGTCTTTGGGGTGGTGGATGTTTAGCCCTTCGTGACCAAAGCGCCGCACCGCCAGCCCGATCAACGCTTGCGCACATGACTCCACGTA
Source organism: uncultured Anaerolineaceae bacterium (assembly GCA_964451095.1). GTDB lineage: Bacteria > Chloroflexota > Anaerolineae > Aggregatilineales > Phototrophicaceae > DAOTTY01. The sequence continues at coordinate 28,554 of CAYVGI010000023.1, forward strand.
ACCGGGGTGCGCCATAAACGTCAGTTGGCGGCTGTTGACACCGAATGCCGTCTCGATTTGCAGCCAGCCGAGCAGCGCCCCGGGGTCTTCGTGCAGCAGCGCCGGGGGCACCGGGTCGTGTTCTGGCACGCGGATGACGAGCCGTTGAATGTCGCGCAGGTTGAGCCAGTTCCCCACCCGCTTGACCAGTGACAGCCGAAAGGTATCCATGTGCGTGGGGCGCAGCCAGTCCATGCCGCCCTGCGACTGTGGGCGCACCTGTTGCGCGAGTGCCAGCTCGTAGGGGGCGTCCCCCAGGCGGCGCTGCTTGATGCGCGGCAGGTCACTAGGCGGAGCCTCGGTCTCCGTCGCACGATAGTAGCTGCGCCGCCACTGCGTCCAGGTGCCTTCTTCCACAAAGCCCATTTTGCGATACATGTGCCGGGCAATCGTGTTGTCGTCGTCCACCTGTAAAATCGCCATGCCGCTGCTGCGGGAGCGAATCATGTTCATGCTGGCGTCCATCAGGCGGCTGGCAATGCCGCGCCCCTGGTACTCCGGGTAAACGGCGACATTGGCGATAATCCAGCCCTTGCCCATGTCCCGTGGCAAATCCGCCGGGTAAACGGACACATTGCCCACGATGCGCCCGTCCACCACCCACACATAGCCCATGCTCATGCCCTGTGCCAGGTCACTTAACCGGGAGAGCACGCCCAGCCCAGCACCAATGCGGCTGAGCTGGCGCATCTCGCGGATGGCGGCGCGCCCGCCCGCGTCCATGGTGTTGGCGAACGCCGCTTCGATGAGGTCGGCGAGGTCGCCCAGGTCGGTTTGCAGGTTTACGGGGCGGATGCCCTCGGTGCGTACGGTTCGGTTGGGTAGGGTGATGCCCGCCATGCGGTTGTCCCCACTATTTGTTTGCCAGCTTCGACCCATAATCATAGCGCACTTTGCGCAGATGTGGGGGAAACGCTTGCTTAACGTGTTGTGGGGCATGTGCCTTATGCGAATATACAAAAATCTACAAAACGGGTCGTGTGCCAATTTTACGTTTTTCACAATGTCCCCTTGACGGATTGTGGTATACTCTCCCGTGTAGAATGCGTGGGGAAACCTGCGCGGCAGTTGGGGGCGTCAGCTGCGTGCCCGTTGGGGCACAAAAATGCACCGGAGCAATTCGGAAAAACAAACCCAAGGAGTAAGGCGTAAAGTCGCCGAACAAGCATGACCCGCAGCAAAAACGACAGTGAGCCTGCCAGTATCATCGTAGTACCCAGCGCGGCGAAGTATGCCGCTGGTATCGAACAGTTACAAGCAGAGGCTTACCAGGCAGACCCACAAGAGTGGGACGATATGGTCTCCGCAGAGAAGGCACTCAGCCACCTCGCTATCTTCCCAGAAGGGCAATTCGTTGCCGTCGATACCACCACCGATAAGGTGATCGGCATGACAACGGCAATGCGAATCGACTTCGACCCTGCACAACCCTTCCTAGAACCCTGGACGACCACTACCGACTACGGTTGACTGACCACCCACAAACCCAACGGCGCGTGGATGTACGGTGTGGAATCCTGTGTTCACCCGGATTATCGCGGTCGTGGTGTGGGCAGCAAGCTCATGGACGCACGCTTTGACGTGCTGCGCCAACTGAACCTGTGTGGGATGGTCGCCGGCAGTGCGATTATCGACTATCAAACCGCCAGCTACCTCACCCCTGGTGAGTATGTGCGGCAAGTTGCCGCCGGGCTGCGCTTCGACACAAACCTCTCCAAGCAGTTGCACAAGGGATTTAAGGTACACAACGTCATCCCGAACTATTTGGACGAGGCAGCAGAGGGCACGCTGGGCTACGGCGTGGCGATTGTGTGGTATAACCCGGCATATCGCCCAACAGCACAGGCAGTCCGCACGGTGCGCCCGCGCACCTACCAGTTTGGGCTGCGCCCGATGCGCTAATGCAAGATCGCAACAGGGGGTAGCACGCAGCTACCCCTGTGCGCCAAAAAAACATAATTATCAAAGCGCCAGCACCGCTTAGCGTGCTGTACACGTGAACAACACCCCACAACAATTCGCATGGAAAGATCGTGATGCGGCAGCTCATGACCTGCTTCAACTCGTCTATCACGCCCCACTATCCATCAGTAGGCGTACGGCGCGGCTACTCACCGCAATAAGATCTCAGGAAATTCTGCCACAGCTAAGTGCTTTGGCGCTGCATGAGCACGTTCCACCCTACAAACCGCACACCTGACGGATGTACTCAGCGGCGAGCAAGATCAACCGTATACGGGGGTGCGGCTCGTACCAGAACAGCATCGTTCGTGGTTCAACTTGCTCGGTCAGGTGCCCGCCAAGACCCTGCAAGAATTTACAGGCACTTGATAGAAAACATTGCCTTGTTTGCACGCAACGCACACTCTTTGCCTCGTCCCGGCGGCACGCTATCATTAGCTGCGTCTGTTTGTTGCTGGAATACCCTATGCCCACACCGTTCAGCCATATGGTTGCCATCTCACACCTGCTTACCGACCCGGACGTGCCGCCCGATGTGCGCGAGGCACTTGCCGAGCAGCGCCCGGCGTTTGTGCTGGGGTCGGTCGCGCCGGATGCCCGCCCAGACGCCGAAGACCCGCGTTTGGCGACGCACTTCTACTCGTACATGCGCCCGTTTGACAAGGCACCGTGGCGCATTATGCTGGACGAGCACCCGCAGCTTGCCCCACCCCAGGGCGTCGCGCACCGGGCGTTCCTTGCCGGGTATGTGGCGCACCTGGCAATGGACGAGGTGTGGACGGTGGACATGCTGGCACCGCACTTCGCTAACGGGGACTGGGGCGATGGCATTAAAGAGCGCTTTTTTGTGCTGCACCTGCTGCTGATTGACATGGACGACCGAGACGCGCTGCGCATCCCTGCATGGGCACCGGACGCGCTGCAACGTGCTGCCCCTACAGACTGGCTGCCGTTCATCCCGCAGGATGTGCTGGTGGACTGGCAGCAGCTCATCGGACAGCAGATTGTGCCTGGCGGCAGCAGCAAAACGCTAGAGATTTTCGGCGGGCGGGTGGACAGAGAACCCGAACAACTGCGGGAGCTGGTTGATGATGCCGACTGGATGCAGCGTGAGCTGTGGGCGCATGTGTCACCTGCTGTGCTCACATCTGTGGAGCAAGAAATGTATGAGCACGCCCGCGACTCACTGGTTGACTACTGGCGTGAGTTCGGCGGCTGAACCGCCCGCAACCCTTAACAAAACAGGACATACAAACGCATGAAAACGCTGGGGAACTGGCTGGTCTTGAACATCATCGCCCCCACCTACATCTGGCTAATGGAGCGGCTGTTCGGCTGGCGCGTGGAGGGCGACTGGCAACCGGAGGCGCGTAAGTTCGTGCTGCTTACCGAGCCGCACACCTCCAACACCGACCTGATGGTGGTGTTCTATTGGGCGTGCAAGGTGCGGCGGCAGGTCCGCTTTGTCACTAAAAAAGAAATCGAAAGCTGGTTCGTGGTCGGGCGGCTTTTGCGTTGGATGGGTGCCATTTACATTGACCGAGATGCGCCGCTTGCCGCGCTGAAGACCATCATTAAGGCGGTGCGCAGCAACGACGACTTCGTGCTGCTCATCGCACCCAGCGGCACCCGCAGCTACAGCGACGGCTGGAAACCCGGCTTTTATTACGTCGCGCAGAAGACGAACATCCCCATTGTGCCCGCCAGCGCAGACTTCGCCCGCAAGCGTGCCATCATCGCGCCCGTGCTGTATCCCACGGGCGACATCCACGCCGACATTGAGCACATGCGCCCCTTTTTCGAGGGCATCACCGCCCGCCACCCGGAGCGCGTCGCGCCCATCCGCCTGCTAACTGATGACACCGCGGAAAAAACCACCGTCTAGCCACCATGCAGTGTTAAGAAATGTTGAAAGAACCGTTGGTGAAACCCACTATTGCGGGTAACATGATAACAACATTTCTTTCTTCATGAACAAGCGGGCAACAGTGATGACGAACGGCTTCTGGTGTGTACAGGCAGGCAATGGTGTGGTGGTGTGCCGCGTGGAGGCATGGCAGAGTTGGGAGCAACTTGCGGACAGCCTGCGCTACTTCCAGCAGGTTGCCGCCCGCATGGAAACCTGCCCCTACCTGCTCTACGACTTTAGCGACCGAATCAATGTGCCGCAGCCGTGGTCAGTCCCGGCGGTAAAAACGTTCCTGCTAGACAATGACAGCCCATCATGTGTCACCATACTCGTCAATGCGCCGCGTGTGCTGAAGGTTTTCATGCGGATGGCAGAACAGGTCTACGAGGAAATTCGGGACAACGGCACGCAGTACCACTTTGTGGATACCATGGACGAGGCGCAATCTCTCATCGCTGCCAGCACCCCCCTGACGGCAAAACGAGCGAACGAGCAAGACTAGGGCTTGGGCACCGCTGTGAACGCGTCCTCGAAGGCGTAGCGGGCGCAATAGGCGCGGTAGCGCTCCTCGATAAATGCTTTGTGCGGCGGCAGCGTAACATCCAGGCGCATGTCGTAGGCGTCTTCGTTGTTGTCGTAGTAGTAACCACGCTTCACCCCGTGCTGATGAAACCCATACTTGCGATATAGCGCCTGTGCCCGCGTGTTGCTCACACGCACCTCTAGCGAAACCTCCGTCGCCTTCAGCAAGATCGCCCGCCGCAGCATTGCCATCAGCCCCATTTCTCCCCAACCCTGCCCCCGGTAGCGTGGGTGGCTGGCAATCGTGCTGATGTGTGCCTCCGCGCCGAAAAGCCACAGCCCGCCGTATGCCAATACCGTGTTGTGCACGGTAGTCTCCCCGGTCATCCAGCGCCACGCAGACGCGAACGCATTGGGGGCGGGCACGGTTTCCGTCCGCTGGATGACGACCATGTGGCTGTGCGTGGAATAGCTGACCTCGCGGGCGTAGGAACTCGCCGCCCAGGGAATAGAAAACGACTGCTGGTCGATCACCAGAATATGCGGGATGTCCGTCAGGCGCATGTGGCGCATCTGGTAGCTGACAATCGACGGCATGGCTAGGCGTTTGCTCCGTGGGGCTGCGCTGCGTTAGTCGTTCAAGCTGTTCATGTACACAGGCACGACGGTGACCGCTGCGAAGTCATCCGGGGTGGCGTCGCGCAGTTGCTCCCAGGCGACTTCCGCCACGAAGCCCGCCCGCCGCAGGCTAAACGCTGCCGGGGCAAACTCGACGCGGCGGTCGGCGGTGGTCAGTTCGCCTGCAAGCTGCTGGTACGCCTCTTGCCCGCGCTGGTCAATCTCCCCGGCGATAGTCGCCCGCCCGTCAATTGTCTCGTACAGTTCCTCCCACGGCAGCAGGCGCGGTTCGCCGCGCTGCACCCAGCGGGCATAGTTCCAGCGGTAGCGCCCGGCAATCACGCGCCCGCGCCCGGCACGCACCACCACCACCAGCGTGCCTTCGTACTTGGGCTGCCCGGCAGCGACCGCATCCAGTGTGGTAACGCCCACAAGCGGCAGCTTACGTGCCGCTGCCAGCCCCTTCGCCATGGAGACACCAATCCGCACCCCTGTGTAAGACCCCGGTCCGGTGACGACGGCAATGGCGGTGACGGCATCCATGGCAGCGCCCGCCCGTTGCAGCACCATTTCGATTGCCGGGGCGAGCAGTTCTGTGTGGTTGTTGGGTGCCTGCCAGGTTTGCTCTGCCAGTAGGGTGTGTTCATCGCGCACGGCGAGGCTGAGCATACGGGTGGCGGTGTCGATTGCAAGCAGCATGAGTGTCCTTGGTGTGGTGGGTGGAGGCACAGTGGTGTGCTGTGCCACTAGCTTAACCGCCGAACGTTCGCGCCCGGAATTCGGTGACGAGTTGTTCGTAGCGGGTGCCGGTGCCTTCCAGCAGCAGGTTGCGGCGCGTCGCTTCGATCACGCGCAGTTCCAGCCACAGGCGGTCTTTGGGCAGCGCGTCCATGATGCGCTCTGCCCATTCAATCAGCATCACGCCGTTGCTGTCCAAAATGTCGTCAAAGCCGATGCTGTCCACGTCGTCCCCGCTTTGCAGGCGGTAGCAGTCCAGGTGATACAGGCGCTGCCCATCGGTGCGGCGGTGCTCGTGCACCAGCGTGAACGTCGGGCTGGTGAGCGCGTGACGGGCACCCCAGCCGCGCCCAATACCCGTGGCAAACACCGTTTTGCCCGCACCCATGTCCCCGGAGAGGCAAATTACGTCGCCGGGTTGCAAAAGCTGCCCCAGCCGGGCACCCAGGCGGGCGGTTTGCTCCGCGCTGTGGCTGATGATGTCCAGTTCGCTTTCGCGGATGATGGGCACAGGGCGCCTCTTGGTTCGCGTAACAGGTGATTGCACCCGATTATAACACCGCGCCCCCGGCAGGGTAAACAACCGAAGGCACCATTAGCCACTTGCTGGAATGTTGTTAGTCGCTTGACCACAAATACGAATTTGCACTAGCCTAATTTTAGCGGTGCGAGTACTTGCTCGCAGCACATGACCTTCTTCCATCACAGCACACGCTGAGAAAGACACACCCCTACATGAACGCTCAAGATATTGTCCAGCAGTTCCTAGACGCACTCGCTGAACACGATGCAGACGGCATGGCACAGCGCCTTGCCGACAATATGGTCTACCGCCCGGAGCCAGATGTTGAGTTGCAAAAGCAGCACTATCTTAGTGTTGTTGCAGCAGTGCACACGGGCATGCCGGACTTTCAATACGCATTCGACAACTGGCGCACGAACGGCAGCGAGGTGACAGTGAATGTGGGCGCACACGGCACCCACACGGGCACGTTTGCGTTCCCAGCGCCGGGCTACCCGGTGGTGGAGCCGACTGGTAAACCCATCACCTTTACCGCGTTCGACTGGATATTCACCGTGCAGGACAATTTGATTGTGCAGTTGGTTTTCCAGCAGGTGCCCAACGGAGACATCATAAACATCTTGAGGCAAATGGGCGCACCGATGCCGGGCGAATAACACGCACATCTTGACGGCACCGGGCGGTGTGGCTTTAATGGAAGTACGACCGCAATAACGAACCCAAACCCATGCAAAACACGCACATTCTTAGCCGCCACCGCCTGCCCCAACCCTACCGCACGCTGATTGTGGTGCTGTGGGTGCTGCCGGGGCTGCTGTTGTTCGGGGCGCTGCTGGTCGGCAACGGGTTTACACCCCGGCTGCTGCACCCGGTACTGATTGTGCCACTGCTGGCGATGAAGCTGCCTGCGCTGTACATCTGGCACGAGGGCATCGACGTGACCGAGCGCGGGCTGGTGGTTCGCATACGCGGGTGGCGGCGGCTACCCTACACCCAACTGGACACCTACTACCTGCACGACTACCGGGGCGGGCGTGTGCTCAAGGTGTGGGATGTACACAACCGCCGCGTGCTCAGCGTGTACGCCGCCCACCTGACGAACCTGCCCGTGCTGCTGCGCACGCTAAAAACGCACCTGCGCTGGCGCGGTTGGCACCGCTAGGCACTGCGTAGGCGGGCAAAGTCTGTTATCCTTTTAGCGGGGAGGGATAACGTGGTCGTCATACCACCACAAGCAGCGATCACCCTACCCCAAAAAATGAGATGCCTTTAGCCCAGATGGAGATGTTCCATTGCTCACGCCAGAACCCCAGCGTATTGCTCGCCCCAAAGAAGTGCTGCCCTACCCGCAAAAGGGCGTTATCCGCTGGCTGTTGCAGTCCCCGGTGCTGCTGCACCGCCTGGGGCTAGGCGAACTGCTGAACACCGCGCACATCATCATCCTGACGACGCGCGGGCGCAAAAGTGGCTTGCCGCGCCACACGCCCGTGGAGTATCGAATGCACGGCACCAAGGTTTACCTGGTGAGCGGCTGGGGGCAGCGCCCACACTGGGTGCAAAACCTGCTTGCCGACCCGTGCGCCACCGTGCAGGCGGGCACCCGCACATACGGGGCGCGTGCCCACCTGGTGACGGACACCAGCGAGATTTTGCGGGTGCTGTTCCTGTTCCGCAAGCGGGCACCTGCCGTCTACGACGCGCTCATCGCGCGGCTAACCGACGCTGATGACGTGGACGCCCGCAAACTGCCCGACCTCGCCGAACAACTGACGGTCATCCGCCTGGATGTGAACCACACGAGCGACCTGCCCGGCATCCCGCGTGACTTGGCGTGGGTGTGGGGCGCTGCCGGGTTCACGTTCGTCGCACTGCTCATGCTGCGCTTCGCCCTGTGGCGGCGGGGTGCCAAACAAACTGCTCAGGATACCATCACCCCATGACCGAAACCGCGACCGAACTGCTGCGGGCGGCGCGTGTCGCCATCCAACAACAAGACTTCCCCTCCGCCATCCAAGCGCTGGAAAAGCTGGTGCAGGTCGCCCATGCCGCCGGGGATAGCCCCGCCGAGATGCGTCACCTGGGCAGCCTGGCGCTGCTCTATAACCGCCTGGGCATGAGCGAAGAGGCGCTCGCCCACCTGGAAACCGCACTGCAACTGGCACAAACCCACAACGACCGCGTGACCGAGGGCGGTCTGCTGGGCAACACGGGCAACATCCTGCGGGAGCTAGGGCGGCACGATGAGGCAATAGCCCGGCTGAACCAGGCGCTTGTTGTTGCGCAGGAGATTGGTGATGTGCGCGGGCGTGGCATCTGGCTCAGCAATCTCGCGCTCGTCTACGATGATGTGGAACGACCAGACCAGGCACACCCGCTGCACATTGAGAGTGTGCGGATTGCCCGTGACCTGCGCGACAAGCGCGGGCTGGCACAGCGGCTGGGCAACCTGGGCAATAACCTGATGAGCATGGGGCAAATTTTGCAGGCGCTAGAGCACTTGCAGGAGGCAGCGTCGCTGTATCGGCAGCTTGGCGACCACCCCGCGCTCACGCTGTGGCTGGCGGTGCTGGGCAACATCTACGCGGAACTGGGCAGTGCGGCAAGCGGCGAGGCACGTAAGACGAACTACTTTGTGCAGGCGCTCGCCAGCTACCGGGAGGCGCTGCGGCTGTCGCGATCGCTATCTGACGCGGTGACTGAGGCGAACATCTTGCGCGGGATGGGCAATGTGTATGGCAACCTGGGCGACTACACCGAGGCAATCAGCAACTTTGTGGCGGCGATGCGCCTGTACGAAGACCTGGGGCTAACCGACCAACTGCCTATGCTGCAAGAGTACATCGACCTGGCAAAAGCACTGCGCGATCAGTCCGCGCCGGACACGTCCTCATCTTCCTGACCGAGATACGCCTCGATGACTGTGGGGTTCGCCTTTACCTCGTCTGGTGTGCCGTAAGCGATAATCTGCCCGAAGCTGAGCACATACACCACATCACACACCTGCCCGATGAGTTCCATGTCGTGCTCGATAACCAACACAGTTAGCCCCTCGTCGCGCAGGCGAATGATCTGCTCGCCCAGTTCGCGGGTCTCGCGCGGGTTCATGCCGGCGGTCGGCTCGTCCAGCAGGATAAGCTGGGGGTCGGTGGCGAGTGCGCGTGCCATCTCCAGGCGGCGCTGGTCGCCGTAGGGCAGGTTACCGGCCAGTTGCCCCTTGGCGTGCGTCAGGTTAAAGCGTGCCAGCAGGTCGTCTGCCCGCTGCAAGAATGCCTGCTCCTCCGCGCGGAAGCCGGGCGACCACACCAGCGCCCCCAAATACGTGGATTTACCGCGCCCGTGCTGCCCGATGAGCAGGTTTTGCTGGGTGGTCATCTCCCCGAACAGGCGGATGTTCTGGTAGGTGCGGGCAATGCCTGCCCGGGTGATGGTGTGCGGCTTGGCGTTGTGGATCGGCTCGCCTGCAAATGTGATGGTGCCCTCAGTAGGGTGGTCTAGCCCGCTGATGCAGTTGATGAGCGTGGTTTTGCCCGCCCCGTTCGGACCGATGAGTCCGGTTACTTTACCGGGTTCCACGGTCATGTTCACATCACTCAGGGCAAGCAGCCCCCCAAACTGGCGGGTCACATGGGCGAGTTCTAACATGGGGTGGGTTGATCCTTGCTGTTGTACTGGGGTGGGTTCGGTCGCGCCATGATACGGTATTTTGCTAGCGCTTGCCAGCATGGGGCGTTTGCCCTAGCGGAACGGAACTGCCCCCAAATTGCACACCTGCTTGACAAAATCATCACAATTGGGGCAGAATGCGGTTTGAGAGCGCTCTCAAATTTTATCCCTGTGCTTCTGCTTGATGAAATAGGACACCCAACAATGACAGAAAACCCAACCGATACCCCGCAACCGTTTGTGCTGGGTGTGAACTATTGGCCCCGCCGCAAGGCGATGTACTGGTGGTCAGACTTTGACGCGGGCGAGGTGCGCGAGGAGTTTGCCGTCATCGCGGAGCTTGGCATGACGGTGGTGCGGATTTTCCTGCTGTGGGACGACTGGCAGCCCACCCCGGATGAGGTGTCCCAGCTGTGTTTGCAGAACCTGGGCACGGTGTGCGACATTGCGGCAGAGCACAACCTGAAGCTGGATGTGACGTTCTTCACCGGGCACATGAGCGGACCGAACTGGGCACCGCAGTGGCTGCTAGCACCCAACGCGCCCTACCCCGCCCCGAACCCGCGCCAGGTCGTCAGCAGGGATGGCGTAGTAGCGGGCAGCTACCGCAACCCGTTCCACGATGAAACCGCGCTGCGAGCGGCACGCCTGCTGCTGAAAACGGTCGTGACAGCGTACAAAGATCACCCTGCCATTTGGATGTGGAACCTGGGCAACGAGCCAGACCTGTTCGCGTGGCCCTACAACTCTGTTGCCGGGGGCGGCTGGGTGCGCGACATGGTGCGGCTGGTCAAAAGCATTGACCCCGACCACCCGGTAACGTGTGGGCTGCACGTAGAAAGCCTGCAACAGGACAACCGCCTGCGCGTGAACGATGTGTATGCGCAGACGGATGTCGCGGTGATGCACGGCTACCCGATGTACCTGGACTGGGCGCGGAACAACCTGGACGCCGACATGGTGCCGTTTATGTGTGCACTCACGCGGGCGCTGTGTGGCAAGCCCGTGCTGATGGAGGAGTGGGGCGGGTGTACGGCACCGCCCGGTGAGGCATCCCAGGCGTGGAGCTGGCAGGCATACGGCAAAGACCGGGCGCAGTTCATGGCGTCCGAGGACGACTTAGCACAGTACGTAGAGCAGGTGCTGCACAAGCTGGTGGAAGTAGGCGCGACCGGGTCTCTGTTGTGGTGCTTTGCCGATTACGTGCCGGAACTGTGGGACAAACCCCCCTGCGATGAGTCTCGGCATGAGCGGCACTTTGGGCTGGTGCGCGCGGATGGATCGCTGAAGCCACACGCGGAGGTGATTAAGCGCTTTGCTGCCACCAACCCCACCGTGAACACATCACCCAGCCGGGCAGTGCTACTGGATGGCACGCCGGACGACTACTACATCAACCCAGAGGCGAATGTGGTGCGGCTGTACAACACCTACATTGCCACCTACGGCAGCAGCAAGCCCACCGTCAGCGTACCAAACGCATGAAGCGGCTCACCCTGGAGGACATCGGCAAGCTGGCGGGCGTCTCGCGGGCGACGGTTTCCCGCGTGATTAACAACCACCCGAACATCCGCCGGGAGGTGCGCGAGCGCGTGCAGCAAATTATCGACGAGCACGGTTACTACCCGAACACCGCCGCCCGCAACCTGGCGTCGAACCGCTCGCACATTCTGGGGCTGGTCATCCCCAGCACGGCACACGCCCTGTTTACAGACCCCTACTTCCCCCGGCTCATTCAGGGGATTGCCGCCGCGTGCAATGCAGACGACTACACACTGTCGCTGTTTCTGTTCCACAGCGCGGAAGAAGAGCGCAAGGCGCTGCAACGGCTTTTGGGCACCGGGTCGGTCGATGGGCTGATTATCAGCGCGGACACGAAAGACCCCTCGTTTTTGCCGCGCTTGCAGGAGCGCGGGCTGCCGTTTGTGCTGGTGGGGCAGTTCCGTGGCGTCACGGGCGTGAACTTCGTGGATGCGGACAACGAGGGCGGTGCTTACGTCGCAACGGAGCACCTCATTCGTTTGGGGCACCAGCGCATCGCGTTTATCGGCTCCGAGAAGAACGAAGCTGCCGCACAGCGCTACACTGGCTACCAGCGGGCATTGCAAGATCACAACGTGGCAGCGCCTGAACAACTTCGTGCCTTCCTGCGCGACTTTTCTACAGATGGCGGCTACCGGGCAATGAAAAAGCTGCTGCCGCATCAACCGGACGCCGTGTTTGCCGTGTCCGACGCGGTTGGGGTGGGGGCGCTGCACGCCATGCGCGAGGCGGGGCTAACCGTGCCGGACGATATTGCGCTGGTTGCGTTCGATGACCTGCCGCCGTCGCTAACCACCAACCCCAAACTGACCACCGTGCGGCAGCCCGTCACGCAGATGGGCACCGACGCGGTAAAGATGCTGCTGGCGATGATCGACACGCCGCTCCACGAACCGCAGACGCACATTTTGCGCACCGAGTTGGTCATCCGGGAAAGCTGCGGTGCCGGGCGCTATCACGTGCGGTGAGGCGCTGCTGTGGTTTACCACTCACTGAAATCTGCAATTGCATCTATAGAAACACGATTATCTTAAACACACACTGGAGACAACCCAACATGCCAACCCCATTCCTGCCACCGGAACAGTCCGAGCAAATCGAAGCGCTGCTGCAACAGATGACGCTGCCGGAGAAAATCGGGCAGATGACCCAGCCAGAGAAAAACAGCGTCACCCCGCAGGCAGTGACCGACTACGCCATCGGTTCCGTGCTCAGTGGCGGCGGCGGCACCCCTGCACAAAACACGCCCACGGGATGGGCAGCGATGGTGCGCGAATACGCCGATGCCGCGCTGCAAACCCGCCTGGGCATTCCGCTGGTGTACGGTGTGGACGCCGTACACGGGCATAATAACGTCTACGGGGCGGTGCTGTTCCCGCACAACATTGCGCTGGGCGCAGCAGACGACGAAACCCTCGTCGAGCAGATCGCCGCGATTACCGCCAAAGAAATACTTGCCACCAATGTGCACTGGAACTTCGCCCCGGCGCTGTCCGTCCCGCGTGACTTCCGGTGGGGGCGCACCTACGAGGGCTACAGCGAAGACCCGCAGCGTGTGAGCAACCTCGGCGCGGCATATGTGCGCGGGTTGCAAGGCGCGACCAACGGGCACATCACCGCGCTGGCAACTGCCAAACACTTCGTCGGGGACGGCGGCACGACGTGGGGCAGCACCAACCGCTACCCGCACCTGGGCATCATGTGGCAAAGCCTGATGCCCGACCGCTGGCAGATTGACCAGGGCGACACGCAAATCGACGAGAGTGCCCTGCGGCAAATCCACATGTCGCCGTACCCGGCGTCGATTGATGCCGGGGCACTGAGCGTGATGGCATCGTACAGCAGTTGGAACGGCGACAAGATGCACGGGCACAAGCGCCTGCTCACAGATGTGCTGAAGGGCGAGCTGGGGTTCGCGGGCTTTGTCGTCTCCGACTGGCAGGCGATTGACCAGCTAAGCCCGGACTACTACACCTGCGTGGTGCAGTCCATCAACGCCGGGCTGGACATGATTATGGTGCCGTTCGACTATGTGCGCTTTATCGAGACGCTGACGCAGGCAGTCGAACAGGGCGACATCCCGCAGGCACGCATTGACGACGCGGTACGGCGCATCCTGCGGGCAAAGGTGCAGCTTGGGCTGTTCGAAAACCCGCTGCCAGACGCCACCGCGCTGCAAAACGACTTCGGCGGGGAAGCACACCGCGCTGTTGCACGGCAGGCGGTGCAAAAGTCACTGGTGCTGCTCAAGCAAGAGAAAGACGCGCTGCCCCTGCCCAAAGACGCGCCGACGATTCTGGTTGCCGGGCGCGGCGCAGACGACATGGGCTTGCAGTGCGGCGGCTGGTCGATTGAGTGGCAGGGCGTCTACGGAGACATCACGCCGGGCACAACGATATTGGAAGGCATCCGCAAGGCGGTGAGCGCGGAAACACAGGTGGTTTACGCCGGGCGCGGTATGTTCCCACAGCAAGAGCGTGCCCCCATCGGGATTGCCGTCATCGGAGAGGCACCTTACGCCGAGGGCGAGGGCGACCGGGCATCGTTGGCAATTAGCGAGCAGGATGTGCGCGTGGTGGACCGGGTACGGGTGCAGTGCGATATGCTGGTGGTGGTACTGCTGTGCGGGCGTCCGATGGTTATTGAGTCTGTGCTGCCCCAGGCGGATGCGTTCGTGGTCGCGTGGCTGCCCGGCACCGAGGGCGCGGGCGTTGCCGATGTGCTGTTCGGGGATGTGCCGTTCACTGGCAAGCTGCCCTACACCTGGATCCGTGATATGACACAGCTTCCGTTGGGCAGCAGCAGCGATGACCCGCTGTTCCCGCTGGGGTATGGGCTGGCACTGGACAAATAATACAACGGGTACGGGCGAGTCGTCTCGCCCGGACTGCTTAGCCCGGACTATTTAGCGAACAAGGAGCACACGCTTTTATGAAGAAAAACCCGCTTGCCGCCTACCTTGACGAAGACGGGCGCGTTAGCCGCTGGGCAACCCGCAGGAACAAGGCAGATCAAGACCTGATTCTGGCGTACCTCGCGGAGCAGTTCGACACCGATACCGAATACACCGAGCGCGACGTAAACGCCATCCTCAAGCAGTGGCACACCTTTGAGGACTGGGCGCTGCTGCGCCGTGAACTGTTCGAGCGCGGTTACCTCAATCGCACTAAGGACGGTGCGACCTACTGGCGCACACCGCAGACGCACCTGTACTAGCGTTGCGTTAAGCGACATAAGCATTGGGTTATCATCGTGCGAAAAACACTTTAAAACCGACGCAATGTTGAATTGCCAGCAAGGTTCGTGGTTACAATTGCCCTAAGCAATGGCAAATATCGGGGAGATGTAGGACGCATGAAGCGCATAACAGATACGGTTTACAACGTGGATTTGTTTGGTGGCGCGGTGAACTTTTACGTGGTGGACACCGGCAGTGGGCTTGCCGTCATCGACATGGGTGCCTCGCCAGACCACCTGAAGGCACTGGAAACCGGGCTGCACCGCAACAACCTCGCTATGGCGAACGTGAACCACCTGCTGGTCACCCACACCCACAGCGACCACGTCGGTTGCTTGGCGGCTTTGCAGCAGCGCACCCAGGCAACCACCTACGCCCACACAGCCGACGCCCCCATCATCCGGGGCAACCAGGCTGTTGCCACACCAGACGCCAGCGAACTCAACATCGTTGACCGAATGCTGCTGCCCGCCATCCGTGGGGCAAAGTTCGCGCCCGCCAGAGTAGACATCGAAATTATGGACGGCGACACACTTGACGATGTGATACCGGGGTTGCAGGTGGTGCACCTGCCAGGGCACACGCACGGGCATGTGGGCTACTGGCTGCCAGAGGAGCGTATTCTGTTCGGCGGCGACGTGATAATGAACTTCTTTGGGCGCATCACCATGCCGTTCCACTTTGCCAGCCCGGACTGGGCACAAGCAAAGGCGTCCGTCAAGAAAGTTGCCGACATGAACCCGCATATCCTGTGCTCGGGGCATGGCCCGGTGCTGGTGGGCAACGTGCGTGAACGCGTGGCACCCCTGCTGCGCCGCATGGGCGTAAATTAAACCCACCATTTTGCGCACTTCGTAAGCGGGCTCACGGTAATACGGGTAGCAATAGTTTACGCTAGGCACGTAAACTAGCAAATTCAAAGGTTGCCCTATGACGTTGAGACTTCCCCTTGTTGTAATGTTGGCGGTGTTCGTCGCCGCTGTGACGCTGGTGCTGCGCCCTACCACCCACGCGCAGATCACAGGCGGTATTGATGTAACCGACCACGAGCAAACGCTCGATCAACTGTTAGACCAGGTGCTGAACCTGCGCCAGCGCCAGGAACCCGACTTCCGCATTTTCGAGGCGATGGGTGCCAGCGAAGACCCCCGCTACATCGCGCCGCTGCTGGATGTTGCTTACTTTGTGCGCGGTTCTAACCCGGTGAACACCGCGATTATCGACGCGGTGCGCGAACTCAGTGGCGAAGATTATGGCAACGACTGGCGTGCCTACTTTGAGTACGTGGGGCAGCAGGACATTGACCTGCCACCGGGCTATGCAGAGTTCAAAGGGCGGCTGTTTTCCACGCTGATCGACCCGCGCTTCCGTGAGTTCTTCCCGGAGGGCGTGCAGGAAACCGCCGAGGTGAACATGGCAGAGGTGGTGTGGGGTGGCGTTGCCGTGGACGGCATTCCGTCGCTGGTGAACGCCACGCAGATTAGCCCCGAAGCAGCAATGGAAGAGGGCGAACAGTTGCGTGAGTTCTGCCGCAGCACCATCGACGGCGAAGACTGCCGCTACCCCGCGCCAGACGAGCTGGTGTTCGGTGTGGAGATTAACGGGGATGCCCGTGCCTACCCGCTGCGCCTGCTGAACTGGCACGAGATGTTCAACGATGTCATCGGCAGCGCCCCGCTCTACGATGAGGCAAACACCGATGCCGACCCGGTTTGCCAGTTCCGTGCGCCCGCGATCTTCAGCGCGATTGGGCGCAGCGGCGACGACTGGGTGCGCGTCGTCGGTGAGTCTGCCGGGTGCCCATCTAACGGCTGGCTGCAAGTGGATTCGGTTGTTTGGGTCGATGAAGTCACCGAGGAAACACTCGCCTGGGACGATGTGATGACAACCCTACCCGACCTGGACGCCGACGAGGACGCGCTCACGCCGCGCACGGGTGCCAAGGGTCATGTTGACGGCATGCCGATCATGCTGGCGTACTGCACACTGTGCGGCAGCGGTGTACTCTACGATGCCACCGTGCCCGACCTCACCTACACCGACCTGGACGGCGAAGCCGTTGACCTGGGCGACGCCGTGCTGGAGTTCGGCAGCACCGGAATGCTCATGCGCTCCAATAAGCTGATGTACGACCGCAACACGAATACCGTCTGGAACGCACTCACGGGCGAGCCTGCATTCGGTCCGCTGGTCAGTGCAGACGCGCAACTGGACATTCTGCCGGTGGTCATCAGCGACTGGGCAACGTGGCTTGAGGAACACCCGGACACATCCGTACTCAGCCTGCGGACGGGCTTCCGCCGCGATTACACCAACGGCGGTGCCTACGGCGACTACTTCAACGACCCGGACTTCATCATGTTCCCGGTGTGGCAGCAGGATACCACCGACCAGGAAAACAAGGATGTGGTGTACGGGCTGTTCCTGGGTGGGGAGCGCAAGGCATACCCACTAACGGAAATCATCCCGGAGCAGGTGACGAACGACACCGTCGGTGGTGAGGATGTGGTGCTAGTCACACGAGAGACCCCCGAGCGCGACTTCTTCGAGCCGGGTGGGGCGGCAGTCCGTGCCTACGCCAGCGAGGGCATCCAGTTCCAGCCGACAGACGACCCGCGTGAGATCACGGACGCGGACGGCAATGTGTGGATGGTCACCGAGAGCGCACTGGTCGGTCCTGACGGGCAGGAACTGCGTCGTTTGGGCGGTCACCTCGCGTTCTGGTTCGGGTGGTATGCTTACTTCCCAGAGACATCCGTGTACGAGAGTGTGCAGTAGAGGCGGCATCAATGGCAATCTTGTGGTGTAAGTTGTAGGTTTTCAAACCTATTGCGCGGAATTTTCAAAGCTATTGCGCCAGTTCCCCGGTGCGGTAGCTTTGGATGCAACGTGTGATGCACCAATCATCTTCCACAGCAGTATACCACATAGGACTTTCGCTTGAGAGCGTGAAATAGGCGGTTTGTTATGATAGAGGCATGG
>CAYVGI010000024.1:0-13099 GCA_964451095.1 uncultured Anaerolineaceae bacterium
ACCGCGATATTGGTTTCTCTGAGATTGTACGCCTGGACGATGCTGACGTGGTGAACAACCGCAAGCGGGCAAGCCAGGTTATTGCCGGGCGGCTAGAACAAGAGTGGGTGGAAGAACCGTTCCAGTGGGTGCGCCCTTACCACTACCGGACGCTGCGCAACTACACGCAGGGGATATTCCATTACGTGCGGCAGCAGTTGGACATGCAACCCATGCCGGATGGCACGACCCACCTGACGTACCAACTGTGGGTGATGCCGCGCACACTGCTGGTGCGTCCGCTTGTGCATCGCAGCTTTAACAACATGGCATTTGGCGAGTTGTTCAAATACTACGACACGATGATCCAAACCGGAGAGGCGAGCTTCGCCCCACCCCCGTTTACGCAGGACGTAGAACCAGACGCGCCGCACGATCTCGATTTGCAGGAGCGGCTGAGCCAGATGCGCCACCGACTGTTTAAGGCAGGGGCGTCGTCTACCGTGGTTGAGCACCTAATTGACCACATTGACAGGGCAGATGATATGAGCCTGATGCGAATACGCCCCTATGTGCTGGCAGATGTGTGGCAGCTCCCCCGGCGGGATGTGCTGGAAACGTGCTTGTTTGCGACGCGCGCCGGACTGCTGGATATGAGTTGGGACTTGCTGTGCCCGCTGTGTCGCAACCGCAAAGACAGTGTGACGTCGCTGGATGAGATCACGCAGACGGTGCACTGCGACGTTTGCCAGATTGACTACGCAGCAAACTTTGAGCAGTCCGTTGAGATCACGTTTAAACCCAACGCGACTGTGCGCAAGGTCGCCTGGGCGGAGTACTGCGTTGGTGGACCGGAGGTGACGCCACACATAAAAGCACAGCAGTTGCTAGCACCGGGTGAGCAGACCACGCTGCAACTGCGGTTGAACCCGGGGCGCTACCGGGTGCGTACGATGACGCAACGGGGCGGGCAGTACCTGCGGGCAGGGCAAGCGGGCGCGGCTCAATTTGAGGTGAGTGCGAGCGATTTAAGCAAGTGGGTGCCTACAGAGCCGGACTTGATGGGCAATTTGCGCACGCGCCTGCTTAACGACACCGATGAGGAGCAGCTATTCGTCATAGAGCACCTGGAATGGAGTGATAACGCTGTCACCGCCGCTGAGATCACCACAAAACAGGTATTCCGAGATTTGTTTTCGTCAGAGGCGCTGCGCCCCAACGATCACATTTCCATTGGTAGCCTCACCGTGGTGTTTACCGATTTGCGCGGCTCTACCCAGATGTTTCACGAAATGGGCGATGCGCCTGCGTTTGGGCTGGTTATGCAGCACTTTGATGTGCTGCGCGAGAGCATCCGCCAGCATGATGGCACTATCGTGAAGACAATCGGCGATGCGGTCATGGCAGTTTTCCAGCGGTCAGACGACGCAGTTTATGCTATGTTGCAGGCGCAGGAGCAGCTCCGCGAGCAGGGTGCCGCAGGTCAGCAGTTGGCGCTGCGTGTTGGCATCCATGCGGGCAAGTGCATTGCCGTAACGTTAAACGAGCGCCTGGATTACTTCGGGCAGACGATCAACATGGCGGCGCGTCTGGAGGGGCTTTCCGGCGGTGGGGATATGGTGCTATCCGACGATGTGTATCGTGACCCAGGGGTACAGCGCCTGTTGGGTGAAAATACGGGTCACTTTCGGGTAGGCGGCTTCCAAGCGGAGTTGAAGGGCTTTCCTGCGGAACGGTATCGACTGTGGCGGTTGGTACCCACAGAAGCAGCGACACCCACAGAAGCGACTGCTTTGTTTGGGTAGGGTTTAGGCGGCATAAACCCACGCCCAACCCTTATAAATAAGCTGTTAATTACGGGTGGGGCAAGTTGCTGGGTGTCATTTCGTTTTGTAGACTGAGGTCTAAATTGTGAAAA
The DNA here is from genome assembly GCA_964451095.1 of uncultured Anaerolineaceae bacterium. Lineage (GTDB taxonomy): Bacteria > Chloroflexota > Anaerolineae > Aggregatilineales > Phototrophicaceae > DAOTTY01. The sequence continues at coordinate 1,898 of CAYVGI010000024.1, forward strand.
TTGTGTGTGGCGGTGGGCGATGGAAACGGTATTACTGAGCGCAAATGAAAACAACGCAGAGGATTGTGTGCAGCTTGCGCTGGAGCACGACCTGGGAATTGAGGTGATGGCGTTTGCCTTCCCACATGTGCTAGACGGTGAGTGGAAGAAGACGGTTGCAGCCTACCGCGAGCTGCTTGCGCCAGTGAGTGCCCCTATTACCCTGCACGGACCGTTTATGGACATGGCGCCCGGCAGCCCGGACTCGCGCATCAACGCGGTTTGTCTTTCGCGCTATCAGCACGTGATCCACATTGCGTCGCAGCTCAACGCGGAGAAAGTTGTGTTTCACGCGAACTTTATTGCGGCAATCCACAGCCTTGCCTACCGTGAGGACTGGCACCGTCGCAATGTAGACTTTTGGCGAAAGGTCGCAGACTATGCCCAAGAGCGCGGTGTACTGATTACGATTGAAAACATGTGGGAGTTTGACCCCACCCTCATCACAGACATCCTGCAAGAGGTGAACCACCCCTATCTGCGTGCCTGCCTGGATGTCGGTCACGCACATCTATTTGGACCGGACTACGATTTCGAAACGTGGCTGCAAACGTTTGAGCCGTGGTTGGTGCACACACACATGAACAACACGCAGGGCAAGCTAGACACGCACAACGCACTGCCAGATGGCGTCATTGACTACGAGGCGGTGATAGCACGCCTGCGCCAGCTTGACGTGATGCCGACGATTACGCTGGAGATGTACGAAGTGCAGCACATGGCGGCTAGTTTGCGCTACTTCCAGCTTGCGAGCACACAACTGACGCAGGACACCTAGCCTCAGCCTGTTATGCCCATCAGCCCAAATCTCGTTATAGCTTCCCACTATCCCGCTTGAGTGACTGCTGCGGGGCAAGTGTGCCCGGCGGCGTGTTGGACGGGGGCAGTGGTGTGCGAGTTGGTGGGCGTGGGGTCGCCGTGCTGACGATAGCGATCGTCGGTGGCGGCGTGCGAGATGGTGTGCGCGTTAACGACGGCGTGAACGTGGGGGTGGCAGTGTCTTCCAGGGTGGCGGTGGGTGTGGGCGTGGGTGGCTCGATTGTGGTAACGCCAACGGCGGGTAGCACGACCCCTGCCATGAGCATGAACACCCCGATGGGCAACAGGATGCGTCGTGCATTGCCAGCAGGCAGTGGAATCGCCACCATGGCGTCCTCTGGAATAAGGGCGCTGAGCATAAGTCCCGCGCCGATGAGTGCGAGCACGACACCAGAGAAGATAAACCCCGTCAACGTATTGCCTTTCTCCGCTTGGGATAACTAGCCCATCATTCTAGCACTACCCCCTGGCGATGAACATATCAGCACAAGACGGCACAATGCAATCACGGATTGACCTGCACGATGCTAGTCCGCAAAGCGTGTGGTGAAGCCCCCGTCGATCACGATTTCTGTCCCTGTGATGTACCTGGCGTCGTCGCTGGCAAGGAATGCGACTAGATTGCCAATATCGGTGGGTGTGCCAATGCGCCTGAGTGGGTGCAGGTCGATTACCCGTTGTTCTTCTGCCGCTGGGTCTCCGGTCGCCTCGAAAAAGTCCAGGATGGGCTGGGTGCGAACGTAACCCGGACTGACAGCGACCACACGAATGTTCTTGTGCCCCCAGTCGAGCGCGAGGCTTTTGGTTAGCCCCAACATGCCCGCCTTGGCGACGTTGTAGGGGAAGTTGCCCTCTATGGAGATGGTGGCGTGTACGCTGGCAATGTTGATAATCACGCCGCGCTCCTGCTGTGCCATGTGCGGCAGGGTGTGTTTGCTGCACAACCATGCCCCGCGCAGGTTCAGGTTCATGGATGCCTGCCACTCGTCCACAGTCATTGTGGAGGCGTCGTAGTGTTGGTTGCGCCCCACATTGTTGACCAGAATGTCTACCGAGCCAAAGTTGCTAATGTGCTGCGTGATGCCCTGCTGGATGCTCGCCTCGGAAGTAACATCAACGTGCGCAAACTTGACCGTATACCCCGCCTCAGCGAGTTCTGCTGCCGTGGATTGCCCTGTGCTTGTGTTCACTTCGGCAAGCGTGACGTGTGCACCGTTCGCTGCAAGCTGCTCTGCGATGCCGCGCCCGATGCCCTGTCCGCTCCCTGTTACAAAGGCGGACTTGCCAAACAGTCTTGGTTCCATGAGTCGAAATTTCCCGGTTTACTGCTCGTAGGCAACCGCGCCACCGATGATGGTCTGCAACACATTGATGCCTGTGAGCGCATTGACATCCGTTTCCAGTGGGTCACGGTCTAAGATAACAAAATCTGCGTGTTTGCCCTGTTCGATGCTGCCCCGATTATCAGCATCCCCGCTGGCAATAGCACCGCCCATTGTGTACGCCCACAACGCTTGTTCTGCGGTGATCGCCTCGTCTGGTGCAATTGGGTTGCCCGCGTGGTCGCCCCGGTCAACGGCGGCTTTTATCCCCAGCAGCGGGTTATCGTCCGGCACCACGGGCGCATCCGAGCTGAGCGCGACCGTAATGCCCGCATCCCAGATTGAGCGCACCGGGTAGCAGCGTTCCAGGTGGTCATCGGGTAGGTAGCGGCGGAAGTTGCGCCCGAGTGCTGGCAGGAACACCGTTTGTGGCACGGCAATCCCGTTCATCTGCGCCACGCGCCGGATGTGCTCAGCGGTGGGCAGTCCCAGGTGCTCGATGCGGTGGCGAACGTCTGTGGGGTGCTGCCGGTAAAGCGCTTCGTAGCAGCCAATGACCTGTTCAAGTGCGCGGTCGCCAATCGCGTGCGTGGCAATGCGATAGCCTGCTGTGTGTGCTTCGGTCATCAGGTGCATCAGGTCGTCGGTGTCGTAGCGCAGCACGCCGTTGTCCCCGGTGACTTTGTAGTGGGTCGCAAGCGCGGCGGTTGCGCCACTTAGCCCGCCGTCTGCGAAGAACTTCACGCTGTCAATCCGCAGCGTATCACTCACGTACCGCTCCGGCAGCGGCAGCGTTTCGGTACCCCCATCCAGGCGACGCACTGCCAGCAGGTTGGTGCGGACTGCTATGCGCCCCGCAGCTTCCAGTTGGCGGTAAACGTCAATGTGGTAGGGCGTAACGAGCGGGTCTGTGGCGCTAGTGATTCCGAGCGCTAGTTGATGCTGGTGACAGGCGGCGATTGCATCCGCCATATCGTCGGCGGTATATGCTGGAATGACGCGATTGACGAGCGCCATAGCGCTCTCCTTGAGGATGCCAGTGGGTGCGCCGTGCTCATCCCGTTCGATCACACCGCCGGGTGGGTTTGGTGTGCCCGCTGTGATGCCCGCTTGCGCGAGAGCAGCGCTGTTTAGCGCCATGATGTGCCCACAGATGCGCGTGAGCGCTAGCGGGCGTGTATCGCTTACGGCGTCCAATAATGTGCGTGTGGGGTGCTGCCCTTCCTGCAAGCTCGCTTCGTCGTAGCCACGTCCGAGTATCCAGCCGTCAGGTTGTTGGGCGGCGTGTGTGCGCAGCACGGCGGCGAGCTGGGGTAAGTCATTCGGTTTGCTGCGGCGCACATCCACCTGCTGTGTGAGCAGCAAGCCCAACTTCCAGATGTGCACATGGGCATCATTGAGTCCTGGCAGCATTGTCGCGCCGCCCAGGTCGTGGATTTGTGTGCCGGCAGGGGCGTTTACATCCTGTGAACGCCCTGCAAACGCGATGCGCCCGTTGTCATCAACAAGAACGGACTCAGCCGTCCGCTGAGCGGGATTCATGGTATAGATTTTGCCGTTGTGATAAAGCTGCATGGTGCTTGGTGTCCGTTCAGGTGGATAGTGCTTTCCGTCGGTACCAGTACGAGTATACCTCACGAAAGCCGAGCGACTCGTACAACCGCTGCGCTCGCTCATTTTCCTGCATGACCTGTAAGTATGCCGTGTGTGCGCCGTTTTGCTGGGCGAGCGCCAGCAGGTACAGCATCATCTGGCGACCGTAGCCGTTACCGCGATGCTGCGGGTTCACGACGACATCGAAAATGCCCGCGTAGCCCCGCTCAATAACTAACATTGCCACGGCAACGGGGTCGCTGCCATCCCATAAAAGCACAAAATGCGTGGGCTGCAAAAGGTGCTCCGCAAGCATCTGGCGGCTTACCTCGTGGTGGATAGCGGCGACATCATTCATCTTCTGGAAGGCACCTATCCACACTTTGCTGGGGTAGGAGCGGATGTCCAACTGCGCCATGCCAGTATTCATCGCCACCGTAAGGCGGTTGAGGTCAAGGGTTTGCACACTTGTTGCCGCACCATAGGTGTAACCCAGTTGTGCGAGCGCATCGTCTAGGTTTGTGGGCAGGGCAGCGGTCGTCATCTTGAATATCGTGGACAGCGAACGATCTTCGAAAAACTGCTCACAGTAGCTCAGCTTGTCGTCTAAGGGCAGCGCCCCAGGGTACAGCGGCATCACGGAGTTGGCGCGGCGGGTGTACCCACGAGCGTAGCGGATGACCCACCCATCGTAGAGCGTCGTGAAAGGTGCCGCCCACGCATTCGCAGACAGCTCCTCAAACTGGCGGATGATCTTAATGTTCTGTGTTGGCTGCATGTGATTTATGACCATGTAGCTCATTGTTTAGCAACTCAAGCGCAATGCTTTTGTGCCCTAGCCAAAGCGTTTTAGGAATTATTAACGGCACTACGGGTAATTCCGGTTGAGCATCCGTGCATAGGGTATCGTCTCCCGGACGTGCGGCAGCCCGCAAATCCACGCGACGGTACGCTCAAGACCGATACCAAACCCGGCATGCGGCACGCTGCCCAAACGGCGCAGTTGCAGGTACCACGCATACGCCTCACGCGGGATGCCAATCTCGCTAATGCGCTCCTCGATGAGGTCTGCCTGCCAGATGCGTTCACTGCCTCCGGTGATCTCACCGTAGCCTTCCGGCGCGAGCAAGTCCACGCTGCGGCACACTTCCGGGCGGTCTGGCACGGGCGTCATGTAAAACGCTTTGATGGCGGTTGGGTAATGATAGACAAAAACAGGACGGTCGAACATCTCTGCAATTGCGGTCTCGTGCGGGCTGCCAAAGTCCTCGCCCCACTCGATGGCAAGCAGTTCTTTTTGTTCGGGGTCGTCTGTCTCTGCGACGAGCTTTTGCAAGCGCTCAACCGCTTCATCGTAGCTAATGCGCTGGAACGGCGCAGTAATGTTCGCCAAGCGGTCTAGGTCGCGTTCCAGGATTTCAAGCTCGGGTTGGTGTTTGTCTAGCACAACCCGCACGACATGGCTCAGCATTTGCTCTTCCATGTCCATCAGTTCTTCCAACGTCATGAACGCCGCCTCTGGCTCCAACATCCAGAACTCCATCAGGTGGCGACGGGTTTTGCTCTTTTCTGCACGGAACGTCGGACCGAAGCAGTAGACTTTACCAAACGCCATCATGTTCGCTTCGTTGTAAAGCTGCCCGGTTTGTGCGAGGTATGCCTGCTCGCCGAAGTAGTCGATCTCGAACAGGGTGGTGGTTTCCTCGCCCGCTGCTGGCGTGATGATGGGAGTATCCACCAGTAGGTAGCCCGCATCATCCAGCCAGTTGCGCATCGCGCTGATGATCGTGGCGCGGATGCGCAGGATTGCCCACTGGCGCTGGCTGCGCAGCCACAGGTGACGGTTGTCCATCAGGAACTCGGTACCGTGCTCCTTCGGCGTGATGGGATAGTCTTCCGCTAGTTGCACGATTTCAATCTTGCTGATGCCCACCTCGTAGCCGCCGGGCACACCGGGGGCACGCTCATCTGCCCGGACGGTGCCCGTGATAAGCACCGAAGACTCCTGGGTAAGTGTTTTGACTGCCTCAAAGTCTTCTTCTGGCAGGTCTTTCTTGAAGGCTACACACTGTATGATGCCGGTGCCGTCGCGCAGTTGCACGAAGTGCAGCTTGCCCTTGCCTGTTTTGTTGTACACCCAACCTTGCAGCGTGACTTCTTTTTCGTCGTGCTGGGCGATGTCTTGAACCCGGATTCGTTCTGCCACGGGAGCAACCCCTCCTGTTTCAAATAAAGGTTATCTGGTCGTCAATATGTGGCTAGTATAGCATCCCTAGCGGCGGATGCGCCGCAAGACCAATGCTGGAACGGTTTGTGCCTCTGCTAGCCTGAGCAGCAACGCCACCGCAAAAAAGACTGCCCCCCCAATGCCCCCCGCTGCCAGCAGCGTGAGCAGCGGCGCAGCCCGTTCTAGCCCCGCTACAGCGTAGGTGGTGTAGATTGCGATGCCCATTAGCACTGAAGCTGCCAGGGTGCGCCACACGCCATCGAGTACGTAGGCATCTTGCACGCTGCCGATGCGCCGCCGCATGAGCCACCATAGTGCTGCGCCTTCTAGCAAAGTCGTGATGGAGTTTGCAAGCGCAAGCCCGGCAAACGGACCGCGTGCGAGGTCGCCTGGCACGCCGATAAACTGAATAAATACGAGGCTAAGCGTGATGTTGGCAATCATTGAAAGCAGCCCTACCCAGACGGGCGTCCATGTGTCCGATAGGGCATAAAATGCGCGTGACAGCACCTCTAGGAGGCTGTGCCCCGCAATGCCCAACGCGAAAAATGCCAGTGCCCAGGCAGTCGCCGCAGAGCTTTCCGCCGTCCATGCGCCGCGCTGTGCGATGAGTGCCACCAACGGTTCGCCGAGCAGCACCAACACAACGGTCGCCGGGATAGACAGAAATAATACACTGCGCATCGCGGTGGAAAGCCGATTCTTGAAGCCGTCAAAATCCTGGTTTGCTGCGAGTGCGGAGAGCGTGGGGAACAGCGCCGTGCCCACACTTTGCGCGATGACTCCCAACGCAAAGAACATCAGCGTCCAGGCAGTGGTGAGCGCGACCACGCTACCTTCCACCATTGGCAGGGCGAGCCGCACATTGACCAGAAAGTTAATTTGCACCACCGCCAGGCCCAGCACACGCGGTCCCATAAGTGCGATGACCTCGCGCACGCCTTCTATGCGCCAGTCCAGCAGCGGACGCAACCGCGCACGGATATGCCACAGCCCCGGTAGTTGCACGCACAGGTGCAGCACCGCGCCGAGTACCGCACCGTATGCCAGCCAGTAGATCGCTGGCAGGTTGCCAGGGGCAGGCACAAGCGTTGTGGAGATCAATGCGCCGACAATCAGCCCAACGTTATTCATGCCAATCGCAAGTGCCGGCAGCGTGAACATCTGGTGCGCGTTGAGGATGCCCATAATCAAGCCGCTAATGCTGAAGATAAACGGCGTGAGCAGCATAATTTGCGTTAGGCGCACGGTGAGCGCTTGCACCCCTTCGCCAGAGCCAGCGGGCGCGTACAGCGGGACGTACAGCGGTGCCGCCAACAGCGCGACCAGCGACAGAATACCCGCTGCCCCTGCGGAGAGGGTCACGGTGGCGCTGGCAAGCTTCCAGGCATGGTCTTGGTCGCTTTCGTCGTCCAGGTAGCGGGAAAATACGGGGATAAACGCAGACCCCAACGCGCCGCCCGCAACCAGCACAAATAACGCCTCTGGCACACGTTGCGCTGCCAGGAACGCATCTAGCTCGTTGCTGGTGCCAAACGCCGAGGCAATCACTGCGGTGCGCACCAGCCCCAATGCGCCGCTGGCAACGAAACCCAGTAACACAACCAGTGCTGCACGCGCAATCTGGTTGTTGGAAAGCGCCTGCGTTCGGGACATGCAAATTTCCAATAATAATCATGCGAACACGCGCATTCTAAAGCGTGCGCCTGTGTTAAAATAGAGTTAATTAGGCACATCTCACAAGGAGACGATGTGATATGCCATCTGGACGTTACAAAACCATCGTGGTTCCGTTAGACGGTTCGGGGAAGTCGCAGCGGGCGATTCCGCACGCGGTTGACATTGCCCGCAACAATGGCTCGGAAATTATCCTGCTGCATGTGTTCCGCCCGCCGGCACACGAGTACTCGGACATCATTGCGCTTGCCGGGCAAGAGGTGCAGGTGGAAGAGATTCGCAATCAGGTAAAGCAGCACCTCATCGGCGTCCGCAACGACTTGCGTGCTGAGGGAATCAACTGTCGGGTGCAAATGATCGAGGGTACAGGTACGGCGCACCTCATCTGCGACTACATCAACAATGAGAATGTGGACTTGGTCGTGATGTGCACCCGTGGACATACCGGGTTTGCACGCTTCGTGTTCGGCAGTGTGGCGCACAAGGTTTTGCAGGGTGTGCGCGTGCCAGTGATGCTAGTTTACCCGGATGACGCAACCGAGCGCGACACCGAACAGCGTTAGTTTTCGTTCGCTAGCGCATCGAACGGGGCGGCACGCTGCGCCACAAGCCGCCGAATCTCATTAACTGCCGCCCACGCTTGTTTCTGCTCGTGTGGCGGCAGCCCCAGCGCGGTAAACTCTTCTTCATCTAGGATGTGTAGGGTGGCGTCTGGCATGACGTACACGTCTAATGCCAGGTCATCGGCACGTATGCTATTCGCGGTGATAGTCGCTGGACGGGTGATGTTGCAGTACCAGCCCTTAAAATGCCCGTCTGTGCCATCTTCAATGCGGAATACGTTGTACCAGCGGTTGGTATAGAACCACTCGTGGAACACATCACCGCGTTCAAAGCGGACAAAGCCCATATCTGCCACATCAATTTGGAAGACTGCCTTCACGTAGACCCAATCTGTGCCCCTATCGACAATCACGCCGTCGTAGTGCAGCACGGGTTTGCTGGCGGCATCCAGCTTGTAGATGCGAACAGGGTTCACTCCGCACGCCCGGCAAAGTGCGTGAACAACAGTATACCGCTGCCGAATGACACAGTCGCGTTGTCCTGCGTGAGTACATTGCTGATGCCACGCGCCGGACCGACATGTAACGTTTCGTTACGCAGTGGATAGTACAGGTTTTCGGTCTCAATATCGTTGACTGCTGCGCTCATGGGGATGAGCGATAGGGTATCGCCTGCCTTACCGCTGATTTGGTGTGTGCCGGGGCGTGCTAGCCAGATCTGTTGTTCCCCGGCGACGAAGCGTACATCGCATGTTGCTAGGCGGGGGTGCGCAAGCAGGTAAACGTTGGCAAATGTCTGGTCGATTCGCCTGCCCAGCGCACCTATCACGCGGATAGTGGTTGCGCCGTGTTCTGCTGCCCACAGCAGGGCGAGTTCCAGGTCGGTTTCGTTTTTCTCTGCGGGGTAGCGAACGATTTCGGTTCCTGCCGCCTCTAGTTGGGCAAGCAGTTCCGCAGAGGCAGAGTCCATGTCGCCAATCACGATGTGTGGGCGCAACCCAAAACGGTCGTGAGCCATGTGTGCGCCGCCATCAGCGGCGATGACCGTAGGGTTTGGGCAGTCCTTTAGCGCCTGCTGCACGAAGCTGCCGTCGTTGGCAGCGCCGTTAGCAAATATGAGTGCGGTCGGGGTCATAGGTGGGCAGGCACCGCTTAGCGGCTGCGCCGCCGCCAGCGCTCGCGGAGTTCAAGATTACTGATGTCCGGTGTTTGTAGAAAGTCGTTGACAAGGCGACCAAAGCGCTCATTTTCCAGCATGGGGAAGTGGCGAACCCCTGGCAAGGAAATCGCCAGCGTGGTGTCATTGTCTTGGGTGACGTATTCCCACACATCTTCTGTGGGGACGGGCAGCAGCGGATCATCTTCGCCGTGCACAAGCACCGTAGGCAGTTGTAGCTGTTGTACGGTATCGAGCATCTTCCCCGCGTCGTAGTTGCCCACGGTGATGTCGAGAATTCTTCGGTCGGTTTTGCCCACATCTGGCTGTAATTTGTCGAACTCAACCTCTGTACGACGGAAGCAGCGTTCCAACATGGTGGTCAGGCTGTTGGTGTTCAGGCTCTCCGCAAGCAGATTATTTCTCACATCGCCGCCCCGGTTTGTGGCGATGGGGCTTTCGATCTTGCCCATCTCTTTGTTGCGTGCTGCTGCCCGTTCCATCAACGCTGCTCGCATCATGCCCGCGCTGGGGATGGTTGCCTCTAGCGAGCGGCTGGAGGGAATCGTGCGATCGGGGTCGTTGGCGAAGAAATCGTCGTTGCGCTTGGGGCGGCTTACGCGCACGGGTTGCCGCTGTTGCAGGTCGCCCGTGTCAAACAGTGGCGTGCTGATGAGCATGGCACGCGGCACCCGCGTCTTTTGATGCTGAAAGGCAAACTCTGCGACGACCATTGCGCCCAACCCATGACCGATGAACGCTGCTTTGGGTATGTGCAGCTCCGTCATGAAGACTTCCAGCATCTCCGCTTGCCGCTCCACGCTGTAGCGTGCCGGGTTTTTCTCGGAGTCGCCGTAGCCGAACAGGTCTAGCGCGTAGACGCGATAACGCATGTGCAGTTGTTGCATCAGCGGCACCCAATAGCGCCAAGACCCTAACCACCCGTGCACAAGCACCACCGGGCGACCACCGCGCCCCAGCACTTCGTAGTGTATTAGGTCTCTTCCAACTGCGATTGCGCTCATAGAGGTGCTCCTCTGCTCGCTGGTTGCTTACGCTGCACCGATTTGCTCCAGAATCAGACCAACCTGGCGCACGAGTTCGTCGGGCGCGAACGGCTTGGTGATGAAGCCAATGGCACCCGCCTGCTTGCCCTCATCCTGCTCTTCATCCATACCCTTTGCAGAGAGAAACACAACGGGAATGTGCTTGAGCGCTTCGTCTGCCTTAATGGCGCGGCACGCCTCAAAGCCATTCATGCGCGGCATCCGCACATCAAGCATGATTAAGGCTGGCTTGACGGTCGCAGCCATTTGTACGACCTCCTCGCCGTTGCTCGCAGCGCTAACCTCATGCCCGGCGTAGGTGAGCGTGATTTTGATGAGGTCACGAATGTCACGCTCGTCTTCTGCAATCAGGATCGTTGCCATGCTTTTTACCTGGTCTCGTCGTTGGCTAGCGTGTCGCGTTGCCTTGTGAATATTCGATGGGTAGGCGCACATAGAATGTCGTTCCGACATTCTCTTCAGAGTCAAACCAGACCTCCCCGCCGTGCATTCTCACCAGTTCATGCACGATTGACAAACCGAGCCCGGTGCCGGGGATGTCCATTTCCAGTGCGTGGTCTTCGAAGCGGACGAACCGTTCCCAGACCTTGTCTTGGAATTCCACTGGGATGCCGACGCCGCTGTCAGCAACAGTCAATAGTATGCTGCTGTCCTGGTTGGGATCTACACCTAGTGTTATGTTGATGTTACCACCGGGTAAAGTGTAATTAAAGGCGTTGTCAATGATGTTGCCGACGAT